>JBNGDU010000259.1:0-10920 GCA_049975025.1 Anaerolineae bacterium
CGAGTCCAGCGGGCACAACTCTGAGTACAACTGGTGGTTCCGCAAGCGCGCCGACCTGATCGAGAAGTACGCGACGCACGGCACGGGTTGGAATCCCGGTAAGCACGCCTATATCCTCGACAACTACCGTGAGCGTGCGGATACCTGGAAGGACGACATCCAGGCCTGGCTCGACGATCCCAACGCTCTGGATCTGCACCGGGGCCACGAATACGCCGCCTACATCGTCAACGCGCTGCAAGGCGGGGAGCCCTTCCAGTTCAACGGCAACGTGTCCAACACCGGCCTGATCACCAACTTGCCGGAGGGGGCGTGTGTTGAGGTGCCGGTCTACGCGGACCGCGGGGGGCTCCACGCCATCCACGTCGGCGCGTTGCCACCGTCGGTTGCGCCGCTCAATCAGGTGACCGTCGCTTCGGAGGAGATGGCTGTCGAGGCTGCGCTGACCGGGGATCCACACCTCGTCTTCCAGGCCGTCGCCTACGACCCGCTCACCGCTGCTGTGCTCTCGCTGGCCGAGATCAAGGAGATGGTCAACGAGATGCTGGAGCAGAACAGGGATTATCTGCCGCAGTTCGACCGCTTTGAGGCGTGAGAGTCGCGGCCATGCGCTGACCATATGTGGTTTGTGCAGATCTTCTACCAGGCACCTGAGCGCTGTTGATTCGCAGGTGTTTGTGGATATCGCGTCAGACGTCTAGATCAAGAGTCAAAAGTCAAGAGTCTTCGGCTCGCGTCGCAATCCGTCTTGCGTAAGGGCGCCCTGTTTGTAGTAGGCACTTCAGTGCCGTTTGTTCATGCTCCACTGCCGGTGTGGGCCCACAGTGTAGCCCCGCGGCATGGGGGCCGCGCCTGCTATGAACGGACAGCTTGTCCTGGTAAGGCGCGCAGTGAAGCATGAAACGTTGTCAAGGTATTCAGTATGAAAGGAGCCGGTCATGATGGAGTTCACAGATCTGGTTAAGCAGAGTCGCAGCTATCGCCGCTTTGACGAGTCGGTGCCGATATCGATGGAGACGTTGAGAGAGCTGGTGAAGCTGGCGCGGTTTTCCCCGTCGGGCGCGAACCGTCAGCCGCTGAAGTTCAAGCTCTTCAACGACGCCGAGGACAACGCCAGGATCTTCGAGTGCCTGGCCTGGGCCGGCGCCCTGCCGGATTGGCCGGGTCCGGGGGAGGGGGAGCGCCCTGTGGCGTATATCATGCTCCTTGGCGACACGGAGATCAGCAAGAACTTCGGCGTCGACGAGGGGATCATGGCTCAGAGCATGATGCTTGGCGCCGCTGACAAGGGCTTTGGCGGCTGCATGCTGGGCGCCATCAATCGCAAGAAGCTGCGGGAGCTCTTCGATATCCCTGAGCGGTACGAGATCTTGCTCGTGCTCGCATTGGGCAAGCCTGCGGAGAAGGTCGTCCTCGATGATCTCGAGGAGGGCGGCAGCATCAACTACTGGCGCGACGAGGAGGACGTCCACCACGTCCCGAAGCGCACGCTGGACGAGCTGATTTTGTCGTAGTGCGAGGAACAGACCCTAAGGGTGCGGGTGGTATTAGGTTCATCGACTCACGTCACATCTAGGGTGCAGGTGAGCCCCGCACCCTTAGGGTCTTCGACGTGACGTGTCTTAACCATGGGAGAGGTCGCGTTCGAGGTGCGTCGCACCGGGATTAGGATAAGGAGTCTGTATGTCAAAGAAAGACGAGTCAACCCTGAAGCGGGAGATTCTGGAACAGCCGGATGTGCTGCGCCGGCTGCTGCAAAATGAGCGGGCCAACGTCGAGCAGGTCTGTGAGGCCGTGCGCGCGCGCAGGCCGCGCTACGTCATGATCGCGGCGCGGGGCACCTCGGACAACGCCGCGCGCTATGGTCAGTACCTCTTCGGCGCGTTCAATGGCCTGCCGGTCGCCCTGGCGACGCCCTCGCTCTTCACCCAATACGAGAATCCCCCTGTCGTCTCCGACGCATTGGTCGTCGGGATCTCCCAGTCCGGGGAGACGCCCGACATCGTGAGGGTGTTGAGCGAGGCGCGAGAGCAGGGGGCCCCCACGCTGACGATCACCAACACCCTCGGATCGCCCCTCGCCGAGGCGGCGGAGCACGTGATCCATCTCAACGCCGGTCAGGAGGTCAGCGTCGGGGCGACTAAGACCTACACAGCCTCCCTGATGGCGCTGGCGATGTTGAGCTCCGCGCTGGCGGAGGATGAGCAGCGCTTTGAGATGTTAACTCAGGTGCCGGACTACGTCGCGGAGGTCACGGCATCCGCTCCGTCGATCATCACGTCGTCCGAGAGGTACCGCTACATGGAGGCCTGCGTCGTGATCAGTCGGGGCTACAACTACGCGACGGCTTACGAGATCGCGCTGAAGCTCAAGGAGTTGACCTATGTGCTGGCGGAGCCCTACTCCTCGGCCGATTTCCAGCACGGTCCCGTGGCTTTGATAGAGAGCGGCTTCCCGGTCATCGCTGCCGTACCGGAGGGTGTGGTCGCTGATGAGCTGGTGGAGCTGCTGCGTCAACTCCGCGAGCGCGGCGCGGAGTTAGTCGTCTTCTCGGCGCTGTCGGAAGCCCTGTCCCTGGCGCATAATCGCTTCGCACTGCCCGCCGGCATTCCGGAGTGGGTCTCCCCGATGGTGACCGTGGTGCCCGGGCAGCTGATGGCGTTTGGCTTGGCGCTGGCCAAGGGGCTCGATCCCGACAAGCCCCGCGACCTGAGCAAGGTGACCCGGACGCATTAGCGGTCCACGTACGTCGAACTCGTAGGTCGCAGCCGCGGGGGCTTTGAGCCGCTTGGATCCAGGACGCCTCCGCGGGCCGAGCACGTTGGCGAGCGCAAGAGGCCGGGGCGGCGGGGGGCTCAAAGCCTGGTTGCAGCCGCGGGGGCTTTGAGCTTTTTGTGTTCGAGAGGCTGTCGCTGGCGGCGTTTGGTTGCGAGCGAAGGTGGTTGCGGAAGCGTGGGGCTCAAAGCCTGGTCGCAGCCGTCACCTCCGGTAGACCACGTCGCCCTCGACTATCGTCAGCAGCGCATGTTGCGTCTCGTCCAGGATGACGATGTCGGCGTCGTAGCCCGGGGTCAGTTGCCCTTTCTTGGCGTCTAACACGTCGGCGGGCACCCGTGTCGCGGGGACCAACGCCTCGTTAAGCGGAAGCCCAACCAACTCCACGAGGTTGCGGACGCCCGTGTCGAGAAGCGCGTGGGCGCCGGCGATGGTCCCGTCCTCCAGGCGACAGGACCCATCCTTGACGTAGATGGTCTTGTGCTCCCACTCGTAGGCGCCTTCGGGCATACCGGCAAGGGGGGCGGCGTCGCTCACCAGCGCCACGCGATCGATCCCCTTGGCGCGCAGCAGAATGGCCATCACCGCCGGATGGATGTGGATGCCGTCGGCGATCAGCTCCGCCACGATCTGCTCGAAGTAGAGCACGGCGCCTAGAACGCCGGGATGCCGGTGGTGAAGGGGAGGCATCGCGTTGAAGGTGTGGGTGGCGTGGTTGAGCCCCAACGCCACGGCCTCTGCGACCTGGTCGAAGGTCGCCGCCGAGTGCCCGACGACCGGCACGACGCCGCTGCTGACCAATTTCGGAATGGCGTCCATACCCTCGCCTTGCTCCGGTGCGAAGGTGGCCAGGCGGATATGGCCCTCCGCCGTGGCCTGGAGGCGCTCGAAGGTCGCCCAGCTGAAGGGCTCGAACCACTGAGACGTCGCCATGCCCGGCTTTTCCGGCGAGAGGAAGGGCCCCTCCAGGTGGATGCCCAGACAGCGTGCCCCCGACGGCGGCGCCTCGAGCACCTCGGCCATCGCCCGGAGGCCGGCGAGGGTCTCGTCCTCCGGTAGAGTCAGGGTCGTTCCCAGGAACGCGGTCACGCCGAACGCGGGAAGCTCCCGGATGACGTCATCGAGCTCCGGTCCCATCGAGTCGTGGCCCATAGCGCCGTGCATATGGACGTCGATAAAGCCCGGCACCACGTCCCTTCCGTCTGCGTCGATCACATCGGCCCCGGGCGGTATCTCTGCATCTCCTTCCGGCGCAACTTTCACGATCTCCTGACCCTCAATCAGCACCAAACCCGGTGTGAGAACCTCATCGGGTGTGTAGACATCTCCGTTGACGATCGCTTTCATCCGGCTCTCCTTTCTGTCTTGAAGCGTAAGTTCCGGCGTCAGTCTTGTTCGTCTGTAATCTTATCCCAGTTGTCCGTTGCCAGCCAACCCATGCCCCATCGGTCGGAGCGCCAGTGACCTCGCAGCACGGCGGGCGTCCAGGTGGGGGGCCAGGCGCGGCTGCCCTCCGTGACCGCCATGCACCAGCTGTCGCCGTCCCACAGGGCGAAGCCGCGCCGGTGCCAGCCGGGAAGCCTGACGGCCACGACCTCCGCTTGACCTCGGATGCGCGGGAGATCGGCGAGCGTCGCCGGCACAGCACGCTGCCCGCGTAGTACCGGGATCCAGTCCCTTAACACGTCGATGGGATAGCCCAGCAGGTGGCGCTCCCACGCCAGACGCTGCGCGAAGGTGGCGGGCGGCGCCTCGGGCACGCCGAAATCGAAGGTCATCTGGCGCGCGGTGCCGGCCCGTTCGATCTCCTGGGCCTCGATCACCAGCGTGGGGCGGTTGCGGCCCAAGCCGTCCAACGCGCCGCACCGGATCAGATGGATGGTCTCCTTCGGGTGGAGCTCCACGCGCAGGAGCAGATCGCGCAAGCCGGTGAAAGGCCCCATCTCGCGGGCTGCGACCAGGTCCGATACGGCCCGCCGCCGCAGCTCGCGCACCAGTCCCAGCCCCAACCAGAGCACCGGTCGGTTCCCTGTGCGCGCTTCGGCCCGCGCCTCAGGAACTGAGACGCGTGCTCCGTCTACGTCTTTGGTTTGTCGCATGGGGGAGGTGTGCAGCGTGACCCCGGCTTCGCTGTGGTTCACGTGAGGCGGTCGTACTTCGATGCCCAGCTTCATCGCCTCGGCCATGTAGACCGCGGGGTGGTGGTAGCCGCCGTAGTTGCGCAGGCGCGCCCAGAAGAAGGCTGCGGGATGGTGAGCCTTCATATAGGCCGAGCGGTAGCTCACGTCGGCGTAGGCCGTGGCGTGTCCCTGGTTAAAGCCGTAGCCCGAAAAGGCTGCGACCTGCTCCCAGAGCTGAGCGGCCCGTGATGCGTCAAGGCCGGGTCCACCAGGGCGCTGGCACCCCTCGACGAAGACGGTCTGCAGGCGAGACATCTCCTCCGGCTGCATCTTGCTCATCCCGCGGCGGATATGGTCGGCCTGGGCCCAGCTCAGCCCCGCGATCTCGGTCGCTACCCGGAGCACCTGCTCCTGGAAGATCAGCACGCCCTTGGTCGGCGCCAGGATTGGGATCAGCGCCGGGTGCAGGTAGTGGGTGTCGGCCTCACCCCGGTAGCGCCGGACGAAGAGGTCGGCCTGGCCTCCGGTGGCGGGCCCCGGCTTGAAGAAGGCGTTGGCCACCGCCAGATCCTGCACCGTGCGCGCTTTGAGCTTGCGCAGCGTGCGTCGGGCACCCACGGAGTCGCATTGGAAGACGCCGACGGTGTCGCCGCGGGCCAGGAGATCGCCGGTCGCGGGATCGTCTGGTGGTATGTCGTCCAGCCGGAAGTCGCGGGATGGAGCGGCAGCTCCATAGCCGGCTTGGTTCTCGCGCGCGCCTCGCGCCCGCGCGTCCTCCGCGTCCGGGGCGCTCGTCGGTTTAGCCGTCCGTGCGGCCTCCTGCCGGATGCGCTCCGCTGCATCGGCCAGGACCGTCAAAGCGCGGATGCCCAGGAGGTCCAGCTTGGGCAGCCCGATCGCCTCGGTGTCGCCGTGGTTGTACTGGGTCGTGAGATAGCCCTTGGGCGCCATCTGAACCGGCAGCAGGTCTGTGAGGGGCCCGGGCGTGATGACCAGACCGGCGGCGTGGATGCTCAGGTGGTGCGGGAAACCGGCGATGCTGTAAGTGGCCCGCGCCGCATCTTGCAGCCAGGGATCGCCCAGGCCTGCGATGACTTCCTCCTGGGAGGGCGTCGGGCCTTCGCGCGGATGACGGCGGTCGGGTAGGGCGGCGATCAGCTTGCGGGTCTGCTGGGCGTCCAACTCGTAGGCCTTGGCGGTCTCCCGGGCAGCCGACCGCAGCCGCAGGGTGCTCATCGCCCCCACCAGCGCCACACGGTCCTCGCCGTAGGTCCGGCGGATATAGGCCAGCACCTCGTCCCGCCGCCGGCTGCAGAAGTCCAGATCGATGTCGGGCGGGTCGGAGCGCCCGGGGCTCAGGAATCGCTCGAAGAGAAGGCCGTGCACGACAGGATCCACCGTGGTGATCCGCAGGGCATAGGCCACCAGCGAGTTGGCCACGCTCCCCCGCGTGCTCACCGGGATGTCTCGCGCTCGGGCGTAGCGCACGATGTCGGCGACGACGAGGAAGAGCGGGGCGTAACCGTGCTCGACGATGGCGACCAGCTCTTGATCCAAGCGTTGCCGGATGGCGTCGGGCAGCGCGTCATGGGCGCCGGGGGCGTACCGTCGGCGACAGCCCGCCGGGGCCTGTTCTCGCAGCACCGCCTCAGGTGTCTGCCCGTCCGGAAGGTCGAGCGTGGGCCAGCGCAGCGTCCCGTCGGGGAGCACGGACGTGCACCGTTCGGCGATGACCTGCGTCTGGGCGAGGGCCTTTGGGAAGTCGGCGAATCTGGTCGCCAGCTCCCGGGGCCCTAGCCAATGGAGGTCCACGCGCCGGACGCCGGCGTCGGGGAGGGCGTCGGCGGGTACCTCGCCGATGGGGCAGTTGTGGGCGATGGCCGCGAGCAGTTGGAGCCGGGCGTGTTCGTCGGGCTCCAGAGCGTAGATCGGCTGCACGGCCACGCTGTTCAGGCCCAGCAAGTTAGCTCTCTCGTCCAATGCCCCGGCGACCGCCCGATCTGCAGGTGTGTGGAGCTCCAAACTGACGAAGGTCTGCTGAGGCCCATAGATGCCGCAGAGCTTTCCGATGAACCGGTGAGCGAGGTTTATCTCGCCGGCTCGGACAGCGCGCTCCGCCCAGCCGCGGCGCCCGCCCGTCAGGCATAGGAGACCGTCCCCGCTGGCGCGCAGGTCCTCGAGCGCAAGTCCCTGACGCGCCCTCTCCTCCCGGTCCGCGTGCCCCTGGATCCGCGTCGAAAGCCGGCAAAGCGACGTGTAACCCGCCGGCGCGTGCGCTAACAGGATGAGCAACCCAGGCTGCTGCGGCGTGTCCCGATGCGGGGGGAGCGGTTCGAGATCGGCGGGCCAGGCCACCCTGACGGCGAGCCCCAGGATGGGTTGGACACCCGCGGCGCGGCAGGCCCGGTCAAAGGCCACAGCCCCGTAAAGCGCGTTCGTGTCGGTCAGCGCCAGATGCGTCAGGCCCTCGTCTGCCGCACGGGCTGCCAGGGCCTCCGGCGAGGGCGTGGCGCCCAGCAGCGTGTTATAGGAATGGACGTGTAAGTGTGGGTAACTCATCAAGGACTTGTCTCCTAAAGACAAGTTTACTCCGTCGTCCCAGCTTGGCAATTCAGACGATTCTTAGTGTATTCAGCGTATAATGTAACAAAAATGTTTGCGTGCATCAAACCGCCTGACAGCTCACTGCGGCGCGCTACGATTTTCCGGGGGGGGATAGACAAGATAGCTGTTTGGTCACTCTGAGGTGAACTCGCCCCCCAAGACAGAACGCGCCTCTCACTGCTTCACTGTTTCTACTCTGATTCGTCTGCGGTATACTTTGAGCATCCGTGATCTTTCGGTTCGCTACTTTCTGGGAGGCTCAAGGGAGTTCCCGTCAGCAGGAATGGCCCCCTATCGCAGCCTCCCGGGGGTGAGTCGATCCCTGGTAGTCGTCGCTCGCGTTGAGCGGTACAGTGTGGCGGAGGCGGTAGGTGCATCGCAGGCAGCGTCCTAATTCGTCTATCAAGTCCTGGTTAGCCCAGCGCGGCGGGCTGAGTACCAAGATCATCCTATGGTTCCTCATTCCCACGGCCATCATCCTGAGCGCCGTCGCGGTGCTCTCCTTCACGGCGGCACGGCGGGTCACCGAGGAGCTGGTCTTGGAGCGCAACGCCGACCGTAACCGCCTTCTGGCGAATCAGCTCTCGGAGATACTCCTCTCTTACCATCAGGCGCTGGGCGCCTTCAGCGCTCAGGCCGTCGATCGATCGCTGGCAGCTCTTCAGGAAGCTCTCGAGGCTCAGTGGCCCGTGGGCCCGCTGGCGACGTTCGACGCCGGGGTGGTGGTCCTCGACGCCGATGGCGAGGTCGCGGCGGGGGTACCCGAACGGGCGCATTTCAAGGGCAGTGATCTGCGCTGGTTGGTTCCCGATGAGATCCCTCTGGACGAGGAGACGCGGGACTTCAGCAACGTTTTCCATAGCCGGGCGCTGGATGTCGACGTCGTCGCGCTTCATCGGCCGATTATCGACTCTGTGGCGGGGATAACGCCGGAGCCACAGGGGACCCTGGTGGGCTTGATCCGCGTCGATCGGAATGCGGTAAGGACCAGCGTCTTCTACCAGGACATCTGGAAGCTCTACATCGGGCGTCAGTACTACGTGGGAGGGCCTGATTACGATGGGGGGCAGACTGACGTCGCCGGCGACGAGTCTGGTCGGCAGCAGACGGCCTACCTTACGGACGCCAACGGTGTGGTTATCTTCCATCCCGATACCTATCGCCTGGGCGACGTAGCTTTCTCGCCGGAGATGCTGGACGACCTATCCTGGGGAGCACGCCGGATGGAAGGGTTGGACGGGCAGGAGGTCATCGCCGCCCTCAGCCCGGTGCCAAGAACTCCTTGGATGCTCGTCACCGAGGAGAACTGGTCGGCCATCCTGCGCACCAGCCGCCCCTATACCCGCTTTATGCTGGTGCTCTTAGGGCTGGGCGTGATGGTTCCGGTGGTGCTCGTGGCTGTGGGGGTGCGGCGGATCACCCGACCGTTGGTCCAGCTGACCGAGGCGACCGAGGCGGTAGCCGGCGGCGACTTCGACCAGGCGATCGAGGTGCACCCTCGCGGCGGGATGCGCATCGGTGATGAGGTTGAGGTGCTGGCGCACCAGTTCAACAGGATGGCCCGCGAACTGGAGGCCTCCTACGCCCATCTCGAGGAGCGTGTGGCCGACCGTACGCGGGAACTGGCGACGCTGAATACCATCGCGTCGGTCGTCACCCGCTCGCTGGAGCTGGAGCAGGTTCTGCAGGCTGCCCTGGAGGCCACCCTGGCCGCCACGGACATGGAGGCTGGGGCTGCTTTTCGCCTTGACGAGGAGGGACGGGCCTTGCGGCTGGTGGCTTCGGTGGGGCTCTCCGAGACCTTCACGCGCCGGGTTGCCGTACTCCACGTGGGCGGCGACCGGGCGGTTCTGTCCTCCGACGCCGTGGCGGCCCAGGCGCTGCAGCGAGCTGAAGTAGTGGTCCGCCCTGTCGTCGCCTACAGTGAAGGTCCCCTCAAGCGGTGGCTGGACGAGGAAGGACTTGAGGCCGTGGTCGGTATCCCGCTGATCGCCAAGGATGCTGTGGTGGGTGTCCTGAACCTGGCGACCCGCGTGCCGCGGACGCTATCCGCAGAGGCGCGCTCCTTGCTCTCCGCCATCGGTCGGCAGGCGGGCCTGGCCGTGGAAAACGCTCGCCTTTACGGTCACGCCGAGGCTGCAGCGGCGATGGCCGAGCGCAATCGCCTGGCCCGTGATCTCCACGATGCCGTGAGCCAGACCCTCTTCACCGCCAGCCTGATCGCGGAAGTCATACCCGATCTGTGGGAGACCCAGCCGGAGGAGGCCAAGCGCCAGTTGCAGGTCGTCCGACGGCTGACGCGAGGCGCCCTGTCTGAGATGCGCAGCCTGCTGATGGAGCTACGTCCGTCCGCTTTGATCGAAGCAGAGCTGGAGACGCTGCTCAGCCAGTTAGGACGGGCGATGGCGGGCCGGGCGGATATCGAGCTTGACCTGGACGTGACGCACGTGCCCTCATTGCCCGACGATGTCAAGGTCGCGCTCTACCGCATCGCTCAAGAGGCGCTCAACAACGTGGTCAAGCACGCCAACGCCACCCGAGCCACCATAAGCCTCCACGCCATGGTGGTAGGCGACCGGCGTGTGGTCAACCTTGGCGTCTGCGATGACGGTCGGGGCTTCGATGTCGCGGCGGCTCCGCGCGACCACTTCGGGTTGGGGACGATGCGGGAGCGCGCCCAAGGCATCGATGCCGATCTGACCATTGACACGGCGCCTGGACGGGGCACCTGCGTGGTTGTCACGTGGGAGAGCCCGGTCGCCGACCCGGTGGAGCATGCCAAGAGCGTTAACGAGCTGCATCGCCAATGACGTGCGCAGAATGAATCTGGAGGTCTACACGGATGAATGCTCGCAAGCGTGACATCACGAACTCAACAGCTTCGCTTCTTCTCTGTCTGGTGCTCCTCGCCGGTTGCCGTTGGCCGGCTCCGACGCCCGATATCGAGCCTGGGGAGGTCGTGAACAGATTCTACCGTTGGTACTTGGGCTACCCCGGCAACCCGTTGGTCGAAAGAGCCTATCGCACGAGCCCCTACCTGGCGCCCGCGTTCATCGACGAGATCGATGAGACGTTGAGTTCGATGCAGGCCGGCGGGGGGGATCCCATCCTGCTGGCACAGGACGTGCCCAATGACTTCTCGGTTGAGGCCGTGGAAGTCTCCGGCGACGAGGCCACTGCGCTCCTCCACCTGCATTGGGGTGAGGGGAGCCCACCCGTCGCACGCCAGGTCGACCTCGCCATCATCGACGGTGAGTGGCGCATCACTGACGTCCGGATGGTCGAGCCGTAGCTGCACCACTTTACCCAAGAGGCCTGTCTAGCCCCAGCATCCAACATCCAACACCCAGCTCTGCGTCCCAAGCTTCAAGTATCAGTCGTTGCGGTCGAAGCCGTTGCGGGCGCGGGCCAGGGCGTTGAG
>JBNGDU010000260.1:0-10877 GCA_049975025.1 Anaerolineae bacterium
GGACCGATCGGCATAGCGAGTCGCGATCTGCTCCCACAGGCTGACGAAGCGGTCCGTGTGGGCATCGGGATCCTCAAAGAGCTCCTCGTAATGGTGCATGTTGACCACCACATTGAGGTCTTGAGAGAGCGCCTGGTCGACAACCCAGTCGATCCGCGCGAAGAAGTCATCGTCAATCGTGTAGGGCGCCTGCTCCTCAGCGTGGGCCGACCAACGAATCGGCACGCGCACCGTGTCGAAGCCGGCGTCGCTGATGAGGTCGAAGAAGTCAGCCTCGATGACCATCCCCCACGCGCCCTCCTCGGGCGCCTCCAGGGCGTTTCCCAGGTTGACCCCACGCCCCAGACGCGCTGCCTGCGCCTCGGGATCCAACGGCTCCCGCGCCTTCCCTAGCCGGCGGCAACCCGCCAAAGCAGCGAGAACAAGCGCAGAAACCAGAAGACGTCGCAAGATCATAGAACCTCCTCAACCATCAAGCAGCGCCCTCGCCGCCACGCCCACACCCGATCGCGGCGTCTTAGCTGCGACGAGAACCCTCATAACCCCGCAACCATGACTCGTGACTCTTCTCTCTTGTCTCTTGAATCCCCAGGACACGCGGACGAGGCCACCGCCACAATCCTCTTCAACAAGGAAACCGGAAACCACCTACCCGAGCTCCTGTGTCGTCAGATCCTCGCCCTCGCGCAGCACCAGCTCGTACGTCACCGATTCCCGTTGCACGTGCATCCCGGCCTTCTCATACAGCCGGGTCGCGCCGGTCAAGCTATCGGCGTCCACGTCCAGGGACACGCGCTTCTTGCCACGCCGGTGGAATTCCCCAAAGGCGTGATGGAGCATCGCCAGGCCGATCCCCCGGCGTCGCCACCGGCGGGCCACACCCAAGGAGCTCACATAGCCCATCTCCGGATCTTCAACCATAAAGCTCCGGCAGAGACAGACACCGGCGATATCCTCACCGCGCATCGCCAAGAACCAGATAGAGGGATCGTGATGCTCGTCGTTGTCAATCCACTGCTCCCACGCCGCCAGATCCTGCTCGAAGGGGAGCTCAACGTAGCCCCAATGGTCGCGGAAGATCTCCTGCTCAGCCCTAACCAGCGCGCGCATGTGGCGCTCACGGTCGAAGGTCCGCATCACAATTCCATCGGGGAACCTCGGTGACGGCGGCGGGTTCTCCAGCTCGATCAGCATGCGGTAACCGTGTCTGACGTCCTGATACCCCTCGGACAGCAGGAGACCCCGGCTGTCGGCGTCGGTAGCCGGCCTGAACTGGTGGATCGCGATTCGCGCGTTCTCCGGGGCGACCGACACAGCGGCCTTCCACGCCCGCGCGGCAGCCCAGCGGGCGAGATAGGTGCCGACGCCTCGCCCTTTGTCATCAGGATGAACCCGCACGCTTGCGTAGATCGTCACACACGGGGGCTCGGTCCACAGGCTTGCACAGCCCACCAGCTCCTTGCCGTCATAGACCAATCGCGCGTTCGTCTGCGGGTCACAGTAGGGGCTGATCCAATCATTGCGTATCTCGGACAGGTCCGTGGTCGGATGGCCGCGGTCCGCGATCGAGCAAGCGTTGATCAACTCGACCACCGCGTCGGCATCGTCCAGGGTCGCCGGGCGAGCGGAGAATCCCTCAGGTAAACCTGTGGATATCATCATCACCTCAATCTCGCGTGGCAAACGCTCCAATAAGCTACAGAGATCAAGGCTGGGTCAGTCGCCGGCTGTCCCGACGGCAGGTTGCGCGCGCAGCGGATCCGTCGTCTGCGGCACCTTGACGCCCAACAACGGTACCATGGCCAGGATGAACATGATGCCGTAGATCGTGAAGAGCAACACGTAGCCGTGGGCGTCGGCGAGAGGACCGCCGATGTAAGCGCCGATCGCGCCCGAGCCCGCGCCGGCGAGGTTGGAGATTCCCAGGAAGTGTCCGGCCCGGGACTGCGGCACGATCTCCGTACCTAACGCCCAGTTTGCCGCGTAGAAAACACCCATCGCCGCGCCGATCAGGCTGCCGCCGACATACAATGCGCCCATCGACGGGACCAACAGGATAAGAAACGTGCCTCCGGCGGCGACCAGGCCCGCGATCGCCACCAGCAGGCGCTTGCTGAACCGGTCCGAAAGCCAACCGCCGGGCATTGCGGTCACGATGATGGAGATCCCCACAAACATCATCACCCTCGCCGCAGGACCGGCGGCGGCCTCGCCGCTGAGCCCGACGAAACGCTCCTGCAAGTAGTACAGCATAAAGCCGGCGAGATTGGTCGACGCGACCATGAAGGCCAACCGGGTGGTGACCCACCACGTGAAGGAGCGATGGCCCTCGACCTCTTCGCCGAGGCCTATCGACACGCTGAGCCAAACGCCCACCAACACGGCGATCGCCATACCGCCGACGCCCACCGCTACCGTAATGGGTGAGGCCAGATCGCTCGGAAGCGAGGCGATCCATCCCGAGGTCGCGTTCACCACGGCGCCCGTGCCGAGGATGACGACCGTGAAGGCGCCGGTCATCAGCGCGAGGCGCACGAGCGGCTGCCAATCCATCGGCGGCGCCTCTCCCGTGACCGGTTCCTCAGGCGCCGCCATGGTTATCAACGCGCAGACCAGGAGCACGACCATCAGCGCGATCAGCGCGCCCCAGAGGTTGCCGGCTGCCACCATCTGTGCGACCACAAAGGAGGAAAAGACCAAGGGAACGGGTAGTTCCAGCAGCGCTTTGACGCCCGAGAACCGTCCACGCTTCTCCTCAGGCACCAAGTCCGGGATCAGGCCCTGCGTGGCGGCGTGCGCCGTGTTCGAGGAGACCATCGAGATGCTGTAGAGGGCGAAGAGCGCCCAATAGCCGGTCATGCCCTCCAACCCGGCGATCGCGCCGATCAACGCGAAGATGACCAACTCCCCCAAGGTGCCGAGGGCGATAAAGGGACGTCTCCGTCCCCACCGAGAACGGCTGCGGTCGGAGAGCAGCCCCATCAAGGCCTGCATCAGCAGGGCGACCATCAGGGACCACAACCGCATCCGGCCTACGTAGGTCCCCTTGACGGACTCCCCGACGAATCGCTGCACCAACACCGGCACGATCAGGGGCGTGAGCACCTGAGCCCGTGACGTCAGCGCAAACCAGTAGATGTTGATCGTGATATAGTCGTACCAGCGGACCTCTCGGTTCATCTACACTCCTCATAGTCCGGTCGTCGTTGACCTCTGGATAAGTTATGATAGCTTAGGGTTGAAAGCTAACCCACTTCCCCTTCTAGGATTTTGTGAACACCCGCTTTCAGCCTGGTCAGGTCGAGGGATTTAGCACTCACTTCCTAGCGGTGTTTGACGCGTCTGGTTCCCGTAAGGTGGTATGCCACCAGAAGATCCGCTGCCGCTAGAGGTCATCGAACTCAACCAAGTTGGGCCGATTCATAAGCGGATATCCGGGGATCCCAGACTTGGCAATCATATCATAGGACGACGATAGCTCAAACGAAAAGGGAGAGCCATGCCTGATTCGTCGGACACCGTTCAGTACCCTCGACGCCGCCTGCCCCGCGGCCTGCTCAGAGGAGCAGGGCGCTTGCTCGTCCCACTCCTCACCCGGACGGAGATCTCCGATTTCGAGAACTTCCCGTCACACGGACCGCTGCTGGTCGTCGGCAACCATATGGCGACGATGGAGGTCGTGCTTATGGTCGTCTACGCCCCGTGGCCGATGGAGCTACTGGGCGCCGGCGACATCGCCCCGCCTGCGTGGATGGAAGTCCTCACGGAACTCTACGGGTTCATTCCCGTCAATCGCGGGAACTTCGACCGCCAGGCCCTCCGGCAGGCTATGAGCGTGCTGAACCAGGACGGCGTCCTGGGCATCTTCCCCGAGGGCGGGGTGTGGGATCCCGGTGCTATGGAGGCCAAGCGGGGTGTGGCTTGGCTCAGCTATCACACGAAGACGCCCATCCTTCCCATCGGTTTCGGCGGCGTGGAGGGCGCCTTGGACGCGACGCTCAAGTTCAAGCGCCCGCGCCTGACGATGAACGTCGGCGAGCTGCTGCCGCCGGTGACGGTGCCGCCCGGCGCGACGCGGCGCGAGGCATTGCAGGCCGCCGCCAACGAGATTCTGGGCGCCATCGAGTCGCTGATCCCTGAGGTCTATCGCAACCAACACCCCCCGATCGTCGACGAGCGGTTCCGACTGGAGCTAACAGCCTACGACGCCGCCGGTCAGGAGGTCTCGATCCCACCAAGGCGTCAGATCAGCCATGCCGATGCGCTCTGTAAGTTCTTCTACAGGCCCTGGCTGATGCACATCTTCACGATCGACCTGCACTTCCCGTCTGAAGCCCTGCAACGCCTGGAAGAGCGCCCGGCGCCTAAAGAGCTTGTCGCGGCATTGGATCCTATCCTGCATTACGTGACGCAGGAGAACCCAGGCTTCTTCACCTACCGGTTCGGTCACCGCTGGGGCGTCGGGATGAGAGAGGCGCTCCGTGAGCTGCGAGAGCTGGCCAGATGGGCCGCGGACACGGGCTACGGACTTCGCATCCATCCAATGCGCCGCTACAGGATAGCGGGTCAAGACGAGGAGATCGTGCAGACTCAGCCCGCCGAAGCCCACGTCTGGTAGCGCAGCCGATAAGCCAGACTCCATTGGGCCAGGACGCCGCTGGCGGCGACCCTAAAGGTGCTGGTACCGACAAAGCCCCTACTGATACGTCTGTCTGAGCTTAGACCTTACTGCTGCACCTTTAGGGTCGCTGCGAAGTTTGACAATTCTCCATCCCGACCTATACTGACATCGGCTGGCCCCTAAAAAAGCAATAACCTGCGGGAGTATGCCTTTCCAGCCGAAGGCACCTGTCAACCTTTGAGTGCGCTTCGGAAAGCGGTCTCCTGGCCGCTCCCAAGGCCCTCAGAGATGTGGATGCGCCTGCGGATGTCCACGGCTTGGGCAACTTCTCGTAACGACCCCACCATCCTGCAGTAACTCCGCCCCGGCGTCTCCGCGCGGGTGCCTTTCCGCATAGACATACCGGAAAGGATACTGAACGATGCACCTCTATCGACGTTTCTTGCACTACGTCAAGCCCTACAGGCTGCTGGACGTCGCCGCATCCTTGAGCTTTGTCCTGAGCGGCTTCCTGGGCGCCTACCGTCGGCTCTACGAAGCGCAGTTCTCAACGACAAACGCCGAGATCGCGCGTCCGGCGGAGATGATGGAGCAAGCCCTATGAACGATCCCAGAACACCAACGACAAAGATAACACCAGGTCGCCGCCCCACGATGGGCGAGGTCCTGGACTACTACACCCAAGAGAACTTCCTACGCTTCCTCCTGGCGACGACGCGACACCGCCGCGTGGTGCTCGTGATCTCCAGCAAAAAGCACTGGGAGCCCAGATGGTCACGGGACGAGGTGCAAGCCGGTACCGTCGACGAACTGCGGGATTGGATCCTGAGCAAGATCGAGTCGGCGCTTCCGGGTGTGGCGACGGACGCGCGGCCCGACTACTACCCGGCGTTCCACCAATCGGTGTGGAAGGGCGACGCCGCAGACACCCAAAGCGGGACACCCAGAGACATCTACATGGATTGCGTCTTCGAGGCTGACCTACCGACCTGGCGGGACGCTTTTCACGACGTCAACGCCGTGATCGAGCTCTTCGAGCGTTATGACGTCCACTATCAGCACAAGTTCAGCGGGCACCGGAGTCTCCACTTTGTGATCCCAGGCGACATTCTGCCGCGAGGCTTCCGGGGGCAGGCGTCCGGTAAGCTGGCCGGCATGCTCTTGCGGTGGAGCGGCAGCCACGCTCATCATCTGCCCAAGATCACGCGCATGCCCTACAGCCTCAACGAGGACACGGGCCTGGTCTGCCTCCCGATCGACCGCGGTGGTCTTCCGGCCTTTCGCCCTTGGCAGGCCAACCTGCACCTGGTCGATGTGCCGGCGGCCTCCTGGGACATTTGGGGCACCGGGACCGGCCGGCGCAACCTGGCGGCGCTGGTCACCGCCTTGGAATCCCAAGGGGAGCAGGACCCATTCGCCGAGATCGAGAGCCCCGAGCGCACCCCGGCAGTCGCCCAATCGAATACAATCCTGGCGACCTACCACGACCGGATCGCCCGAATTGCCGCAGCCGGGGTGGATGGGCCCCTAGGCACCGCTCTGCGGCTCCTGCATAGCGACGAACCGATGCCGGAGTCTACCCTACTGGAGAGCCTGACCTCAGAGGATCCGGACGCCCGTTGGCTCGCCGCCGAGGCCTACTTGCTGCACGGTCGTTCGATCAGCAAGTGAGGCTTCGAGGCGCTGCTCAAGGAGGAAGAGGAATACGTCCGGGTCTCGGCGTCCGACGTGCTGCTCGGATTTGCCGACGACATTCTACCCTATACCGTCGAGGCGCTGCAGCACCTCGACGGCTATTCCCAGACCGGCGCCCGGGCGGCCTACCTTCTCACCCAGAGCCCCTCCCTTCGGGAGGCTGTCTTTGAGACACTGATCTCGGATCCAAGGAGCTCTGTCGACGTGCGCCTCACCGTCGCCTGCCTAACCGGCGCGTTGCTTGGAGACTGGGATAAGGCAAGGCATCTCGTCCAGTCGGTGAGAGAGGCCGCAGGGCCAGCACCGGCGGAGGTCACGGGGCTAGCACCGGCGGAGGTCACGGGGCTAGCACCGGCGGAGGTCACGGGGCTAGCACCGGCACAGCGCGCGCGCCTCCGCAAGAAGATCCGCGCCCTGGAGATGCTGAGCGCCCTGGGCGGCTGGAATAAGCGCGAGGAAGCCGAGAAGTCGCGTCAGCTTGCGAAACTAGGGCCCGAGGTGACGGATCTCATGTTAGTGGCAGCCATCAGCCCCCACCGGCGGTTCCGGCGCAGTGTGGTCGCCGTTCTGGCGGAACTCGCCGACCCGCGCGCCACCGAACTCCTGATCCACGCCCTGGAGGATGATTACAGCCAGGTGCGGAAGCGGGCCATCGCGGGCCTGAATCGCATCGGCGAAGAGGCCGTGGATCCGCTGATCGAGGCTGCGGGCAGCGACAGGCTGCGCACTCGGCGCTACGCCGTCCACTGCTTAGGCCGCATCGGCGCGCCCCGGGCGAAGCCGACGATCATCGAGGCCCTCGGCGACAGCGAGGAGGTCGTCCGGCGCCAAGCTGTGCGCGGGCTCAAGGAGCTTGCGACCCTCGAGGATCTGCCCACGCTCAAGCAGTTCCTACGCGAGGCGCTGCCAGACAACGCCATGCAGGCGACGGAGGTGCTGGAGGCGCTGGGTGACGCCGGGACAGAAGCCATGCAGAAGATGGCGCTGGAGGAGCACAACGTCGGCGCCGCCCTTTACATCGCTCAGCAGGGCGACGATCGAGGTCGGGAGATCCTGGCAGCCCAACTCGAGGCCGCAGGTGAGGAGCGCGACGCCGCCGTGGAGTTCCTGCGGGAGCTTCGGGACGAACGCGCCGTCCCCTATCTCATCCAAGACCTTAGGAACATGACGGATTGGCACGGTACCTTTGTCGCCCAGGAACTCGGCGCCATCGGCACTGGCGAGGCCGTGGAAGCGCTGATCGAGGCGCTGGGCAGGGAGGAGCATCTCATACGCCGCGGCGCGGTGCGGGGGCTGGACGATGCACAGGATCCTGCTGTTATCGAGCCCCTGGTCCAATGCCTGGGCGACCCCGACGGCAAGGTCCGCAGACTCGCGTCCGAGGCGCTCGCCCACTTCGGAGCGCGCGCCCTGGCTGCGGTTCAGGAAACGCTGGATACCGTCGACGAGAGGAACGGACGACTGCGCAGCATCCTCCGCAGCACGCTGGAGAGCCTGGAGGAGGCAACGTGACAGCCCGCGAAGATCGGGGCGGCGCGAGCCCGGAGTTCCAGGTGGATAAGCACCTCACGCTAGGACGGCGCCCCACCGTGGCCGAGATCCGAGACTACTACAGCCGCCCCGAGGTGCTCAACGAGCTTCTCGAGGGAATGAGGCGCTGGCACGTGCGCTTCGTGCCCGGTTATCGGCGCCAAAGCTGGGTCCACACCGACGCCCCCGAAGAGCTTCGCGCTATGATCCTGCGCCCACTGGACGAGATGGAGAAGCACCCCCACCGCACCGAGTATCCCTATTTTCGCATCGACGAGGCCCGGCACAGGCCGGCTCACGCCTGGGATGACAAGCACCTCTGGGGCTATGACTTCGTGATCGAGAAGGACGCCCGCATCTGGCAGGTCTGCTTCGAGGCTATGGTGCCGGTGATGGACATCCTGAAGCACTTCGGCGTCCACTACTGGCTCAAGTACTCAGGCCACCACAGCCTCCATCTCGTCATCCCGGCCGAGGTCTTTCCTTCGGAGGTGAACGGGGTGCCGCTGACGACCTGCCACCAGGCGGTCTATCATCGGCTGATGGTCTTCCTGAACAAGCGCGCCGATGAGTTCTACAACGAGCACGACCGGCACTGCCCACCGGGCACGAATATGCCCTACAGCGTCAACGAGGACACCGGCCTCGTCAACCTGCCGCTGCGGCGGGAGGATCTCGCGAGTTTCAGCCCTTGGCAGGCCAACATCTACCTCGCCCAGATCCGCGACGTCTGGCGGAGGGTCCCGGTGGAGGCTTACGGCAGAGCCCAAGAACTGATAGACGAGGTGATAAAACCCTCTTACAAGCAGTTCCGGGTCTACCCGCCGCGCGCCGCTCCAGCTGCTACGGGCGCGACAGCGAGCACCCACAGGATCAACCCAATTGCCAACGAGGGCCGGGGCTACATCGAGGCGACAGCAGCTGTCAAGCGCCACGCATCCCCTGTCCGATTCCCTAACTCAGCGTCAGCGGCTGCCGAACTCCTGGACCGGACGAGCGTCAAGGAACGTCAGCTCGGCGCCTGGGCGCTGATGCTGATGGGCGAACCGGCTTCCGAACTCGCGCTTCGGAAGGCGCTGCACGACGATGACCCTGACGTCCGCTGGTTCGCGGCTGAGGGACTGCTGCGGCTCGGCGCGCGGCTCCCGCCCTCCGAGCTGCTCGCCATCGCCCCGGACGATATGGTCGGCTCGGTCTTCGCAGATCTGGCGGAGCTCGCAGGCCCGGAGATCGTGCCGGCTCTTACGCGTTGGATTGAGGTCCATCCCAAGACGATGTGGCAAGCGCTGCCCGTCGATGAAGCCCTGGTCCGGATCGGACAGGACGCCCGGACCGCGGTCGAGACTCTTGCCGAACATCCCAACCCACGGGTCCGCAAGCAAGCTTTTGCGATTCTCGACTGGATCACGGGCACACCACCGCTGGACGAGGTGCTGGCGCTGAGCCACACGCATCACCGCAAACACGATGCGGCTCTGATGCTCGGCTGGTTCGATGACCCGGCGGCCTGGTCGCGCCTCGCCGAGCTGCTGGTCGATCGTAACGTCCGGGCGCGACGCGACGCGATCAAGTCACTCCTGTGGGCGGATCACCCCGAGAAGAAGCGGTTGGTACGCAACATGCTCGACGATCCGCACAGTAAGGTGCGCCGCATGGCGGAATGAGCCTTAGAGATCCTGACCGGTATGCCCGATGATTCCGACGATCCGTCTTCTCGCTGACACATGCAACCTTTCGCCCTGGGTTGCGTAATAGGGTATAGGCAGCGTGCGTGATGTCTTGCGCGCGCGGGTCCTGTGTGACCTGGACACGAGCAGAGGTGCTCATGACATACAAAGCGCTGCCGATAAACGACCATCGAAAAGCCAAATGCGTAGCTGCCCAGATGATGAAAGGAGATCCAGATGAATGAGGAAGTGACTCAGGTCGAGGTAACACCCGAGGAAGAGGAGGCCGAGACCCAACCCGAGGCGACCAAGATGGCAACCAAGAGCGAGATCCTCCAGAAGATAGGCGCCGACCGCGACCTATCCAATGCCGATATGAGCGGGATGGACCTGGCAGGCATGAAGTTCACCGGCCTGAAGATGACGAAGGCCAATCTGTCCAACGCCGATTTGAGCGGTGGCGTTTTCGCCGGCGCGGATGCTGAAGCCGTCGATTTCTCCAATGCCAACCTAAGCGGGGCCAGTTTCATGGGCGTGAATCTGGCGAAAGCCATCTTCAGCAACGTGCAGATGGCCGCCGCGAAGATCCTCGGCGTCAACCTGGAGAAGGCTGACCTGTCGAACGCGGATCTGACCGACGCCAAGCTCGTGGGAACCAACTTGGAGAACGCCGTGGTCACCAACGCGAACCTGACCGCCGCCAAGGTGACGGGCAGCAACTTCAAGAGCGCCGACTTCACCAACGCGGACCTCACAGCGACTACGATGAAGCGGATCGACGTCACCGATGCGGATTTCACCGACGTCGACACCACCGGCGCCAAGGCGGGAGGCGTTGACTGGTCCAAGGCTAAGGTCCCACCGGAGCGGCTGCCGGAGGAGCTCCCGTTGATGCCGCCCTGGCTGCCCGCAGCCATCGCCGCCGTGGTCATCATCCTGCTGATCGTCGTGCTCAGGAAGAAAGAGCACGAGGAAGCGTAGGATAACGCGCGAGACTCTGTGCTGGCAGCATGTGGCCCACAGGCCCCGGCTCTAGAGCCGGGGCCTGATCATTAACGGAGCTTCCCTGTAGTTTTGCGCAGTGCAACTCCGATTCCGCTACCCTACACAGAACTGGTCCTTGACACAGGCTAAGTACCCGATATTATTATGATACTAATCTATTCAACAGAGCCCATGTGTCTGCCCGCAAGCAGCAAGACACAGGAGTTGAGGATATGACAGAGAATCGGGAGACCCTACGACGCATTGAGCGAATTGTGACGCCACAGCAGGTCGTCGATGGCGCGGGCGTGCGCCTGCGACGGAGCATCGCCTCGAATGCCCTGGACCACCTCGACCCATTCCTTCTACTCGACGAATTC
>JBNGDU010000261.1:0-3430 GCA_049975025.1 Anaerolineae bacterium
GATTTGTCTTAGAAACGGCTTAGAGCGTCTGTTGCTCACTTTACTAAACGGTTACCCCCACAAAAAGCGCCCCGATCGCTGCGATGATCAGAATCAGCCAACCCATATTGTCCTCCTCTCGTTGACGACGTCCCCCTCGGACATCGCAACGCGTCGATCAATCGCATTTATTATATGACGATCTTCCAAATGGTCAAGTCAGGACTTAGACAAGCCGACGATCCGGATTATAATTCGAGTACTGTAAGGCAATGACGACAGCGATCCTGGGAGGATGAGATCTCGATGGAAGAAACTGAAGACCTCGCTTTTGAGGAAGCACTGGTGGAACTGGAGTCGGTTGTGGAGAGGCTGGAGGGCGAGGGGCTCACTCTGGATGAGACCTTGGCTCTTTATGAGCGGGGGCGCGATCTGGCTGACCATTGTCAGCATCTGCTGGACACTGTCGAGTTGCGCGTTGAACAGCTTACCACTGGTGGGGAGCCCGAGGCGGTCCCCTTTACGCCCGAGTCCAGCCCGTGACGACGTCTCTGCACGCACAATCGTCCGAGTTGGCCTGTGAGCGCGCGACGTAAGGAGGTTGTATGGTCTTTCGCAGGCGACGATTCCCTCGTCGGCCCAGGCGAGCTCTTCAGAACCCCGAGGTGCCCTTTGCTGTGCGACGCGCCTTGGTGCGTGCCGAGAGAGCCCGCCAGGATGGTGATTACGTTGGTGCGGCGCAGATCTACGAGAAACTGGCCCAGGAAGCCTATGCGGAGGAGCGGCTTCGGCCCGGCGCTCAGATGGATCTCGAGGCCACCCGCGCGTATATCGAGGCCGGCGATTACGGTCAGGCGCAAGGTAGAGCTTTGCACGCCCTGGAAGCCTTCCTTGACCAGCAGCGGATGCCCCGCGTGGTCATGCCGCTCGTCGCGCGGATTTCTGACGCGATGATCAGCCATGGGACGCGGGAGCAAGCTGAGGCGTTTCGCGCCAAGGTCGATGATCTCTTGGCGGCGCATGGCTTCACAGTCGACGACCTCTCCTCGCCGCCGGCGCCGCGCTCTAGTGAACACCGGGGACGCCTCCCCAACCAGTGTCCGTCCTGTTACGCTCCGCTACACCCCGACGAGGTCGCGTGGTTGGAGCCCGACCGTGCGCAATGCACCTACTGCGGTAGCGTCGTCTTGACAGAATAATCGGCGGTCCGGATCAGGAGCTGAACCATGAGCATCGGCTATCTACCAACACTACTCATGACTGCACCCGGTATTGTGATGTATCATCTTCTGGTCCTCCTGGGACTGCTGGCGACGGCGGGCATTATCTGGGCCGAGTGGCGGCAGTCGAAGTCGGAAGACCAGAAGCCGCGGTTAGTGGCGATGACCGGTATCGTTATCGCCCGGCTCGCTGCTCTCGGCCTGTCCGCGATCTTCCCCGAAGCTGTCTGGGCTCAGCCGGCACTCTACGCGATTGAGCCACTGACGATTCTGCTTTTGGTGTGGGGGTTCCATTCACCAACTTGGGGACAGCTCACCGCGCTGCTTGGCGCTTGGAGCGTGCTGCTGGTGATCGGCTTGGTCCTCTGGATGAGCAACGGCTCAACCGGTAACCCGGATTGGAGCCCGATTGAGCGCTACCGACAGCTCTCGTGGCAGCCGGTTTTCTGGTATGGACTCTCCACGCTAGCCGGTCTGGGGGGCGCCGCGATTCTCGCTCGACGACATCTTGATGCGCTCACGCCTCTCTTCTTCATTCTTCTGATCTTGGGCGTGGGCTCTCTCTTTGGTCTTCTTGGGATGCCGCTATTGGGCAGCCCCGTCGCCCTTGGTGAGGGCATTGGACGGATTCTCTGTGTCGTCGCCTATCCATTGCTCTCAATCTCGTTCTATGACGCCGTGCTCCAGGACATAGACACCTATCGCAGCGAGTTGCGCAGCTTGAGCAACGAGGCTCTCCGACAGACACAGGAACTCCTCTTCTTGATCGAGGCCACACGCTTCATAGATGAGGGCTTGAACCTGAGGGCAATGCTCGGCGATGTCGTCCGCAGTGTGGCGATGGCGTTGGGCGCCGACGCGGCGCTTATCGTGCTCCCGGATGATGAACGCCGAGGTGGTTTGCGCGTCGTGGCGCGCCATCAGGTTCTCGACCGAAAAGTCCGCGAGCCCTCCGAGATCTCGATGGAGGCGTATGCTCCCCTTGCGAAGGTCTTTCGTACCAAACAACAGCAGATGCTGGCCTTCCGACTCGATGGCGATGATGGGGAGGCGCGGGATCTGCTTGACCTCATGGCTTGCCAGGGTTCGGGATCCCTGCTCTTACAGCCCTTGATGCATAAGCAGCAGCTGCTCGGTGCTCTGGTGGTCTGTCGCTATGGTAAGGACAATCCCTTCAGGTCTACTCACGCTCAGCTGGCTACCACAATGGGCACTCACATCGCTGGGGCGATCGAGAACACGCGACTCTACCGCGCGCTTGCGGCGAAGGCCGAGGAGTTGGCCAGCCTGCTCGACAGGCGTGAAACCGAGCTGAAGCGAGAGACGGCGATCCTTGAGGGCATGGCTGAAGGGATTCTCGTATCGGATGCGGATGCTCGTTTGATCCTCATGAACCGTGCGGCCGAGGAGATCCTGGGCCTGAGCCGAGAGCAGCTCATGGGTCATACGCTACACGAGACGCTGGCGGCGCCCGAACTCCGAGGCGAACTCTCGCCAGGCGTCCTCGTCGGGTTGTCCGAGGCTTATGAAACCAGCTTCGCCTTCGATGACCGGCG
Organism: Anaerolineae bacterium; assembly: GCA_049975025.1. Classification (GTDB taxonomy): domain Bacteria; phylum Chloroflexota; class Anaerolineae; order B4-G1; family SLSP01; genus PWVB01. The sequence continues at coordinate 2,756 of JBNGDU010000261.1, forward strand.
TATCCACGTCCATGCTGCGCCGGTTTGGATGGAGGGGAACCGGCGGCTCGGCACCGTCTCCGTGCTTCGGGACGTGACCCGGGAGTACCTCGCGGAGGAAGCGAAACGGGAGTTCATCGCGAGTATCTCGCACGCACTGCGCACGCCCTTGACGGCGATCAAGGGCTATACAGAGGTGATGCTCTCCGGTATGGTTGGCGACTTGCCGCCTGTGACGACTCAGTTCCTGGGTTCAATTCGCGAGAACACGACCCGGATGACCACGCTCACGAACAACATTATCAGCGTAGCCGAGATCGAGCGCGGGAGTCTGGGATTGGCCTACCAGGATGTCGACGTTGCCGATGCGATCGACGCGGCGGTGAAACACCATGCCGAGCAGTTGGAGGAGCGGCACCTCTCATTGAACGTCGTCTGTGATGGTGGGGTGCCAGTGATAGCGGCGGATCCCAATCGCCTTCGCATTATCCTCGACAATCTGCTCAGTAACGCAATCAAGTTCAGCTTGCCCGGCGGCGAGGTCAGCGTCGGGTGTAACTCGATCTACAGCACGAGTGAACGGCCCTCATTTGTGAGCCTCTGGGTTGCCGATACCGGTGTCGGGATCCCTCTGGAGGAGCAGATGCGTATTTGGGAGCGATTCTACCGGGTACAGGACCAGCGCACGCCCGAAGC
>JBNGDU010000261.1:3530-9831 GCA_049975025.1 Anaerolineae bacterium
CCTTGCGGGTGCGACGTTGCGATACTTTCGTCTGCCGGTTGCGCGGCCTTACGTTCCGCCGTGAGTTGCCGGAGGGTGAGGGGTTGTTGTTCGTGGAGCCCCGGGAGAGCCGTCTTGGTACTGCTATTCATATGCTCTTTGTCTTCTTCCCGATAGGCGTCGTCTGGTTGAACGCAGAGGGCATCGTGGTCGACCGCGTCGTGGCCTATCCCTTTCGCCCCTTCTATGCACCTTCCGCCCCGGCCAGCTATTTCCTTGAAGGTCCTCCGGCGCTGGTCGACTGGGTCTCGGAGGGCGAAAAGCTGCGTTTGGAACTCGTCGAGGAATGAGAATGCACATGTCCCAGCGGTCCTTTCGGGCCGTCATACTCCCCGCTATTGTCGTTGCGGTGCTGTTGTTTGGCGTCGCAGCCTTGGGGGTCAGGGCGGGGCTTGTTGAGGCTGCGCCCGGAGCGGGCCAAGACCTACCTGAGGTCCTCTACGTCGTGCAGCCCGGCGACACCCTCGCCGCTATTGCAGAGCGGACGGGGGTATCTCTGCGGGACCTGATGCACGAGAACGGTATCCAGCACCCCGGCGAGATCTACCCCGGGCAATCGCTGCGACTAGGCGATTGCGCCGGCCTGGGATGGGAGGCGCGGTCCCTCGCTTGGGGCGAGGAACTCCTCCTGCTGAGCCGGGCGGCTGGTGTGACGTTGGAGCAGGCGGCGAAGGCCAACCGTCTCTTGCACCCCACGCGTTTGCCCGTCGGGCAGTCCCTGCTCCTGCCGCGGACGCTGGCAGTTCGAGAGCTTGATCCACCGACCGATGTGAAGGCCCCGCGCATCGAAGAGGCGGTGCGCTATAACGTGCGCTTGTGGGACCTCCTTTGGCTCAATCCCACCCCGTATGTCGAAGGGCTTCCCCTGTTGATCCCTGAGACAGCCGATGGAGTCTCCGATCCCGGCGCATCGATGCTGAGCGCCGCTGCGGCCCCTGCGTCTCAGTTCCCCTATCCGGTGACCCATCTTTCCCTGGCGCCGCAGCCCGTGATACGGGGACAGACGGCCCTCGTCAACGTGGAGACGGCGGAGCCGGTCGACTGCGTCCTGCGCTATCTCGATCAAGCCGAGAGCTGTCACGGCGCCGCTGAGGGGCGTTACTACGGCTTGATAGGCTTACCGACGATGACGGCACCTGGGCGGTACACGGTGACCGTGGAAGTCCGGTCCGATCCACCAACCTCACCGGTCGCGATCCCACTGCCGCTTCTGGTGAGCGGCGGGCGGTATGACTACGAAAGAATCGACCTGCCGCCCTCCCGGCAGTCCTTGCTCGATCCGGCGCTCAGCCAGGCGGAGCGCGAGAGAATCGCGGCCCTGCGCCAAACGCGCTCCCCCGTGCGCCACTGGACTTATCCGTTCCGCTTCCCGCTGCAGGGCTCGGTGACCTCCTACTTCGGCTCGCGCCGTTCCTACGGCTATGGGTTTGGCAGCTTCCACGGCGGCACCGACTTTCGGGGGGAGGTCGGCGCTCCCGTGTTCGCGCCGGCGGCCGGGGTGGTGATCTTGGCGGAGCCGCTTATTGTCCAGGGCCATGCGGTGATCATTGACCATGGGTGGGGCGTGTTGAGCGGTTACTGGCATCTATCACGCATCGATGTCGAGGTCGGGCAGCTTGTCGCGCAGGGAGAGCAGATCGCCGCGGTTGGGAACACCGGTCTGTCGACCGGACCGCACCTGCACTGGGAGCTGTGGGTGAACGGCGTCTCAGTCAATGCGTTGCCTTGGCTCGACGAGGACGGACCGATCTCAGGATTGCGTGAGCCGTGATCGGGGCACGACCCTCTCAAGAGGACGCTCTGGCGACCTACCGGCGCGGCACAGGCCGGTTCGGACGGACCCTCGACTACTACTGCAAGGTGGGTTCTACCAATGACCTTGCCCTGGAGGCGGGTCGACGCGGCGCGCCGGAGGGCCTCGTCATTGTAGCCGACGAGCAGATCACAGGAAGAGGACGCCTGCAGCGGCGTTGGGAGGCCCCCCTGGGAACCTCTCTGCTCCTATCGATTATTTTTCGACCGCCGGAACCCTTCGCTTTCTATGCTGCGCGGGCGACGATGGTCTGCGGGTTGGCATTGGTGTCGGCCGTGCGCGCAGAGACGGGTGTGGCCGCGCGTCTCAAATGGCCCAACGACCTTATCGTTGATCGCGTCACTCGGGGCAAGGCTGCTGAACGCAGGACGCTTGCCGGATGGCGGAAGCTCGCCGGCATGCTGAGCGAGTTAGGCATGGAAGCGGGCGGGCCCGCCTACCTGGTGGTGGGGGTCGGGCTCAACGTCAACGTCCCGACCGATCTGTTGCCGCGCCTGGCGCCCTATGCGACCAGCCTCCTGGCGCTGACGGGGCAGTCTGTCGACCGCGTCGCGCTACTGGACCGCCTGCTGGTCGGGGTTGAGTCCCGTTACGAAGCCCTGCTGGCGGGAACGGATCCACTGCCTGCGTGGCAGGCGGCACTGGCGTGGATGGGGGAGGTCGTGGAGGTCAGAACCCCTGCGGAGACGGTCACTGGCGTAGCCAAAGGTGTGGACGAAGAGGGGGCCTTGGTGTTACGGGTATCCGACAGTGAGGTCAGGCGGTTCTCGGCAGGGGACGTGAGCTTGCGCCCGGCGCGCAGCGCTCGATTTTCACAAACTTGATTTTAACCCGATTCACATTATGATAGGGGCTGTTTGCGATGAGGATAGCGGGATACTGTTGAGGAGCTAAAGGCAATGCGATACCTCGTAATCTCTGACGTTCACGGCAACGCGCCGGCGCTTGAGTTGGTGCTGTTGGATGCTCCTTCTTTTGACGCTCTTCTGTGTCTTGGGGATATGGTGGGATATGGCCCCAATCCCAACGAGTGCATATCTCGGATTCAGGATTTCGATCTGACGTGTCTTGCGGGTAATCACGACTGGGGGGCGGTGGGCAAGGCGGATCTCTTCGTGTTCAACCGCGAGGCCCGGCAAGCTCTGCAATGGACACAGGAGCAGCTGACGGAAGACAACGCGAGGTTCCTGCGGGATCTGAGCCCGAAGCTCTCGTTGACTGATGATATCCTGATCTGTCACGGCAGTCCCCGAGACCCCGTTTGGGAATACTTGGTGGACGCTTCGTCCGCTGCAGCTAACTTCCGCCAGTACGAGTTTCAGATACTCTTGGTGGGGCATTCGCATCTGCCGCTAGTATTGGAATGGCGCGAAGACAGAGAGCAGGTCACGGCGTTGCGCCCCGACCTCGGCGTCCGGTTGAACCTTGAGCGGCGTCGGCTTATCCTTAACCCAGGGAGTGTCGGGCAGCCGCGCGATGGCAATCCGGACGCCAGCTACGCGATGCTGGACACCGACGAGATGGCGTGGTGGTTCCGGCGGGTCGCCTATCCTGTGGAGATCACGCAAGAGCGGATGCGTGCTCAGAAACTGCCCCGCCGCCTGATTGCTCGCTTGGAGGTCGGTCGGTAGCCCGGACACCGCTGGACGCGGGCCGTGACTTTATCGTCAGATACAACCAAGGTCCTCACCGTCCGTTGGCTCTTGGCGACAGTCAAAGCTGCCGCTAGCAGATCAGCTAGGCCGACTGCGCGGTCAAGACTCTCTACAATCTTCAAAGCGCCGAGGCGCTGGAGGTGGTTATGAGCACTGCATTGAAGCGAATCTTTGTTTTCCTTTTGGTCATCGGTTGGGTCGCTTTGGCTACAGGCTGCGCGGCGGGCCGCTCGCCGATGGAGTCCCAGGCGGAGCCTGGCGCCGAGGAACCGGCTTTCGACGCCCGAGAGCCCGTCGAATCCGATACGGATGCAAACGGCGCGGATGTGACCGCGGTTGACCTGCCGCGCATGATTATCTATACCGGCGAGCTCTCGCTTGTCGTCGATGATGTGGAGGTCGCGCAGAGCGACGCCGTCGCTTTGGTCAAGGGAGCGGGAGGTTACGTGGCCGCGGCCGAAAGCTATGCCTACAACGATGGCCTGCGACGGATCACCCTGACGCTCCGGGTTCCGGCCGAGGCCTTCAACGCGACGATGGAGGGTCTTCGCGAGTTGGCGCTAGAGATCAGGCGGGACAGCATCAGCAGCCAGGACGTCACCCAAGAGTACGTGGATCTCTCCTCCCGCCTGACCGCGTTGGAGGCCAAAGCGGATCGTCTCGAGGAGCTGATGGAGGAGGCCGAGGACACCGAGGCGGTACTTGCGGTCTACGAGGAACTGAGCGAGACCCAGATCCAAATCGAGGAGACCAAGGGCCGCATGCGCTACCTTGAGCGCCGCTCCGACATGGCGACGATCACGGTGGAGCTCATCCCCGATGCTCTTTCGCGCCCCGTGGAGGTCGCCGGCTGGCGTCCTCAGGGCACCGTCAAGCGCGCCATCGAGATGCTCATCGAGATCTTCCAGTTTCTTCTAGACGCGTTGATTTGGATCATCCTCGTCGTCGTGCCCGTCCTCGCCTTCATCGGCCTGGTCATCTACGGCGTGATCCGCCTCCTGATGTTGATCTTCGGTCGGGGTAAGAAGAAGGAGAAGGCCGAGAGCAAGGAAGCGTCGACCGACCAATCCTGACGTTTAGGTGAAGGCGGAATCGTCTTTCGGCTTGATGCCCTCGTGGCCGAGTGCCAAGGCGATTTCGTGATTGCGGCTGCCATCGGTCGAACAAGCCGCTCGTGCCTGGCCTAGACAACGGGACTCGACATGGGTCGAACCTGGGGTTGAACACCTTTCTATTGCTCGTCTTGCCAGAGGCGACTGATGGCGGGTGGGGTGCCTGGGTCTAGGTGGAGACGGTAGATGTCGGGCATGGTCAGCCGGCGCCAGAGGTTGAAGTCGATCGTTGGGTCGAAGTGCTGGAGGATCAAGGCCAACAGATTGCCGTGCGTGCCGACGACAATGGACGCTCCGGGATGCGTCGTTTGCAGCATCGTCACAACAGCGACGCCCCGCTGCTGTGCTGCAGCATTGGGTTCGCCGCCGGGATGAGCGAAGGTCGGATCCTGCCAGGTCGCCCGCACTGCCGCTGTGAACGTCTCCGCCGACACCGGATTGCCGCTCAACCGGCGCTCACGTAGATCAGGCTGGATATAGACCGGCAGACCGAGGGGGGTCGCGAGGGGCGTTACCGTCTCGCGGGCGCGGTTGTAGGGACTGGCCACGATCAGGTTGACCGGATACCGGATCAGGATGTCAGCCACGCGCCGGGCGTCGGCCCGTCCTCGCGCCGACAGCGATCGCATTTCATCGGGTGCCCACTGGGCATGGGCGTGTCGTACGAGGTAGAAGGTCGTCATCGCTCAGCTGATGTAGTTGGCCCACACCTCCTCAATCCGGTGTCCGTGACCAAGGGTCTTGGGCCATCGCTCCAACGCGCGATGAGGTGGCGCCAGTGCTGCTTCATCCTGTCCTCACCGAGCAGTGGAAGGTAGTATCCTCAGCACCCGACGATGCAGGGCAAGAGCCCGGCGTTGACGAGCCACTGAATGCGCACGTCGGCCATGTCGAAATAGGCGGGGTTGATGCGCTCGAAGTCCTCTTCCCACGGGAATCCGGCTTCGTTGGCGCCCCGAGGATCAAGGGCCGGCATGTCCGGATAGAGACCGGCAACGATCTGGATGACGGTGAAACCCTTGGCGAGCCTGTCATAGGCGAGCCGCTGGACGTCGCCGGGCCAGCCGAGGCGTTTGGAGAGGCCCATCCACCACGTATCGCCAAGCCAGAAGAATGGCGTGCCATCGGCGTGCTCAAAGCCGCGCCGGTCTTCGTCAATACGCAGCGGGCCGTGATCCATCGGGCCCTTGGAGGTGTGGGCGGGCGTCGCAGCTTTCAGCGTGCCCGTCTGGTTGTGAAGCGCCTCGTTGTTGGGATCGCTGCATACCGTGCGGAACGTATAGCCGCCACGCTTTGGCGGCGCGAAACGAAGGCGCCAAGTCTGCCCGCCGGCCCAGTAGGCGGGCACTCGCCAGCTCGTGCCGTCGACGTGCGCCAGGATGACATCCAGTTCCACCTCGTTGAAGGGGTCATCGTAGGCCCGACGCGACGTATAGCTCCACTCGACGGGCGTGTACTGCGTTGCAGACATATGCATGTTCGTAGCCCCCCTTTTGGTTGGTTCGGGAGGAGTGTACTCTAGGTGGTAAGTGGACGCAAGTGGATGTGGGATTTGCGATTGACGATTGACGCCCGCAAAGCTGGCGAACGTGGATCCACCCTCTACGGGAGAACTGCCCACTAGACGGACGCAACGATTGCCAATCGCAAGTTACTGCTCAGCCTTAGGGAGTGTCTAGAGA
>JBNGDU010000261.1:9841-10862 GCA_049975025.1 Anaerolineae bacterium
CGTAGGCCCGACGCGACGTAGAGCCCCACTCGACGGGTATGTGCTGCGTTGCAGAGATATGCATCTTCGTGGTACCTCCTCTTGCGATTGACGATTTGCGATTTCGATTGACGCCCGCAAAGCTGGCGAACGTGGATCCACCCTCTATGGGAGAACTGCCCACCAGACGGACACAACAACCATCAGTCGCAAGCTGTTGCTCAGCCTTAGGGAGTGTCTAGAGATGAGAGTTTTCGCCCGGTGCGGGACTTCCTTGATCACGCACATCTGCCAGAAGTGCCTCGCATCTGGATAGTAATAATCGTAAATCTTCAATCGAAAATCGTCAATCCCATGGCGCGCTTGCCCCAACGATGGTAATATACGACACAAAAGAGTCGGCAAACTGCCGAACAGATGAACTGTCCAACTAACCAATAACCGATAAACGATAAACGATGGAGGGGCTCCTATGACCCAAGCACGCCCTCATACAACCGCGTTGATCACCGACAGCACCTGCGACATCCCATCTTCGCTGGTCGCTGAATACGATATCGAGGTCCTGCCAGCCTACGTCATCTGGGGCGACGAGCAGTATCGGGACCGGATCGATATGAAGGCTACGGAGTTCTACCGCCGGCTGGACAGCGATCCAGTTTACCCGACCTCCGCTCATCCTACGCCGGGCGACTTCCTGACGGCCTACACCGCGGCCAGCGCGCGGGGTGCGCAGGACATCGTGGTGGTCACCGTCAGCAGCGCGATGAGCGGCACCTACGGTGCGGCCAAGCAGGCCGCGGCCCAGGTTGAGATTCCCGTCCACGTCGTGGACAGCCGGGGGCCTACGATGTCGCTGGGATGGCAGGTGCTCGCCGCAGCGCGGGCGCGTGCGCGGGGCGCCGGTGCTGAGGAGATGATCGCGGCGGCCGAGGCAGTTAGGGGTCAGATGGCGCAGCTGGTCTACATGGACGCGATCAAATACCTGGAGAAGGGTGGGCGGATCGGCAACGCGGTCAGCTTGGTGGGTACGGTATTGCGC
>JBNGDU010000262.1:0-10650 GCA_049975025.1 Anaerolineae bacterium
TTTGGTCGATCCGCCGCCGGCAGTCGTCGCAGATCTCGTCATAGTGGGCGTGGTAGTGAGCCTGGAGCTCTTGGACGTAGGCGGGACGACACTCCGGGCAGCCGGTGGAGTTCAATTGGAAAGAGAGGTTCTTGAAGCTTAGCTTGTCATAGATATCCCACGCGAGCAGCATGATCTCTAGATCGGCGAGTGGATCCTGGACGCCGAAGATCTCGGCGTTGAACTGGTGGAACTGGCGATATCGTCCGGCCTGCGGTTCCTCATAGCGGAAAATGGGTCCGATAGAATAGAGTTTCACCGGCTTGGGCAGCACGTGCATGCCGTTCTCTATGTAAGCGCGAACCACCCCGGCGGTGAACTCCGGTCGCAGGGTGAGGTCCCGATCTCCCTTGTCCTTAAAGGTGTACATCTCCTTTTCAACGATATCGGTCCCCTCACCAACGCCCCGGGCAAAGAGCTCGGTCATCTCGAAGATAGGGATGTCAATGCGCTCAAAGCCATAGCCGAGGGCTGTCTCGGTCACGACGTCGAGCAGGTAGGCCCAATAGGCCTGCTCCTCCGGGAGGAGGTCCTGTGTGCCCTTGGGGCGGGAATAATACGCCATATGAGTTTACCTCGTTACTTCCTCGATCTAGCTTCGCATTTTCGGGTGGCGCCGGGTGTCGGCGCCGGTGCGTGTAGCGCCCGTGAATAACTGCGCGCATTATAGGTCATCTGAGGTGCATTGACAAGACCGTGAATCGGCGTCTCGTGCTCAAACGATGTACATACCCAGAACTGGACATAAGGGGAGTTTATGTTACTATTTCTCGGGGTTAAGGAACTTAACACAACTATGCGTATCCACGTCCTCCTTCATTAACTCGCCCGGCTGTACAGTCGAACGCCGACGTCCGGCTGATTGCACGGCGGCATGCGTGTTGGAGCCTCAAACGTGGAAGCCAAGGAATGATCCCTGACACCCTCTTGATCACGCCTGTCAGGTATGACAGGTACGCCTGTCAGGTGCGACAGGTACGCCTGTCCGATTTGACGGAGCGTGTGCGTGGCGCGGTTGTGGTATGTGCTGGGCTTGAGCCCGACTGACCGGGGGGGCGGTCATCGCTGTTGATCATGATGAGACGGCTTGGCTGGGTCGGGGAACTGTGACTGTGGAGGTTGAGCATATGACATTGAATGAGATCCTGGAGGCTGCTGCAGCGGAGTTGCTGGTCGAACCGGCTTACACGCTCGATGTCGAGTTTGCGGGTGCCTCGGACTTGATGAGCGACATCCTGGTCTTCACAAGGTCCAACATGTTGCTGATCACCGGGCTAACTAACCCGCAGGCGATTCGCACCGCGGATATGGCTGAGTCGCCGGCGGTCCTCTTCGTGCGCGGCAAGTACCCGCCACGGGAAACGTTGGAACTCGCGGAGGAGATGGGTATCGCCGTGATGCTCTCGCCCTATACGATGTTCGAAGCCGCGGGTCTGCTTTACAAGGCCGGGTTGAAGGGAATCGGGAAACTACCTATTCTGCGCCAGCAATGAAACGACAGTTCGCATTCCTGGGGTTGATGGGGCGCGGCGGCGCCCTCACCAAGATTCACGAGCTTGTCCGCGAGATGCCGGTCTCGCGTGTCATGACGAGCTCGCCTTTCACTCTGACGCCTGAGGGCACGATGATGGAGTTGAAGGATATCCTCCGCGAGCATCGTATCTCGGGGGTGCCCGTCGTAGAGGACGAGACGTTAGTCGGCGTCGTCAGCCTCGAGGATCTTATCCACGCGCTGGAGGAGTATCGTCTGGACGCTCCGGTTCGCGACTACATGAGCACCGGGGATCTTGTCACGGCTCAAGCGCGGGAGCCGGTGATGGAAGCTCTGCGGCGCTTTGAGAGAACCGGGATTGGTCGCATGCCGGTGCTGGACAACAGGGACAAGCTGGTCGGGATCATCACCCGCGGGGACATCACGATAGCGCTGCTGCACGCACTACAGGAACTCTATACCGAGGCAGAGGCGCTTCAGGATCGTCCCCAGCACTTCTTTGAGGCGCTGGAGTCGGAGAACACCAGCCTTCAGCTTCGGTATCGAGTTCAGGCAGGGGATTTCGCTCACGGCGGCGAGGCCTCGGCGAAGATCAAGCGAGCGCTACTGCGCATCGGCGCATCGCCCCAGCTGGCGCGCCGTGTGGCCATCGCGACCTACGAGGCGGAGATTAACCTCGTCATTCACACCGAGGACGGCGGGCTGATCCTGGCCGACATCCAACCGAATGAGATCACGGTGGTGGCGCAGGACTCCGGACCGGGCATCCCGGATGTCGAGCTCGCGAAGCAGCCGGGTTACTCGACCGCGACGACGGCGGTGCGCGAGATGGGTTTCGGTGCCGGCATGGGACTGACAAATATCCAGCGGTGCACCGACAACATGAGCCTTTGGTCGGCGGTGGGCGTCGGCACCCGCCTGCAAATGACGTTCCAGGTCTCGCCCGCTGAGGCCAGGGCCGCGGAGGACGATTGACCGGAGGCGGCGCGGGTTGCAGGTCTGCAGATGACATTCCAGGTCTCGCCTGCTGAGGCCAGGGCCGCGGAGGACGATTGAGCAGAGGCGGCGCGGGTTGCACGTCTGCAGATGACGTTCCAGGTCTCACCCGCTGAGGTTGGGGATCTTGACGATGATTGAGCAATGGAGAAGGAGCTGACTTGATGAAGGTAAGCGAGGTCGTTGAGCACCTGGAGTTCCGGGTGCTCGCAGGCGCCGATCTGCTGGATAGCAATGAGGTGAACGGCGGCTATGTAGCCGATCTGTTGAGCTGCGTCATGGCGGGCGCCGATGCGGGTGATCTCTGGATCACGCTACAGACGCATGCGAACATCGTGGCGGTGGCCTCACTGTTGGGTATTTCTGCGATTGTGGTCGCTGAGGGTGCGGTCGTCCCTGAGACGACCGTGACCAAGGCGGAGCAGCAGGACGTCGTGATATTGTCGAGTCCGGCGCCGATCTACGAGACGGTGGCGCAGCTTCTGGAGTTAGGGATTCGCCCTTGACGTCTCCCGTTGGTTGGAGGGGGCGTGCGCGAGTATCGGGCTGATCTGCACATTCACACCGTGCTCTCGGCGTGCGCCGAGGTGGAGATGATCCCCCCGCTCATCGTCGACGAGGCGCTGCACAAGGGCCTGGACATCATCGCGATCACCGATCACAACACCACGGGCAATGCAGCCGCGGTGATGGAGGCGGCGGTCGGGACTTCGCTCACCGTGCTGCCGGGCATGGAGTTGCAGACGCGTGAGGAGGTCGACCTCCTCTGCATCTTCGGGGATCGGGCCTCGGCTGCGGCTTGGCAGCAGGTTGTCGACGGTTGGATTCCGCCGCTGGAGAACGACCCCGAGCATTTCGGACCTCAGTATGTGGTCGACGCGCGGGGAGACTTTGTCGCCGAGGAGACCCGGTTGCTCCAGGGGCCGACCACCGTGGGACTGGAGGAGGCCGCCCGTCGAGTCCGCGCGCTCGGTGGTCTGGCGATCCCAGCGCATATCGATCGTATGTCGAACGGGCTGATGCCCATGTTGGGGCTCTGGCCCGCCGACCTGAAGGTCGACGCCGCGGAGGTGTCGCCGAACATGCGACCTAGCCAGGCGCGGACGACCTATCGGTCCCTGCCCGAGGATCTGACGTTGATCAGCAACTCCGACGCCCATTGGCTTGATTGGATGGGCAAGGTCATCACGATCTTTGTGCTTATGGAGCGACTCAGCTTGGGGGAGTTGCGGCGCGCGTTGTCGGGTGAAGGTGATAGGCGCGCTTACGTGCCCTGAGGCCCGGCACTCTAAGTCCAACAGAAGCTCGACAAGCAAAAGGGTGAACAATGTCACTGGGAACGCTGAGGAATGGCAGTATAATGTACAGTTGGCTTGTCCCTGGGGTTTCGCGTCTGACGTAATGCCCTGGCTCCAGAGCTCCAAGCGTCGCGAAACCCGGGCAATCGGGTGCTAGGGGGATGTCCCTTCTGGGTGGCACTTACGCCCAATTGCACTGAGTCGGATGGTGCTCGACTTCAGAGAGGGCGATTCTGTGTGGGTGCGAGTTTCGCACATCATCAGCGAGGTCAGCCCTCATCGACGGGACCTGGACGTGGACTTAATCTTACAGATCGAGGTGAAGAGGTATGAGTGTAGCGATGGAAGACGTTGTCTCGGAGACCGTAACTGAGCTTTCCGAAGAGGAAAAGGAGATCCTAGATCGGATTCTGGAGGAGAACCGCGATCGGCCCGGCGCCACAATGGTCGTGCTGACCTTGACCCAGGAACAGATCGGCTATGTGTCCGAGCCCATGCAACGTTATATCGCCGAAGCGCTGGAAATACCCTTAAGTCACATCTATGGAGTGTTGACGTTCTACTCCTTCTTCCGGATGAGCCCGGTCGGACGTCACACCATCAATATCTGCCTGGGCACCGCCTGTTACGTTCGCGGGGGGACGACGCTGGTGGAGAAGTACCAACAGGTGTTGGGGATCAAGGTCGGTGAGTCGACCGAGGACAATCGGTTCACGCTAGAGCTCTGTCGCTGTGTGGGGGCTTGTTCTCAAGCGCCCGTTGTGATGATTGACGACGACATCGTGGGGCGAGTTCAGCCTCAGGACGTTGCGAAGTCCCTGCGCGGTTACGATTGATCCGCGGGTTTGAGGCATGACGGTCTTTCGGGATCTCTCTCAACATATTCTGGATATCGTTGAGAACAGCACCGCAGCCGGTGCGACATTGGTGCACATTGACATTGTCGAGGACGAAGGCGCCGACTTTCTTTCCATAGCCGTTCGCGATAACGGACGGGGTATGGATGCCGATATGGTGTTGCGGGTCACAGATCCGTGGGTTACCACCCGAACGACCCGCAAGGTGGGTTTGGGGATTCCGTTCTTGAAACAGACGGCGGAGATGTGCGGGGGGGATTTCGAGATTACCTCCGCCCAAGGACGCGGTACGGTGACGCGGGCCACATTTCAGCTGAGCCACATCGATCGCCCGCCCCTTGGTGATCTGGCGGGCACACTGCTCTGCATCATTGTAGGGAATCCCGCGGTCGATCTGGTCTACCATCATCGGGTCAACGAGCGTGACTTCGTGTTTGACACGCGGGATCTGCGTGAGATCCTGGGGGACGAGGTGCCGCTATCCGATCCCGAGGTACTGGGTTTTGTCCGCGGCGCCCTGGCTGAGGGGTTACAATCCATCGGCGGGGAGGCCGCACCCGAAGTCGTTAGGTGAAACTATGCTTGTGAGCATTTGGCTGTTGCTTAAACTCACTTATTCAAGGCAGGAGGATACGCGAAGATGAAGAGCTTGGAGGAACTGCGGAAGATCAAGGAGCGTGCGCTCCAACGACGGAAGTTGTCGGGTGAGGGTGCGCAGGCCCGCGTCGTCGTCGCTATGGGCACCTGCGGAATTGCGGCAGGCGCGCGCGACACGATGACGGCGATCCTCAACGAATTGGAGAAGCGCGACGTCTCGGACGTGGTCGTGACACAGACCGGGTGCATCGGCCTCTGCGAGTACGAGCCCATCGTCCAGGTGCAACGGGAGGGCGAGGAGATGGTCACCTACGGCCCCATTGACCCCGACCGGGTGCCCAAACTCGTCGAGCAGCACGTTCTGGGCGGCGAGCCCGTTGAGGATTGGGTGGTCAGGAAGTAGGGAGTGACATGGCTTATCGTGCACACGTCTTAGTTAGCGGACGCCCTGAGCTTGCTCAGGACGTCAAAACGGCCTTCCAGGAGAAGTTGGCTGCCTTGGGCTTGGCAGACGAGGTCGAGGTGCAGGAGGTCTCCCAGATGACCGTCGCGCCGCAGGGCGTTGAGGCGATGGTCTATCCGGATACCACGCATTACGTCGACCTCACGCCGGAGGACGCGCAGCTTATTGCGGAGGAGCATCTCTACAAAGGCCGCCCGGTTGAGGAGCTCTTCTTCGAGAGACGGAAGGTCGAACCTCTTCCCGAGCCGGCCTTTAAAGAGGTCCGGGTGGTGTTGCGCAACGTCGGCAAGATCGATCCGGAGAACATCGAGGATTACATCGCCGAGGACGGCTACGCTGCCTTGGGCCAGGCCCTCACCGAGATGACGCCGGATGAAGTGATCGAGGAATTGAAGACCTCCGGTTTGCGGGGTCGCGGTGGCGCCGGTTTTCCAACGTGGCTCAAGTGGTCATTTGCACGCCGCTCGCCGGGCGACCGGAAATGTGTCGTCTGCAACGGTGATGAGGGCGACCCGGGCGCGTTTATGAACCGCCGGGTGCTCGAGGGCGATCCCCACTGTGTTATCGAGGGGATGGCTATCGCGGCCTACGCTATCGGCGCTGACCAGGGTTATCTCTATGTGCGGGCCGAGTATCCGATCGCCATTCGGACCTTGCGCGTGGCGATTCAGCAGGCAGAGGACTACGGGCTGCTTGGCGAAAACATCTTCGGCACCGATTTCAGCTTCAACCTCGAGGTTCGTATGGGTGCAGGCGCCTTCGTCTGTGGTGAGGAGACCGCGCTGATGGAATCCATCGAGGGCAACCGCGGGCAGCCCCGGCCCCGACCGCCCTATCCAGCGGTGTCGGGCCTGTGGGGCAAGCCGACCAACATCAACAATGTCGAGACCTACGCCAACGTCCCGCAGATCTTGCTCAAGGGAGGCGAGTGGTTCGCCTCGATGGGTACCGAGAAGAGCAAGGGGACGAAGACCTTCGCCATCGCCGGCAAGGTGGAGCGCACGGGCCTTATCGAGGTACCGTTGGGCATCACGGTGCGCGAGATCGTCTACGACGTCGGCGGCGGCGTGTTGGGCGGTAAGAAGTTCAAAGCCGTGCAGACCGGTGGGCCGCTGGGTGGGTGCATTCCCGAGAAGTACCTGGACCTCCCTGTGGACTACGAATCGCTCGTGTCGGTCGGTTCCGCCATGGGATCCGGTGGCTTCATCGTGATGGATGAAGAGACCTGCATGGTGGACATGGCGCGGTTCTTTATGGAGTTCGCCCAAGAGGAGTCCTGCGGCAAGTGTGTGCCCTGCCGCGTGGGCACGCGCAAGATGTTGGATATCTTGGAGAACATATGCGCCGGCAAGGGCCAGCCGGGTGATATCGAAGCTCTGCAGGAGTTGGGGAAATACGTGAAATCCGGTTCCCTCTGTGGCTTAGGTCAGGGCGCGCCGAATCCAATCCTGAGCATGATCGAGCACTTCCGCGATGAATATGAAGCGCACATCTACGATCATACTTGCCCCGCGAAAGTCTGCCGCGCGCTCATCGAGTACAAGATCGATCCGGCGACATGCATTGGATGTACGCGCTGCGCGCGTAACTGTCCCGTTGACGCCATCAGCGGAGCTCCACGTGAGAACCACGTGATCGATCCGGACATCTGCATCCGTTGCGGTATCTGTGAGCAGGTCTGCCCGGTTAACGCCGTTAGTGTAGAATAGAGCGTGCCGAACGTGTCATCCGGTTTGAGAGCTCAACAGAGGCCGCGCGCCCAGCCGGCGCCGGCTTTCAGTGCCGGGACACTTGGCATCCCCGGGTTGGGAATTCAGCATCGTCAGAGAAAGGGGTACGTATGGAAGAGGCTGTAGCTGTAACAGACAGGATTGTCGAGAAGCATGATGCGGACCGGGAAGCTCTGGTCGAGATCCTGCGGGAGATCAATGAGGAGAGCGGCCACTTGACCAGAGACCAGCTGGCCAGGGTTGCAGAACTGGTCGGTCTGCCCTTGAGTAAGGTCTATAGCGTGGCGACATTCTACAGCTTGATCAGCGTGAAGAAGCTGGGGAAGCACGTTATCCGGTTCTGTCAGGACGCGCCCTGCCACGTTCAGGGTGGGCAGGAGGTGTGGGATGCGCTCGAACAGGAACTGGGTATCCCCTTCGGAGCCACGACGCTTGATGGAGAGTGGTCCCTGCTGACGACCAGTTGCATTGGTGCATGTGCTGTGGGCCCTGTGATGATGGTCGATGACGATATCTACGGCAATCTCACGCCGGAAAGGGCGCGCGATATCATCGCGCGTTATCGCCAGGCCGACGCGACCACTGATACGGCACAAGGAGAACAAGCATGATCCGATCAAGCATACTCATTTCCGGGGATCCCCTGAGCCTTTCCCGAGGCGCGGAGGAGACGAAACTCGCGATTGAGGCGGAATTATCATTTTACGGGCTTGAGGATGAGGTGCAGGTAGGCTACACGGGGCGGGCTAACCGTACCGATGTGTTGCCGCTGGTCATTGTCCATCCTGAAGGCACGGTCTACGGTCCGGTCTCACCGGAGGATGGGGCCGAGATTGTGGAGGAACATCTCTACAAGGGGCGCGTGGTCGAGCATCTGCAGGCGCCGCCGGAGGTGGCGGAGGCCGAGGTCGACACCCTGGAGGTCGAGGGCGAGCCCCTTTATGGCCAGAAGCGGGTGGTGCTCAAGCGCGCCGGCACAATCGACCCTTACAGCATCGACGACTATATCGCCTACGACGGCTACTTCGCGCTGGGACGCGCGCTGACAGAGATGGAGCCGGGCGAGGTTTTGAAGACCGTCCAGGATTCCGGTTTGCAGGGACGTGGGGGCGCCGGTTTCCCCACCGGGCTCAAGTGGTCCTTTGTGGCACAGCAGCCGGAGACCACGCGCTACATCGTCTGCAACGCCGATGAGTCTGAGCCGGGCACCTTCAAGGACCGTCTGATCGTCGAGGGAGATCCTCACGCGGTGCTTGAGGGCATGGCTCTGGCGGGCTACGCCGTGGAAGCCAGCGAGGGTTGGATTTACATTCGCGGTGAGTACGCGATGGCCCGAGACATCCTGAACCAGGCTATCACGCGGGCTGAGGAGATGAATCTCCTGGGTGACAACATCTTGGGCAGCGACTTCTCATTCCACATCCACGTCCACGCCGGCGCGGGGGCTTACGTCTGTGGCGAGGAGACGGCGCTTCTCAACAGCCTGGAGGGCGACCGCGGCATGCCGCGGATTCGGCCTCCGTGCCCAACGGTGCGAGGTTTCCGGGGTATGCCCACCGTCGTCAACAACGTCGAGACGCTGGCTAACGTGCCGCCGATTATCATCAACGGCGCTGATTGGTTCCGGGCTATCGGAACCGAGCGCAGCCCGGGCACCAAGGTCTACACGATGCTGGGTGACGTGAACATCACGGGCCTCGTCGAGACGCCGATGGGGACCACGCTCCGCGAGATCATCGATATCTACGGTGGCGGCATGAAAGACGGCAAGGCCTTCAAAGCCGCACAGACCGGCGGCTCGTCGGGCACCATCATCCCGGCGGACCTCCTGGATGTGCCGATGGACTTCGCGTCGATGCGTGAGAAGGGCGCGGGGTTGGGCAGTGGCGCTCTGCTGATATGCGATGAGGACACCGACATCGTCGATCTGGCATACGTCTTGGTGCGTTTCTTCAAGACCGAGTCGTGCGGCAAGTGTACGCCCTGCCGTGTCGGCACCGCCCAGATGCTGGAGGCTTTGGACCGTCTGCGCAAGGGCATGGCTCGACGCGCTGATCTGGAGCGTCTAGAGGAGATCGCGACTTACGTTCAGAGCTCCTCGTTCTGTGGATTGGGGCAGGCGGCACCGGTTCCTATACTGACCGGGCTGCGGTATTTCCGTGATGAGTTCGAGTCCCGGCTGCGGGAGTAGAACCCGATTAGGATGAATTATCACAGCACGTCGAGGATCGCGTGAGGCGACAAGGCGTGATGAGCATTTTTGTCAAGGAGGCAAGGCACTCATGAGCGAGGTGCAAATTACGATTAATGGACAGCCGGTGACGGCTCAGAGCGGGCAGACCATCTTGGAGGCTGCTCAGGCCGCCGGTGTTGATATTCCGGTTCTCTGCTATCATCCGTCTCTGACGGCATGGGGCGCGTGCCGGATGTGCCTGATCGAGGTCAAGGGCATGCGTGGGCTTCAGACGGCGTGTACCTGCCCGGTCGCGGAGGGTATGGAGGTCGAGACCGAGACCGAGGACGCCGTCGAAGTGCGGAAGTTCGTTCTGGAGTTGCTCTTCTCGGAGCGGAACCACTACTGTATGTTCTGTCAGATGAGCGGCGACTGCGAGTTACAGGACGCAGCCTATCGCTACGGCTTGGATCACTTCACCTATCCACGGCCCTTCGAGAAGCTGGAGGTTGACGCTTCTCGCAAGTACTTCATTATGGATCATAACCGGTGCATCCTGTGCACCCGCTGTGTCCGCGCTTGTAGCGAGATCGTCGCCAATCATACGCTGGACATTCGGGAGCGCGGCGCCGACTCGATGATCACGGCGGACCTCAACGTCCCCTTCGGCGACTCGACCTGTGTCGAGTGCGGGAGCTGCTTGCAGGTCTGCCCGACGGGCGCCCTGGTCGATGCCCGCAGCGCCTACGGCGGTCGTGAGAAGGACGTCGTGCATACGGAGACGACCTGTCTGCAGTGCAGCGTCGGGTGTACCCTTGACGTGGTCACGCGATACAGTCGCTTGCTCCGGGTCGACGGCGTCTGGGAGTCCGAGCCCAACCATGGCCTGCTCTGCGTCGATGGGCGGTTTAAGCCGCTGTACGACAATCGCCAGCGCGTGAAGACGCCTATGATCCGCCGCGATGGCAAGCTGGTCGAGACCGGCTGGGAAGAGGCCTTGGCGGC
>JBNGDU010000263.1:0-4957 GCA_049975025.1 Anaerolineae bacterium
AGTCTCAGGAGGCGACCGGCTGGAAGGGCACCGACTGGGTCGAGAACTTCGTCCTGCGGCTGCACCCCATCGACGTCTACGATAGCTGGGTCGCCCACGAGCTGGAGTTCAGCTCTGACGAGGTCCGCGCGGCGTTTGAGCGGCTGGAGACGCTCTGGTTCGACGACACCATCACGTACGGCGGTCCCCAGACCATCATCAGCACCAACTTCCGCGAGCCTGCCGCCTGGCTCTTCGAGGAGCCTCCCCGCTGCTGGATGCACTTCCAGGGCAGCTTCGTCACCGAGTTCTTCCCCACTGCCGTGCAGGAAGACCTTGACAACCAGGTTGGCGTCTTCCAGCTGCCGCCCATCAGCGAGGACATCCCGGTAGCGCTGGAAGTCGGCGGCGATCAGTTCGTGGTCTTCCAGGGCAAGGATCGACCCGAGGTGCGCGCGTTCATCGAATTCCTCGCGACGCCGGCGTCCGTGGAGCCTTGGGCGACGCAGGGTGGTTCGCTCTTCCCCCACCAGGACCAGAACCTGGATTGGTATCCGACAGAGCTCGAGCGCAACATGGCCGAGGCGATCATCGGGGCGGAGCAGGCCCGCTTTGACGGCTCAGACAATATGGCCTCGGAGGTGAACCTTGCCTTCTGGGCCGGCATCACCGACTGGCTCAGCGGCAACCGCACGCTCGATCAGGCGCTGTCCGACATCGATGAGACCCTGCCGGAATAGCCCATGGGCCAATGAGCCCACGGGCTAATGAGCCCACGGGCTAAAGCGCCCGCGGGCTAAGGGTGCTTGAGTCGTCACACTCACGTAGCCTGAGCATGGCGCTACCATGCTCTTGGATAAGTACGGTGTGAGAAGCGGTCTAGTCCAGACCGCTTCTCACACCTGCACAGTCGCACAGGTGCTGTCGGGATCGAGCCCTGACCACGTACGCAATGTGGTCGGGCTCGGTCCTGCCATCAACGCTCACTCTATGAAATGGAGGCGTAAGCATGACACAACCACAGCAAGGCAGCGGACCCCCTTCGGGAGGTCTACCCGGCCGACAGCTTGAGCAGCGGCGCGGTGAGCGGGGTATCGAGTGGCTCCTCACCGCGCTCGGCCGCATCCTCGTCTCCCTGATCGTCCCCGGCATCCTCTTCATCGTCCTTTGGCAGGGGTTCCTGTTCCTGCGTGCCGGGGACGCGCCCCGAATGGTGATCGCCCTCGTCGCGATCGTCTGGGGCGTCGGGGGGGCGCTTGGGCTCTTCTTCGCCATGAACTTCGTCGTCGAACGCATGCCGCCAACATGGGGACGTCGGTTCACGCCCTTCGTCTTCGTCGGCGCGGCGCTGGCGATCGTGGCCTGGTACCTCTTGGTCCCCACGATCCGGAGCATCTATTTGAGCTTCCTGGGGCCTGACTCAGAGCAGTTTGTGGGGTTCGCTAACTGGATCTACGCCTTCACCAGCGACTCGATGCTCCAGTCCTTCCGCAACAACCTGCTTTGGCTCGTCTTTGGGACGTTCTTCAGCGTGGCGTTTGGGCTGCTGATCGCGACCCTGGCCAACCGCACAGTGGGGGCCTTCGAGGTGGTCATCAAGGCCCTGATCTTCATGCCCATGGCCATCTCGATGGTGGGCGCCTCGATCATCTGGCGCTTCATCTACGAGTATCGGCCGCCGGGCTCCACCCAGATCGGCCTGCTCAACGCGATCGTTCAGGGCCTCGGCGGTACGCCGCAAGCGTGGCTGTTGCTGCGTCCGTGGAACAACTTCTTCCTCATCGCGGTCTTCGTCTGGCTGCAGACCGGCTTCGCGATGATTGTGATCTCCTCGGCGCTCAAGAACGTGCCGCAGGAGCTGAAGGAGGCGGCCCGCATCGATGGCGCTAACGAGTTCCAGCTCTTCTTCGGCGTCACCATCCCCTACATCTGGGGCACCATCGTCACCGTCTCCACCACCATCATCCTCAACTCGCTGCGCATCTTCGACATCGTGCGCTCGATGACCGGCGGCAACTTCGGCACCCAGGTGATCGCCAACGAGCAGTACACCCAGATGTTCCGGGCCTTCCACTACGGTCGTGGCGCCGCCATCGCCGTCGTCCTGTTCGTCGTGGTCGTCCCGGTGATGATCTACAACCTACGCTCGTTCGTGGGACAGACGGAGGCCTTCCGATGACACAGAGAACCCGCAACATCCTGAGCAAAGCTCTGATCTACCTCGTGCTGGTGGCCATCGCCGCCGTGTGGACCATTCCCACCATCGGACTGCTCGTCGGATCGTTCCGCAAGCGCGACAACATCACCAGCTCCGGCTGGTGGACCGTTGTCGCCAATCCAGGGCGCGAGGAGCTGACGACGATCAACTACCGCGTCGTCCTGGGGCTGCCTGTGGAGGAAGAGGTATCGCAGTTCGGCGGCACGGAGGCGCTGGACCTGACGACCGCCGTGCTTAACAGCCTCATCGTCTCGATCCCAGCGACGCTGATCCCCATCATGATCGCGGCCTTCGCTGCCTATGGCTTCGCCTGGATCCAGTTCCCGGGACGCCAGCTCCTCTTCATCATCGTGGTGGCGCTGATGGCGGTGCCGCTCCAGATCGCGCTGGTCCCGATCCTGCGCGACTACATCGCCCTGGACCTCAACGGGACCTTCCTGGGCATCTGGTTGGCCCATGCCGGCTTCGGGTTGACCTTGGCCATCTACCTGCTCTACAACTACATCAGCCAGCTCCCCCGCGACATTTTCGAGTCGGCCTTCCTCGACGGCGCCTCGCACTTCACCATCTTCACCCGCCTGATCCTGCCCCTCTCGATGCCGGCGCTGGCCTCCTTCGCCATCTTCCAGTTCGTCTGGGTCTGGAACGACCTGCTGGTGGCTTTGGTCTTCTTGGGCGCCAACCCGGCGAACCAGGTGCTGACCCAGGCGCTGCTGGGTATGCTTGGTTCCTTCGGCTCCGACTGGCACCTCCTCACCGCCGGCGCCTTCGTGTCGATGCTGCTCCCGCTGATCGTCTTCTTCTCACTACAGCGCTACTTCGTCCGCGGGCTGTTGGCCGGCTCGGTGAAGGGATAGGCTAGGAGCTGGATCCTGGAAGCTCGATGCTGGATGCTCGATGCTCGAGCATTGGGACGTTGTCTCTACTGAGAGAAGGTGAGATCTACCGCAGGGACCGCAAAGTTCGCAAAGGTGATCGGATATTCTGGGGGTCTTCTATGGAACTCACGAGTATTGCTGAACATGCCTTTGCGTTCTCTGCGTTCTCTGCGGGCAGAGGACGTTCTTCAGAGCAGCCAAGGTTCCAACGAAGGAGAGCTTGGAGGTGAACCGCAAGACACCGGGCGACAACGTCGCCTACGATCTACTGACGGTCGGCGAGCTGCTGGTCGACTTCATCTCGACGGAGCCGGTCGACACGTTGGCGTCGGCTCGGACCTTCGAGCGCCACCAAGGGGGTTCCCCTGCCAACATCGCCGTCAACGTAGCGCGCCTGGGCGGGCGCTCGGCGATGATGGCCAACGTCGGCGACGATGCATTGGGCACCTATCTCATCGGCGAGCTGGACCGGGCCGGCGTGGATACGACCTACGTCACGCGAGATCCCGCGGCGCATACCAGCGTCGTCTTCGTGGCCCGGACCACCAGCACCCCGGACTTCCTGGCGATGCGCGCCGCCGACTACCGCCTGGGCATACCTCCCATGCCAGGCGCCCCCGCAGTGCCCGCCGTGCACGGCGTCGGCAAGGCCGTGAGCGGCGCTCGGGCGGTCCACACCTCGACATGGCCGCTCTCGCGCGAGCCGGCCCGCGCCACCGCGTGCGAGGCAATGCGTCTTGCCCATAAGCGGGGCAAGCTCACGTCATTGGACCCGAACTACAGCCCCGAGATCTGGCCTGACCGCGACGAAGCTCTGGCCGTGCTCGAGAGCCTCCTACCCGACATCGACATCGTCAAGCCCTCGCAGGATGATGCGGCCCGGCTCTTTGACGAGGTCCTGGCGCCCGAGGCGACCATCGCCAGATTTCACGCGATGGGACCGCGCATCGTCCTCTATACGATGGGGGCGAAGGGCATGGTGCTCTCGGTGGCGGGCGACCGGACCTTCATCCCCGCGCGCGACGTCGACGTGATCGACGCGACCGGCGCGGGCGACGCCTTCTGGGCCGGCTTCCTGACCGCGACCTTGGACGACCTGAAGCCCACCCACGCCGCCTACGTCGCCCGCGAGCTGGTGGCGCGCAAGCTCCGGACCGTCGGTCCCCTACCCGGCACTCTGGATCGCCAAGCGCTCTACCGGGAGGCGCAGGCCGCGATGGATGCTCGCGAGGCGATGCACTGAGGCTGGGTACTGGATGTTGGGTGTTGGTTGTTGGATGTTGGATGTTGGTTTTTGGTTTGTAGTCGGCGCTTCAGCGCCCTGCCGTTGATACCGACGGCGGCACTGAAGTGCCCACTACGAGCCAGGCACCCTTCTCTCCAGCAGCGGCGCCGCCGGAGAAAGGCCAAGATGGTGGCCCTACGCCTCACCTTCCGGTTTCGCGCCCTGATCCTCACGACCCACGACGTCGCCGGGCGCCTCTTCCGTCTCGTCACCCGCGCCTTCATCCAACCTCCCCACGACGTCTGGGGGCACGTCGGGCTTGCCCTCGATCGTTTTTTCGCGCTCCTCCCGGGCCGCTTGGCCCGCATCCTTCTGCCAGGGTTTGCGCCGCTCCGGGCGACGCTCCTCCTCTTCCTCCGCAGGTGGCTCTATGAACCTCTCGTCCTTCTCGGGTATATCCAGCAGTTCCTCATCGTCTCCGGACGGATTCCTCTTGGCCATGGTCATCCTCTCTCGCGTCGATTATCTAAGAAATGCTTCAACTTTATTCTAACACAACGGGCTTTTTCGACAAGCGAATGGCGTTATCCCGGAGCCCGGATAGAATAGCACAGGAAGGGGTTCGATCTCTTGAGAGGTACGGGCCGCCGGCGGCCC
>JBNGDU010000263.1:4967-10601 GCA_049975025.1 Anaerolineae bacterium
TCACAGCCCCGATTGAAAAGGGGCTGTGGGGAAGGGCAACCAACGGATGAACCTGCAGATCGCTATTGTGCTGCTCACGATCGTCGTGACGCTGATCCTCTTCGCCCTCAAACGCGTCTCCGCCAGCGTGACCGGGCTGGGCGTCTTGCTCTTCCTCATCATCACCGGTCTGTTGCCCGTCGAGACGGCCTTTGACGGCTTCGGCAGCGATTTGGTCCTGATGATCCTGGGCATCATGATCATGGCCGAGGCCCTGGGCCGCACGGGCGTCACCGGGACCGTGGCGCGCTGGGTGCTGGAACGCACGGAGATCACCGAGCGGCGCTTTGTGTTGATGGTGATGGTAGCTGCCATAGCCGTGGGTGCCTTTCTGAGCAACACGGCTGCGACCGCGCTCTTTTTGCCGGTCGTGATCGGACTGGTGCGCCGGGCCAAGCTGAGCCCTGCCAAGTTCCTGATGCCCCTGGCCTTCGCCTCGATCCTCGCGAGCTCCCTCAGCTTGATCGGGACGTCAACCAACATCGTGGTCAGCGGCATGATCACCGAGCGCGGGTTAGCCCCCCTGGGGATGTTCGAGCTGACGCCCGTGGGCCTGCCCATCGCGCTGGTGGGACTTGGCTACATGTTCCTTCTGGGGCGCCATCTGGTCCCCGACCGCATACCCGAGGAGCAGGTTCAGGAGTTCCAGGCCAGTCTCTACTTCTCGGAGCTCTTAATCACCGAGGGCTCCCCGCTGGAGGGCAAGCGATTGAGCGCCGCGGCCCTCGGCGATGAGCTGAACGTGAAGATCCTGCGCGTGATCCGCGATGGCTCCCGCCACATCCTTCCCCGCGCCTCCACACGCTTACAAGAGGGCGATGCCCTGCTGGTCGAGGGGGCCCGGGAGGACATCATGGGCGCCAAGGATATGGAAGGCATCGACTTCAAGGCCGAGGTCAGCCTCCCCGACTACGATGTCCCCCCAGAAGAGATCGCTGTGGTGGAGGCGATCGTGCTGCCGGGCTCACCGCTAGTCGGGCGGACGTTGGAGGGCTTGGATTTCCACACGCGGTATGAGCTCCAGGTCCTGGCGCTCAACCGCCACGGCGAGACCCTCCGGAGCAGCCTGAGCGAGATACGCCTGAACGCCGGCGACGTGATGGTGCTCCAAGGCGTGCCGGATCAGGTGCGCGCGCTGGAGCGCCAGGGCTTTCTGCGTGTCCTCGACGTGCCCGGCGACATTATGCCGCACCGGGATCGGGCGATTGAGGCTGTCGTCATCTTCGTCGGCTCGGTGGCACTCGCCACCGCCAGCGTCGTCCCGATGTCGGTCGCCATGCTGTTAGGCGCCTTGCTGACCTTCATCACGCGCTGCATCACGCCCGAGGAAGCCTACAGCCGGGTGAACTGGAAGCCCTTGATCCTGATCGCGTGCATGCTGGGCTTGGGTAAGGCGATGGAGCTCACCGGCACGGCTGACTATCTCGCGGACCTGGTCGTCTACGCCATGAGCGGCAGCGATCCCGTCTGGCTGTTGGCCGGCTTCTTCGGCCTGACGGTGCTGCTCACCCAGCCGATGTCGAACCAGGCATCGGCGGTCGTGGTCCTGCCGGTAGCGCTGCAGACCGCTCAGCAGCTCGGATTCAACCCGCGCAGCTTCGCCATGACGGTGGCGCTGGCGGCGAGTTGCTCTTTCCTGACGCCGCTGGAGCCGGCTTGCCTGCTGGTCTACGGCCCGGGACGCTACCGTTTCCTGGACTTCCTGAAGGTCGGGGCGCTGTTGACGCTGCTGATCGCGGGCATCGTGATCCTGATGGTGCCGTGGGTGTGGCCCTTGACCCCGTAGAGGCAACACGCCCAAGACAAGCCCAGACGGATCCGGTCGTAGTGAGGCTCGTAGTAAGGCTCGTAGTCGGCACTTCAGTGCCATAGCCGTTCGCAGTCGGAACGGCTCCCACCGCGGGGCTAGGGCCGTTTTGACAGGACAGAAATCACGGCGCTGAAGCGCCTACTACAAACCTATTGCCCGCAGCCGGGTTCGTAGTAAGGCTCGTAGTGAGGTTTGTAGTCGGCACTTCAGTGCCGTAGCCGTTCGTAGTCGGAACGGCTCCCTCGCCGCGGGGCTAGGGCCCCTTTGACAGGACAGAAATCACGGCGCTAAAGCGCCTACTACAAACCTAGTGGCCGCAGCCGCGTTCGTAGTCGGCACGCCCCCCACACCATAGGGCTAGGGCCGACCTACACCAGAAAGGATATCATATGAAGAAAACCATCGCCGATGGCGTTTGGCCCACGATGATCACACCCTTCACCGAGGACGACAGGATCGACTTCAACGCGCTGGCAGAGCTCATCGAATGGTATCTCGACCACGACGTCACCGGCCTCTTCGCCGTCTGCCAGTCCAGCGAGATGTTCTTCCTCACGCTGGATGAGCGCGTCAAGCTGGCGAGCGCCGTCGTCGAGCTGGTGGATGGTCGCGCCGGCGTCATCGCCTCAGGCCACATCTCCGGTCGCCTCACGGACCAGGCCCGCGAGATCCGGCGGATCGCGGAGACCGGCGTGGAGGCCGTGGTGCTGGTCACCAACCGCCTGGCGCCGGAGGGCGCGCCGGACGACGTCTGGAAGCAGAACCTGGAACGGCTCCTGGAGCAAGTCCCGGAGACGGTGCCGCTGGGCTTCTACGAATGCCCCTACCCCTACAAGCGTCTGCTCTCCCCGGAGCTGATGGCCTGGTGCGCCGGGACCGGGCGGTTCGTCTTCCTTAAGGACACCTCCTGCGATGCGGACCAGATTCGTGATAAACTGGCAGTAGCTGGCGACATCAAGCTCTACAACGCCAACGCCGCGACGTTGCTCACGTCCCTGCAGGACGGCGCAGCGGGGTACAGCAGCGTCATGGGCAACGTCCACCCGGAGCTCTACGCCTGGCTCTGCCGGAACTGGGCTGAGGAACCCACGCGCGCCGAGCGCCTACAGAACTTCCTCGGCGTGGCGTCGATGCTGGGCGCTCGGGCCTACCCGGTCAGCGCCAAGTATTACCTGCAGCTTGAGGGGCTGCCGCTCTCGCTCCACACCCGCACGCGGCCCGCCACCGACCTGACATCGTCGATCAAGCTGGAGGTCGCGCAACTTCGCGCGCTCACGCAGGACTATGTCGCTGCGTACCTCTAGATCAACGGGAACAGGCCGGTGACCATCGCGCACGGCCCATCGCCGCGACGAGCGCCGCACCATAGGCCTTGGCCGAACAATCTAGCAGCGCTTTCGCAACTGACGCGCTAGAGCGACCAAACTGAGAACTGAGAACGGACAACTGACAACTGAAAGGGAGCACCCATGGACGCCTGGACCTTCGCACACGTCGCCGATATGCAGCCCGGCTCACCGCGGTCTTTCCGCTACAATCCCTCCTGGGCCCGCAACTGGGCGCAGGCCCGCCAGCAGATCGCGGCCCTTGAGCCCGACCTGCTCCTGGTCGGCGGCGACCTCACCCGCGATGGCAGCATTCACCGCTTCGAGCTGGAGGCCATGCGCGCAGACCTGGCGGCGCTGCCGTTCCCCGTCCACGTCATCCCAGGGAACATGGACACCGGCAACAAGCACACCGACAGGATCGGCCTGCACCGTGGACCGGGCCAACAGACGGACCTGGAACTCAACGTCACGTCGGCGCAGCTGCAGCAGTTCGCCGACGTCTTCGCCCCGCTCCACAAAGGCGGCGCCCTGTGGTGGAGCTCCGACCACAAGGGCGTGCGCTTCTCGGGCCTTGCCGACATGGTCGTCAACTCGGGTCTGCCCGAGGAGGCGGACTTCTGGCGTTGGGCGGAGACGCAGGCGGTGCGGTCCCAAGCGGAGCGCCACGTCTGGATCACGCACTACCCCCTCTTCGTCGAAGACCCCGACGAGCCGAACTGGGACCTCGAGACGCACTACCGCGAGTGGTACTTCTCCATCGACCAACCCGGACGCGGTCGGCTCCTCGATCTCTTCAAGGCCACCGGCGCCGACCTCGTGATCAGCGGTCACGTGCACTGCCACAAGGTCACCTATCACGAAGGCACGCGGTTCGAGATCGCCCCGGCGACCAGCTTCGCGCAGTGGGCGGACCGCTGGCCCGACGGCGATCCTACCCTCGGCTTCCTCAGGTACGACGTCACGCCCGAGGGCATCACGCCGACCTTCGTGCCTTTGGCACGCACCTACGACCTGCCGGGCTACGGTCCCGGCGGACACCCCGCTCCATCCATTCGCGACTACTCGCTGGCCTGGGCGAAGGCGCCATCCGACGAGGAAAGCAGCGAGGCCTAGCTGACTGTGGCCATCCACATCCTCAATGGATTCACCTGCCTGGCGCGGATACCCTCGCACTGGCGCACGGGCACGGTCTGCCTGCTGGTCGAGACCGACCGGGGGCTCGTGCTCGTGGACACCGGCCTAGGCCAGGGCGATTACGTCCGCAAGCCCGGCATCCTGCGCACCTTCCAGGTCGTGACCCGCGTGCCGCTGGACCCTGAGGAGGCGGTGGCGCGCCAGCTGCCGGGGTTGGGGTACACGGTCGAAGACGTGCGGCACGTCGTGCTCACGCACATGCACTTCGACCACTGCAGCGGGTTGCCCGATTTCCCCGACGCCACCGTCCACGTCCACCGCCGGGAGCTCGCGGCCTTCAAGGGACTCCGCCGCCGCTGCACCCACGTGGCCTATGTCCGCCGCCACATCGCCCACGGGCCGAATTTCGTGCTCTACGAAGCCACCAGCGACCGGTGGTTCGACTTCCCTGCCATCCGCCTGCCCTTCGAGCCGGAGATGTGGCTCGTGCCGCTCTTCGGGCACACGCGAGGCCACTGCGGCGTCGTGGTCCGGTTGGATGGCGAGGCGGGAAACCCAGGCTGGCTCTTCCACGTCGCCGACGCTGCGCCCTTCGATTTCACGACCGGAGTGCCGCCTGCGATGTTCCGGCCCGTCCTCGGCCCCCACACGCCGCGCCTGCGCGCCTTCCGGGCCGCCCACCCCGAGGTCATGATGACGACCGGTCATATGTGGCTGGACTTCTTCTCGTGAGCCCTAGCGTGCGACGCACTTGCGCCGGGCCAGGCTGGAGGAATTCCGTTGATCACGCACAAGCGACCAGGTTGTGAGGACGTATGTCTAGGTGCGTTGCACCTGCTGGGCCAGATTGTACAGGGCCAGGAGATGCCACGGAAGGGACTTGCAGGTGCGTCCCACCTGGATACGCCTGTCGAGGCAGGGCATTCGCTTTCGGGGGGGGTCGCTTCTAGGTGCACCCCACTGAAAGCAAGTGGGGTGCACCAGAGAAGCGGGGTGCACCAGAGAAGCGGGTCGCACCAGGGAAGTGCGTTGTACCGGATCCACCGAAGACAAAGGAGAGACTATGTCAGACTCATCCCAACCCAAGCTCCGACGACCGCCTCACACCCACTACGAGCTCGGCGCCGGGCCCCACGGCGTGGGCACGGGCGCCTATCTCAGCGCCGTCACCGATCAATGGCTGCTGGTCGCGCCCAAGGCCAACCCCGCGATGCTGGAGATGTTCGCCGACCGGGACGTGCCACCCTATCGAGACCTGGTCCCGTGGGCCGGCGAGTTCGCCGGCAAGTACCTGACGGGCGCCGTCCAGGTTCTCCGTCTCAC
>JBNGDU010000264.1:0-9187 GCA_049975025.1 Anaerolineae bacterium
GACGGACATCTGCTGCGGCACACAGACACCTTGCTGCTGCAAGGCGTTCAGCAGGCCGATTGCTGTCATATCGTTGAAACAGAAAACGGCCGTCGGCAGGGGCTCAAGGGAGAGCAACGTTCCAGCAGCCCTACGTCCGCCGTCAAGCGTGCCATCCTGTTCTAAGACCAGCGACGGATCGAACCCGATGCCATGCTCAGCCATAACTTGCAGATAACCATTCATGCGCGCACGATTGCTGCTCTGGCTGCGCCGGCTCCCGATGTAGGCGATGCGGCGATGCCCAAGCTGGTAGAGATGCTCAACAGCTTGACGAGCGCCCGCCACGTTGTCACACGATATCGAGGACGGGTAGGTGGGCGAGTTGGTTAGCGTGATGGGTGGGAGGTGCTCGTCCCTATCAAGGTATCCTTGGGCGATCTGAGAGCCGATCACAACGATTCCACGTACGCGCCGCCCGTGAAAGGCATAGACAGCCTGGAGCTCGCGGACGGCGTCGAAGTAGGAGCTGCTCAGTAGCACCGTATACCCATGCGCCTGGGCAGTCTTCTCAATACTCATCACAAGATCAGAGAGATAGGGATCGGCGGCTTCGGTGATGACCACCCCAAGGGTCGCCGTGTCCTGGGTCACCAGGCTGCGCGCCACAAGGCTAGGCGTGTAGCCCATCTCGGCGGCAAGTCTGCGAATCTGTAGCTTGGTCTCTTCGCTGATATGAGGGTGATCGCTCAGGGCTCGCGAGACGGTGGAAGGTGAAACATTGGCCCTTTCCGCGATGTCCTTTATCGAAACACTCACATCAGCTCCTATGCACACGTTTGCAGAGGCACACCAGGGAGGCGTCCCTCTAGGTGAATGGTGGGGAACTCGATATGCACACGTTTGCATAATCAATATACTCGATCCGATGTCGTTTGTCAAGGGGGTTTTCCAGGACCTGTCAGGATTTGACTAAGAATCCGCCTCGATTTGCCCTTGACAAAACCCACCAACATAGGTCATAATAGAGACGGTAACCCAGCGATCATCGATCGCCGCGATCCCAAAGTCACCTCAATCACAGGATCGCGTTTTTATTGTCCGTTGATGCACACGTGTGCAGGACAGGGATGGAGATGGAATCGTGGTCATAAGCCAACACGATGCAGCCCGAGAGCAACCGCACAGGATCGCGATCGTCTGTCACAAGGGCGCCAACAACGTTGCACCAGAGAACACCTACGCGGCTGCACGACAAGCCATCGCCTGGGGCGCTGACGTCATCGAGGTCGACGTCTGGACGACGCGGGACGGGGAGATGGTCATGCTCCACGATCGAACCGTCGATCGAACCACGGATGGCTCAGGCCACATTCTGGCATTGACCCTACCAGAGGTCCGAGCGCTCGACGCAGGATCCTGGTTCTCGCCCCGCTTTGCCGGCGAGCGTGTCCCCGTGCTCCGCGAGTTTCTGCAGTGGATCAAGGGCAAAGCCGGGATCTTCTTCGACGTCAAGTTCGCCCACCCACAGCAGCTACTCGACCTTATCGACGAGGTCGGTGTGCGGGACGAGTGCTTCATCTGGTCGGGCAGCAAGGCTCTTATGAAGCTAATCCACGAACTGGACGACGAAATCCCGCTCAAGGTCAACGTCGGCTCCGTCGACGACGTGATCGCGGCCGACAAGGAACTGGGGGCGCGTATCGTCGAGGTGCGGCTGGACAAAATGAGCCCGGCGTTGGTTGAAGCGTGCCGGGAGCGGTCCATCAAGGTGATGATCAACGAGATGCGTGAAGATGCCGAGGCTCTTCGGCGGGTGATCGCGTGGGAACCGGATATGGTCAACCTGGATCATGCAGACCTCTTGCTAGCCACGCTGCGTGAGGCATCGGGGAGCGAGACGACGTAGATGAAGTATGAGGTTGACGGAAGGGACGCGCAAGGCCGCGTCTCCATCAAGGATATCGCACAGCAGGCTGGGGTCTCGCACTCCACGGTCTCCCGTGCGCTCAATGACAGCCCGTTGGTGCGGGAGGAGACCCGGGCGCGGATCAAGGCACTCGCCACGGAGATGGGCTATATCCCCAACGCCGTGGCCCGCAGCCTGAAGGCGCAGCAGTCCGGCACCGTGGGGCTTGTGGTCACATCGTTGACCGACCCTTTCTTCGCCGAGGTGATGGCCGGCGTGGACGAGGTTGCGGGGGAGGCCGGGCTGAGCATGTTCGTCAGTGCCTCGCACAACGACCCGGAGCGGGAGATGGCCGTGATCGAGACCTTTCACCGCCGGCGTGTGGAGGGCATCATCGTCGCCGCCTCGCGCCTCAGCGACCGCTACAGCGAGCGACTGGAGCAGATCCGAGTCCCTATCGTGTTGGTGAACCAACACGCCGAACCCCGCGCCCCCATGTTCCACGTCGTCGCGTTGGACGAGCGTGGGGGTGCACGCGCGGCCGTCGAGCACCTCATTGCGCTAGGTCACAAACGCATCGGGTATCTGGGGCTGGGAAATCGCCAACGATCCGACCGTCTACGCCGTCAGGGCTATCACGACGCGCTGCAGAAACATGGTATCACGGCGGAGCCGACCTGGGAGTTCATCGTGCCCGAGGCCGCGATCCAGAGCCAGGACGACACCAAGGTCGGCGAGGCGGCGCTCCCTCGGCTGCTCGATTACGGCGTCAGCGCGGTCTTCTGCTACAACGACCGGGTGGCGATCGGCGGCCTCCTGGCGTGTCAGCACCTGGGCGTCGAGGTGCCCGGCGAGGTAAGCATCGTAGGATTTGACGATATCCAACCCTCACAGTGGGTCACGCCGCCGCTCACCACCGTTCGCCAGCCGAGACAGGAGATGGGGCGACGGGCGATGGAGATGATGCTGGCCCTCTTGGACGGTGACCAGGTCGAGGACGAGATGCTTTCGCCCATCTTGGTCCAACGGGCAAGTGCTGGTCAGGCAAACGTGACGTCATCGACGTTGGGGTCAAGACCTTTGTGAGCGGGGCAAACCAAATCTCGAGGAGGCCATATGAACAAACAGTCAGTTGAGGTCGTCACCGTCGGTATCATCGGCGCGGGCAGGATCGGGGCAGTGCACGCGCAGAACCTTACCACACGGATCCCGGGCGCGAAAGTCCTGGCGATCTCGGACATTCGCCGGGAGGCCGCGGAGCGCTGTGCGGAAGCCACCGGCATCCCCGAAGTGTACGAGGATGCGGAGTCGATTGTGTCCCATCCGGAGATCGACGCCGTCATCATCTGCTCGAGCACCGATACCCACGCCGATCTGATGATGAGATCGGCAGCCGCCGGCAAACACATCTTCTGCGAGAAACCCATCGATCTCGACCTAGCGCGCATCGATCGTGCGTTGGAGGCCGTTGAAGAAGCGGGCGTGAAGTTGATGGTGGGCTTCAACCGGCGTTTCGACCACAACTTCCGTCGCATCCACGATCTGGTGCAAGACGGCGTGGTGGGCACGCCCCACATCCTCCACATCATCAGCCGCGACCCCGCCCCCCCACCCCCGGCGTATGTGAAGATCTCAGGCGGCATCTTCTTGGACATGAGCATCCACGACTTCGACATGGCGCGCTACCTGATGAGCAGCGAGGTGAAGGAGCTCTACGTGACCGGTGGCGTGATGGTCGATCCGGCAATTGGGGAAGCTGGCGACATCGACACGGCCCTCATCTTGCTTGAGTTCGAGAACGGGGCCGTAGGCACGATCGACAACAGCCGGCAGGCCGTCTACGGCTACGATCAGCGGGCCGAGGTCTTCGGAAGCGGCGGCGCCGTCCGAACGGAGAACGACTTCGCCAACACCGCGACCATCAGCGACGCCCGCAGCATCCGAAAGGATCTCCCCCTCAACTTCTTCATGGAGCGTTATACCCAGTCGTACGTGGATGAGCTGCAGGCGTTCATCCGCTGCATCGCGGAGGGAATAGATCCGCCCGTTGGCGGTGAGGACGGGCGCATGGCCATCGTCATGGGTTACGCGGCGAAGCGCTCCTATGAGACGCATCAGCCGGTGAAGTTGAGCGAGATTGCGTAGGTGAGGAGTTAGTGAGTTGTTTTTGTATCGTATCTGCAAACGTGTGCAGCCTGACCGCACACGCGTGCACCATCCATCAGTTCATATCTACAGGAGGACATTGCTATGAAAGGGTTAGTACTTGACGCGAAATGGGATCCCAAGCCGGGCTATGAGGTATCGGAGTGGGAGAAGAGGACCGGCAAAGCCATCACCGGCAACGCCATCTGGCGACACCCGAAGTTGGAGGTGCGCGACTGGCCCGATCCGCAACCGGGGCCACAGGAGGTCCTCATCGAGGTGCAGGCGTGCGGCGTCTGCGGATCGGACATGCACTTCTACGAGACCGATCAGGACGACTACATCCTCTATCCCGGCCTCACCAAGTTCCCGACGATCCTGGGCCACGAGTTCTCGGGTAAAGTGGTCGAGGTCGGAGATCAGGTAGAGAACCTCAAGGTCGGCGACATGGTCACCGCCGAGGAGATGATCTGGTGCGGTCGCTGCGTCCCGTGCCGGAACGGGTACCCCAACCACTGCACGAACCTTGAGGAGATCGGGTTCACGATCCCGGGCGCCTTCGCCAACTACATCGCCATTGACGAGAAGTTCTGCTGGCCCATCGACGCCATAGCTGAGCGGTTCGGCGACGAAGAGAAAGCTTACGAGGTCGCCGCGATGACCGAGCCCACCTGCGTTTCGTATAACGCGATGTTCGAGCGCGCAGGCGGCTTCCGCCCAGGTCACTACGTCAGCATCTTCGGCACCGGCTCGATCGGGCTGGCGGCAGTCGGGCTGGCCCGCGCCGCGGGCGCCGGCACCATCGTCGGCTTCGAGATCTCCCCGCAGCGCCGCGAACTCGCCAAGAAGGTCGGCGCGGACTACGTCTACGACCCGCGCGAGGTCGTGCCCCACGAGGTGCTGATGGACCTAAGTCACGGCGCTGGCTTCAACTTCCACGTCGAGGCCGCGGGCGCCCCCCACCTGACGATCCCGGAGATGGAGCAGGCCCTGGCGATCAACGCCAAGATCGTGCAGATTGGGCGCGCAGCCCAGCGGGTGCCGATGTACCTTGAGGCCTTCCAGGTGCGCCGGTCCCAGGCCTTCGGGGCGCAGGGGCACTCCGGTCACGAGACCTTCCCCAACGTCATCCGGATGGTCGCCGCGGGCCGCCTTGACCTGAGCGAGATTATCACCGCGCGCTATGAGCTGGCCGACACCGTAGACGCCATCGCACAATCGACCACGCGGACCGACGGGAAGATCATCGTCAAACCAAACGCTTAGTGTAGCTAGGTGCAACGCACTTACGGACAGTCTTTGGCTCAAAGCATCTTCGCATACAGAGATGCTTTGTCACCCGCGATCCTGCGTAAGTGCGTCGCACCGCCTATCGAAAAGGAGATACAGGATGTCAGAGATGAAACAGGTACCACCCGGGCTGTTGCCCACCGATCAGCCGGACCTCTACTTCGAGGACAACGCTGTCGGCCGAATGAAGAAGGAACTGTGGGAGTCGAGCGACGAGGAGATCGACCAAGTGCTGGCGGAGTACGGCATGCCCTCGCCTGTAGAGTGGGGCAAGCCGGGCTCCTACATCCAGACCACCGTGCGCCACGAGGTCGAGGCGAATCGCAAGAAGAACGACATCGTGCTGATCCCGGTTGGGAGCACGGAGCTCCACGGTCAGCATATGGTCAGCTCGTCGGACACGCTTTACGTGAGCCAGATCTGCGAGGGCGTGCGACGGTACACGGCAAAGCAGGGCGCGCCCATCAACTTGGTGCTGCCGCCGCTGATGTACGGCGCCCACCCCTACCATCACCTCGGCATGCCGGGCACGGTGATCATTCGCGAGAACGTCCTGCGCGAGTTCATGATCGACGTGATGCTGGGCCTCTGGAACGACGGGTTCCGTAAGCAGATCATCATCAACAACCACGGTCAGCTGTGGGTGCTGGAATCGGCAGTGCAGCAGTTCTGCAAGCGCTACCAGCTTCCCGGCATCTTCCGCGTGATCGACTGGCACCGCGCGGTGCGGGAGTTCTTCCGCACCACGGATCGCGGCGGTAAGTGGGACACGAACTTCGTCCACGCCGACGAGTCGGAGACCTCTCTGGGCCTCTACCTGCACCCGGAGATGGTCGATATGGAGTACGCCGTCGACACCGAGGGCATTAGCTACCTCCCCGACGGCCACTTCGACAAGTCGGTGGATCCCTTCGGGCGGCCCAGCCGCTGGTCGGAGGGTGAGGGGCAGTCCGCCATCGAGATCGCCGGCACCCCTGAAGGCGTCGTCGGCAAGGCGACCCACGGCGATCCAGAAAAGGCCAAGCGCCCCTTGGCTGCCATCTTGCGCTACTTGACCATGCTTAACGACCACATCCTCGAGGCCTTCCCACCTGGGACGGTCCCGCCGGTCGAGGGCGTGACGCTGCGCACCGACGAGGAGATGGCCCCCTTCCTGAAGGAGCCCTTCAGCGAGGGTTGGCGCCCGGTCTACGCGCTGCCGCGCATCGGGCAGGATACGTTTAGCGGGTAAGGGATTAGGAGATAAGGGATAAGGAGATAGGGGATAGGTGAGGGGCCAGGCTAGGCATGCGAGGGACGTAATCAGCGCATCTGCTGTCGCCTGGCGCCTATCCCTTGTCGACGTATCCCTTATCCCTTTCATCCGATCTCTACTGTCTCCAGCCGGACCCTGACACTAGTCATGAAGAACCCACGCACCTATGGCCCTCCGCCGTTCGAGGTGGCGGTGATCCATGGGGGACCAGGGGCCGGGGGTGAGATGGCCCCGGTGGCCCGGGCGCTCGCATCCGGGAGAGGCGTGTTGGAGCCGATCCAGACTGCGGCAACGCTGGAGGGGCAGATCGAGGAGCTGAGAGCTCTTCTGGTAGCACACGGACACCCTCCCCTCACGCTGATCGGCTATTCGTGGGGAGCTTGGCTCAGCTTCATCCTCACGGCTCGCTATCCGGACCTGGTGAAGAGGCTAGTTCTGGTTTCGAGCGGACCGTTTGAGGAGGCGTATGTGCCGCTGCTCCACGAGACGAGAATGAGTCGGCTCACCGACGCGGAGAGGCGGGAGTTTGAGCAGGTCGTGGCGGCCCTGAGTGATCCGACTGCGACCAACAAAGATGCGCTCTTGGCTCGGTTGGGAGCGCTGGCCTCACGGACCGACACCTTCGCGGCCCTTCCACACGATGAGGAGCCGGCGTCGATGGGCCCGCGGGCGGACGTCTTCCAGGGTGTCTGGGCCACCGCCGCCGAGCTGCGCAGGAGTGGGGCGCTGTTGGCGTTGGGGCGACAGATAGCGTGCCCGGTGGTTGCCATCCACGGGGATTACGATCCTCACCCGCCCGAGGGCGTAGAGAAGCCTCTATCCCGCGTTCTACACGACTTTCGTTTCCACGTGCTGCCGAAGTGCGGTCATAGGCCGTGGATTGAGCGCTATGCGCGGGATCAGTTCTATCGAACCCTCAAACACTACCTTTAGCGCGAGATCTCTAGAGAGGGACCGTGCCACCGGTCGAGGATGTGACGCTGCGCGAGGATGAGGAGACGGCGCCCTTCCTGAGCGAGCCCCCTAGCGAGGGTCGGCGCCCGGTCTGCGCGGTCCCGCGCACTGGGCGGGATACGTTCAGCGGGTAGAATCAGGAACAAGGGATAGGGAATAAGGCGCAAGGGAGACCGAGGTGATGCTATGGGTCAGCTGCGCCCCCCATCCTCCGAGCCTGACACTCAGGCTTGGCGCGGAACGAGGGGAGGATGCAGTGGCAGAGAGCCGAAGCTATCAAGGCGAGAGGAGCTACTACCTCTCTCGAAGGCGCCAGCTTCTGGAGGCGTTCGATGCGGAATCGCGCCATTGGCGCCCATTCTTGGCGACTCAGTATGGCGATAACGCTGCGGCGAGCTACCTTCTGGAAGCGCGCGAGGCGTTTGACGCCCTCCTGCCCGACATCCCCTACATCGGCGGCGACGAAAACCACCTAACCTGGGCGTTGGTGGAGTCGGCGCGGTATCTTGCGCTCTACGAAGCGATGCAGAGACACGGCAGGACCGCCGAGGAGACCGGCAAGGTGCTCTACGACGCGGCGGTCGCGCGGCGGGACGAGCCACCAGAGCCGATACCTCCCTCGGAGCTGATGCAGAGGCGTAGGCTGCGGGCCGAACGATCCCAGGAGCGACGTTATCCTGCCGACTACGTTTATGAGTTCGTGGTCGGGGATGGCGTGGCGTTCGACTACGGCTATGACTTTTCCGAGTGCGCCGCCCAGAAGTTCTACCACGCCCAGGATGCCGATGAGTTTATGCCCTTCTACTGCTATCTCGACTTCGCGAAGAGCCGCATAGGGTTGCGCAGGACGATGACCCTCGCCGAGGGCGATCCGAAGTGTAACCACCGCTTCAAGGAAGGCAGAGCAGAGCAACTGGGATGGCCCCCACCCTTCATGAGACAGATCACGGAGCGAACATGAAATTAAGCCTAGTTTTGTCCACCCATCAAGCCCAGTTCGAGGCTGTCGCCCTGAAGGGCGACTTCGAGGCAAACGTTGAGAAGATCGCAGCCTGGGGCTATGACGGCGTAGAATTAGCCGTGCGCGACCCGGCCCTGGTCGAT
Source organism: Anaerolineae bacterium (assembly GCA_049975025.1). Taxonomy (GTDB): domain Bacteria; phylum Chloroflexota; class Anaerolineae; order B4-G1; family SLSP01; genus PWVB01. The sequence continues at coordinate 8,637 of JBNGDU010000264.1, forward strand.
GCAGAGGCGTTGGCCACGGTTGTGGCGCAGCACGGGCTGAAGGTGCCCGCCCTTGGCACAGGCCAGGCGTGGGGAGAGGAGCACCTCTCCTTCACCAGCGCTGACCCCGACGTCCGGGCCGCAGCCATCGCGCGGATCCAGAGCCACATCCCACTGGCCGCGCGCCTGGACGCGCTCGTCATCATCGGGCTCATCCGGGGCATCACGCCTCAGGGGCAGTCCCACGCGCAGTCGATGGCCTACTTTGTCGAGGCGATGCAGGCCTGCGCCGAGGCGGCGCGGCCCCACGGCGTCCGCTTCGCCATCGAGCCGCTCAACCGCTACGAGACCGACCTGCTCCACACCGCAGAAGAGGGGCGAACCTTCCTCGACGAGGTCGGGCTTGAGAACGTCGGCTTGCTGCTGGACACCTTCCACATGAACGTGGAGGAGCCCTCGATCACCGAGAGCCTGCGGGCAACCGGGGAGCGCCTCTTCCACGTCCATCTGGCGGACTCAAACCGCTGGTATCCGGGGGCAGGCCACATCGACTTTGGCGCCGTCGTAGAGAC
>JBNGDU010000264.1:9287-10579 GCA_049975025.1 Anaerolineae bacterium
AACCAGAGCTTTGAGCTCTCCTTCTCCTGCAGCCGCCTTGTCAAGACGAAGAGCTCAAAGCTCTGCCGCGGATGCGAAAGCCCCCACCGCATCCGGTGCTGTGTAGCCGACCAGCCGGAACGTGTGATCCACCGGCGTCTCAAAGGTGAGCAGGACCCGAACCGCGTCGCCTGGCGGTTCCGACTCCCGCATCCGCCACATGCTGTGGGCATAGGCGCCGCCCTCGACCCGGATGACGTTGGTGCCATATCGCATCTCACCCCACCCACCCTTTAGAAAGAGCACCTGACCCGGCTGGGGCATAAGACGCGTGTTTGCTGTCTCCCAGATGCCGCCGGGCTCGAAGTCCAGCACGACCTGCGTCGCCACACCCTCTGCGCCGTCCAGCGTCTTGTAGTCCAAGGTCACACCACCCGGGACCTCCTGCAACGCCAACGTGCTCGTTATTGGTGAGAGTCGTCGAAGTCCCCGCTCCTCTATGGCCTCGTGCCACCTCTCCGGCGGAACCGGGCGCCCCAAGGGCAGCTCGTAGCCCGGGCGGCGGGGGCGCCCAAGACCCTCGGAGCGCAACACGACCTGACGCTCTTCCACAGCCAGGTCGTCGGTGGTGAAGTGACCGCAGGCCCCACCGAAGTAGGTCATGTCAATACGGAGGGCACTCAACCTGGCGTGCCCGTGCCCTAAGGAAAGGAGACGCGTCGCATCTTGAAAGACCGAGACGCTGAGTGGGCCTCGGCGGAGTCGCCAGAGGCCGTTGAGCGGCAGATGTAGGGTGAAGTCGGTGGGCAGCTCGGCCTCAACCTCTCGGGCAGGATCAAAGTGGCCTCTGCTCTTGAGCAGAGCGTAGGAGATCCAGAGCAGGTTGTGGCCCGCTTCGGCCCGCGACCAGAGCCACTGGGCCGCCCTCAAGAAGGTGGGCGTGGGGCGGAGCCGGTGATAGAGCAGGAAGTTGGGGATAAGGCTCGCTGGCACGGCGCGCCACCCGTAGTCCTGCCGATGGGAGAGTCCCGTTTCCGCCGTCCCATCGGCGTGGAGGAGGTGCAAGTCGAGCTCCAGGTTGCGCCGCACGGCATCAAGCGCATTGGGCAGGTCCATATGGTCGGCCAACAGAAGCCACGAAAGGTCGTTCACGGCGTCGTAGTTGCCCACGCTTCGCTCGATGTAGAATCCCTCGGCATCGACGTCAATGCCCTCGGCCAAATAGGCCTCGATCGTGGCCCCAACGTCGAGGTCGGGGAACAGCGCCTGCGCTTGCGTCAAAGCCGAAGCGATCACCCAACGGTGGTTGGGCG
>JBNGDU010000265.1:0-10476 GCA_049975025.1 Anaerolineae bacterium
ACATTGCTTCAGCGGCTGGTTCTTGAGGGGGCTTTCAAAACGTCTGCGGAAGAGGTTGGATCATTGACTAAGCTATCTAGTCGGGTACAATGTTTTAGATATGAACTACAAAGCAGATGCCCCGCTCATTGTCCAGGGTGATGGCACCGTTCTTCTGGAGGTCAATAGCCCAGACTACGAGGACGCTCGCGATCACCTCGCGCGATTCGCCGAGCTCGAGAAGAGCCCGGAGTACATCCACACCTATCGGCTGTCCCCACTCTCCCTGTGGAATGCCGCCGCGGCCGGGCTTGGCGCAGAGGAGATCGTCAGCGGACTGGAGCAGTTCGCGAAGTACCCGCTCCCCGACAACGTCGTCTTCGAGATCCGGGACGCTGTGCGGCGCTATGGTCGGGTCCGCCTCACCCGCGATCCCTACGATGGTGACAAGTTGCGGCTGGTCTCGGACGAGCCGCTGCTGCTGGTGGAGCTGGAACGCAACATCCATCTGAAGCGCTACGTCCTGGAACGCATAGGACCGCACACCTTGCAGGTGCCGGCCGCGCGTCGAGGACACGTCAAGCAGGCGCTGGTCAAAGCCGGGTATCCTGCCGAGGATCTCGTTGGTTACGTCACGGGTGAATCTCTCACTTTTCAACTGAGGCAGATGATGCTGGAGAGTGGGTCCCCGTTCTTGGTCCGTGATTACCAGCAGGACGCAGCCGAGATCTTCTGGTCCAATGGCTCTGACGCCGGGGGCGCCGGGGTGATCGTCCTGCCCTGTGGCGCCGGCAAAACGATCGTGGGAATGTCGGTGATGGAGAAGATCCAGGCGCACACATTGATCCTCACGCCGAGCACCGTGGCTGCTCGCCAGTGGCGCGAGGAGTTGGTCGATAAGACCACGATTCCCGACGAGATGATCGGAGAATACACAGGCCTGCGCAAAGAGGTTCGGCCGGTGACCGTCACCACCTATCAGATCCTGACCCATCGCAAACGAGGGACCAAGGATAACGCCGACCTGCCGCTTTCGGAGCAGTATCCGCACTTCGAGCTGTTCAACACCGGCGAGTGGGGCCTTATCATCTACGACGAGGTGCACTTGTTGCCCGCGCCGGTCTTTCGGATTACGGCGGAGTTGCAGGCCCGGCGACGCCTGGGTCTGACGGCGACGCTGGTCCGAGAGGATGGTCGTGAGGAGGATGTCTTCTCGCTTATTGGGCCGAAGAAATACGATGTGCCGTGGCATGACCTGGAACGGCAGGGATGGATCGCGCCGGCGGTCTGCTACGAGATTCGGGTGGGTATGACGGAGGCCGAGCGCTTGGAGTACATTATGGCCGAGCGCCGACAGAAGTATCGCGTGGCGGCGGACAACGTGAGGAAGCTGGATATCCTCGATCGCCTCCTGGAGTATCATGAGGGAGACCGCGTCTTGGTCATCGGCATGTACCTTGACCAACTTGAGTTGATTGCCGAGCAGTATGGCTATCCGATCATCACGGGGAAGACGAAGGTCGCGGAACGAGAGGAGCTCTACGAGAAGTTCCGAACTGGTGAGCTGTCGACTTTGGTGGTCTCCAAGGTGGCCAATTTCTCCGTTGATCTGCCGGATGCCAACGTAGCTATCCAGATATCGGGCACGTTTGGCTCTCGCCAGGAGGAAGCGCAGCGGTTAGGACGCATCTTGCGCCCGAAGTCCGATGGAAGTCAGGCGTATTTCTACAGCATCGTTACCAAAGAGACGGTAGATCAGGATTACAGCGCGAACCGGCAGCGTTTCCTGACTGAGCAGGGCTACCGCTACTTGATTCTCTACGGTGAGGAGATTCCAGGAGCCCTGGCGCATACTCAGCGGATTATGTAGACGTGTGCGGTTCTAAGATGGGTTGGCATGAGTCTACGAGCTAAGAGCGGTCGCGATCGTCTGAATCCCGAACTGGGCTATACTTGGGACGCTCCGCCGCCGCCTACCCCGTTGCAGCATCCCCCGTACTGGGAATGGCACGAGTTGGATCCGGTCGTGGACATGACCGAGGAGTTGGTGGAGGTTGAGTGGCCGGTGGCGGGATTGCGTCGCCATATCCGAGCCCTGGGCGTCCAACCCAAGGGCCGCAGCCGTCAGGATCTGGCGGAGCAACTGGCCGAGCATTTCCTGGATGCCGATCGTCTTGCCCGGTCCGTCGCCGAGCTCTCGGATGACGACCGTAGCAGCTATGCATATCTGCTGCTGGAGGGCAATCTCCAAAGCCTTTACGTCCTGCCGCAACCCCAAGGGCTATCTCGACGCACGCTGACGCCTACATCGGGGTTGATAGAGCGCCTGGTGAGTCTGGGCCTTATATTGACAGGAGAACAGGGCATCTTCTTACCCTACGGGCTGAGGAGACGGCTTCCACCCCTCTTCGTGCCGTTCTCACAGTCCACGGAGGCCGAGAGTCACACAGTGGCCGCCGACCCTCGCGACTTGCTATCGCAGATTCAGCAGGTGTTGGGGCTGCTGCAATCCGAAACCGCGGAACTGCGGGATGTCGTTCGGTGGGAGGCGCCCCCTTATCCCTATGCGGCGCAGGTGACCTGTTGGCCTCCCGACCCCGAGGACGCGCGGAAGCTGGCGGAGTACCCCCAGCGCCAGATGAAGATGAGGCTGCGGCCTCGCAAACCGGCGCTCAAGGATGAATCTCTGGATACCTGGACTCAGGCCATCGGTGCGTCAACGGAACGCGTTGAGTTTCTCTACCATCTAATGGTCGATATCGGCCTGATATGGTCGGGAAGTCCTGTGACGGTGGATCACGATAGGGCGCAGGCGTGGATGTCGTTGCCGCCCGGACGTCAGTTGGGCGTCATCTACAGGCTCTCTCGCACTATCGCCTCCTGGTCGACGTGGTGGCCTCTGTGGCGCCGGGGCGATGTGACAGTACGTCGGATGTATTATGGCTATTGGAGTCTTATGTCGCTAGACGACGCGCTCCATGGGGCCACCCAGACCTTTCGCTGGGCCTTGCTAGAGGTCCTTTCCTACCTACCTCATGATCAATGGATTGCGGTAGCTGATATCGCTGCGTGGTTGGAGGCTCTATTCCCCACGCCGGAGAGCCATCAGTATTTGTCAGGCCTCGATCTACAGTACAGAGACGGCCGATGGCCGGGTTTTCTCCGCGCAGCACTAAACGCGTTGTTGTCGGGTCCGCTCCACGCCATGGGGCTTGTCGACATCGCTCCCTCTCTGGACAAGATCGCTCTGGTCCGCCTCAAGGGCTTGCAGGGCTTGCATTGGGGGCGCGTGGGTGAGATTGATCTTGAGGTCGCGGGTGAGCTTCGTCAGGAGGCCGTGCGTTTCGACGCGAAAGAGCAGGCATTGGAGATCACCACGCCCGTGCCGCCCGATCTGATGAATTGTGTCGTGAAGTGGGCTGAGCCCTCGGGTTTGTCAAGGAATCTGATCCGATACCGCCTTGACGTCGAACGTCTGCATCGGGCTTTTGAGGCCGGAGAAGACCCTGACACGCTAAGTCGTCTCTGGGAGGCGTGTGCCGGATTTGAGCCTTTGCCCGAGGTCAAGGACTGGTGGCGATATTGGTGGTCGCGCTACGGTAAGGTCCGGCTCTACGCCGCTCAGGCGCTGCTTCAGACGCGGGATGCGTTCACGATGCAGGAGCTACAGGTTGCTCTGCCGAGTCTTCAGGCCTCGGTATTAGGTCTTCTGACCCCCGAAGCGGCGTTGTTGAAGGGTGAAGACGTGGACCGGGTGCGGGAGAACCTGGAGCGCCAGGGCTACATGCCCAAAGAGGTCTCTTGAGATGCAGCCGCTCAGCACGTTGTTGCAGGATTATCATATTGACGCACTTCGTGAGATATCCGATCACCTAGGTGTGCGGGCAGATCGGCATCCGGTGCGCAAGGATTGGCTGGTGGAGGAGTTGAGGCGCGCCATTCTGAAGGTCGCGCGCTCTCAGGATCTCATTCAATCGTTGAGCCAACCGGAACGCGCTGCCCTAGCCGTTGCCCTTGAAGCCGGGGATGCCCTCTCTCTTCATGAAATGGCACGCAGTCTGGTCCTGACCGGGCTGATCTACGTCGAGGGCGACTCCGCAACGGCCGCGCGCCCTGCGTTGAGCGACGTTCTGGAGAGCCTTGTTCGGAAAGGGTTGATCGTCAACCTGACCGAACCTACGGGGATGTCGACGCTTCGCACGTTGAGCCCCATCCACCGGGTTGCTTTGCCGGACGAGGTGCGCGCCGCCTTGCCTAAGTCCTCCCTCTCGATCCCGGTACCGGATCTTGATGTCCTGAGCCCGTCGCAGGCCCCTTCTCACGTCCGAGCGGGTGACTTCGAGCAGTTCATACGTGAGCTTTTCTTCACATGGGCGGAGCTTCGCAGGGAGCCGGCCCGTCGTCTCAAGGCCGGTGGTATGGGCAAGCGTGATCGTCGCCGGGTTGCTGAGACCTTGGGGCGCGATGGGAAGGACGAGGAGGCTTTGGAGTGGGTGTCCGAGGTCCACGAACTTCTCTCGACCCTCAATCTAGTCAACGGCGATGAGTCCACCATCGAGGCGGTCGACAGCGACGCGGTCAAGCTCTTCTGGAGTGCCACATCGGTGAGCCAACTGCGCGAGCTGATGGTGGCCTATGCTAAGCTGGATACGTTCCTGGCTGAAGATGCCCTTGACCCGGATCTGGTCGGTGGCTACTATCGAGGGTTCACGACCCGTCCCATACATCAGATCCGAGAGCGAGTTCTCCGGACCGTTGGTGAATGCGTGGATTTGGAATGGGTCTCCTTTTCGGCTATGATGATTTTGTTGACCGGCGGAGAGGCTGGGAGTCTCCTGCTGGGTGACAGAGCGGCGGAGACCTTGCTCACAGGCCTGCATTGGTATGGAGACAGCTATCGTAGGGAACTGAAGTCCAGGCTGCAGACGGCGGAATACGAGATGCTGCGTTCTATTCTGGATGAGCTCTGTGTCATAGGGTTGGTCGATCTTGGCTACGAGCCTTCCGGTGCGCAGGAGCAGCCGGACTCTGAGGGCTATCCATCGGCCTTCCGCCTGACTCAATGGGCGCGGGCCCACTTCGGCGGCGTAGGGATCGCCGGTGGTTTTGATCGCCAGAGTGGTCAGGTGATCGTGCAACCTGATTTCCAAATCCTGGCTATGGGGCCCGTACCCCTCCGCATCTTAGCTTCGCTGGAGCAGTTTGCCGAACGCGAGAAGCTTGACGAAAGCGTGGTCACTTACCGTATCACGCGGGACGCGGTCTATTGGGCCTATCAGCGAGGGGAGTCGGTGGAATCGTTGCTCACCTATCTGAGAGAAGCCTCTGATCAGCCCGTGCCTCAGAACATCGTCCGCTCTCTGGAAGCCTGGAGCAATCAGTACGAACGTATTGTACTCCGGCGTCAGGTCAGCGTTTTGCAGGTGACGGATGCGGAGCTAATGGATCGCCTGCTCGAGGACCCTGAGCTGCAGAGCTGCCTGCATCCCCTCGACGATCATACGGCGTGGTTGTACGTTGCGGACGCCGGACGAGCTGAGGCGCGTCTAGCGGCGCTCGAGATGCTGGCGGCGCACTCCCAGGGACCCGAAGCCGACCTACCCGATAGCTTGCGTTGGAACGACGGCGAATTGGTTCCCCGCGCTCCGCTGCCGAGCCTCTTTGTATCGGCGACGGTGCGGCGCTTTGCCGAAGCCGACGACGAACACTGGAAGCTGACGCCTCAGTCAGTCCAGGCGGCGGTCTCTTTGGGCATGGAACCACTGGAGATCATTGGTACCTTGGAGCGGATGACGGGGGCGACGCTGCCGGAGGTATGGGAGAGACGCCTTAAGGCTTGGGGTAGTCATTACGGGGACGGCAAGGCGGCTCAGGTGCGGCTCTTGTGCTTGGAGCGCGAGGGCGCTCTGCGCGAACTTCGTCAGGCCGATAGCAAGTTGCGGCGCTGGCTACGCCCGTTGCCGGATAGCGACAATCTGGCCGTGGTTGAGGATGCGCGTTGGGAGAACGTCGTCGAGCTCCTGGCATCCTTAGGCGTCGAGATCGAAGAGGCCCGCTGGTGGTAAACGTGGTGGTGGGGCTATTTTGGCATACCAGACATCGATGCTATAATGCGTTTGCGGCGCGAATCGATCTTGTTTGACGGCCTCTCCAGCAGGTCGACGAGAACCACCTGAGCTGATTCGATCCTGGGCTTAGGCATCTTCAGAGCCCATCTGGGCAACCATGTAGGCTGTGAGGACTTCTTCAAGACAAATACGAGTTGTTCAACTTCTCTGGAGGTTCTAGTGAGCCCGGCACAGTCAGAAGCGGCTAAGCGACGAAGAGCACAATCCCTCTACGAGGAGGCCATGGACGCCCATGCGCGTTGGGACATGGAAGAAGCTGTGCAGACTCTAGAAGAGGTTTTGACCCTCTATCCTGACAACCCTACCTACCATATGAGTCTGGCCCAGGCACTATCCCGGGCCGGCGACTTCGACCGATCCCTGCGAGCTTTGGCTAACTATCTGCGCCTGGCCCCGGACTCCAAAGTGGCAGACCGCATCGAGCAGTTATTCGCCAGCGGTATGGATCCCGTTGAGGACAGACTCACCGACAAGATGATGGCTGCCCAGATGCCGATCGATATGATCGGCGCGGCCATTCAGATGTGGGTGGAGTACCGGGTGGCGCTCGGCGAGGAGCCGCTGTACATCCCAAAGCCCGAGGCCTGGTCCGCTGCTCTGGACTACACGGTTCGGAAGGTCAACCTCCGAGACGTGCCCATGGATAAGCTGGCCGACTATTATGGGATTGCCACAGAGACGCTTCGCAAGCATCATACAAGCCTTGTGGAAAGTCTCGATATCATGCCGTGCGATTACCGGTATTTCACCGGTGATCAGAACCCTTTGGATAAACTGGTCGAGGCTGCGGAGTTGCTCGAGAAGTTGGAGGCACGGTTCGATCGCGAGTGAGCTCACGGTCGGATTGCGAGCTATTTGATGAACCGGCGGGGGCGTCTTGAGCCCCCGCTTTTCTCTTGGAGCGGGGATCCAGACTTGATTGAGAACGATGGGAAGCACATCAGAGACGTGGGAAGCGCGCTGAAGTGGGCGGCGGCCCAGCTGGACCGCGTCGCCGAGCGCCCGTATCTTGAGGCTGAGCGACTGCTCTCGGCGCTGGTTCAAAAAGAGCGCGTAGCGCTGCTGGCCCACCCGGAGTGGCGACTTCGGAAGGTGGAGACCCGCCTTTTTCGTGATGCGGTGCTTCGAAGGGCGTCAGGCGTACCCCTGCCCCATCTACTGGGAAGGGTTGAGTTCATGGGGTTGGAGTTCGTCGTCACGCCGGACGTGCTTGTCCCGAGGCCGGAGACCGAGTTGCTTGTGGAAAGGGGTACGGCCTGGCTGAAAGAACACGCGGTGAACACCGTGGTCGATGTGGGCACCGGGTCGGGCTGCATCGCCGCGGCTCTCGCTGTGGCTATCCCGTCCGTCCGAATCCTAGGCCTGGATCTCTCGGCTGAGGCGCTCTCTGTCGCTCGCACCAACGTCTTGCGGCATAATCTGGGCCGGCGCGTCGCCTTGGTGCGCGGTGATCTTCTGACCCCCATACGCGCCCCCATCGACCTCATCGTCAGCAATCCCCCCTACGTCGCCAGTTCCGAGTGGACTCAGCTGCCCTCTGTCGTGCGTCAAGAGCCGCGGATGGCGTTGTTGGCGGGCCCTGAGGGGCTGGACGTCATCGAGCGACTGCTTAGACAGGCGCAACGCCGTCTGGCATGCGGCGGCTGTATGCTTATAGAGATCGGTGAGACCCAAGGCGAAGCGGTCCGGACGCTCGCCCGGACCGCTTTTCGAAATGCCAGGATCTCCATCCTTCCCGATCTGGCAGGCAAGGATCGGGTGCTTCAGGTGCTTCGCTGATGCTCCGGTTTGCGAGGAGCTCATCCGGCCCAGCGTATGAAGCCGGGCTGGAATTGCGTGACCAGGTCGGGGTGCCAAGGCAGAACCCTCACGGTGTATCCGTGCAGGCCGCTCATGCCGCACTCGGCCTCTGCCTCGTAGAGATAATGCCCGTCCTTAAGCGCACGCTTCGCCTCCATCCTCACAGGATCTCCCTGGACGATCTCGCCGCTGGGGTTGACCAGACCCACGTAGAGCTCGACGCAAACGTCGTCAGGTGTGAGGTTGTTGAGATAGACGGTCGCCTGAGCCGTGAAATTCTCGCCGACGCGAAGCTCGCCTGACATCCCACTTTCCACAGACTCCACACGGACCTGTGACCATTCGCTCTCGATCTCACGACGCCAGTCTGCCAGTGATCTGGCATCGGCGAATTCCTTCTCGACGAGTGCCTGATAGCGCTCCACCGAGGGCATGTAGAAGCGGCGGGCATATTCCGCCACCATCCGGTTGGTGTTGAAGAAGTAGCAGAGCGTACTGATACTGGTCTTCATCGCCTCAACCCAATGGCGGGGAACTCTGCCGGTGCGATCGTAGAACGTCGGAACCACATCTCGCTCCAGCAGGTTGTAGAGCGCCTCTGCCTCGACCTGATCCTGGTAGTCGGCGTCTTCATAGACCTCGCCCCGTCCGATGGCCCACCCGACCTCGGGTGTGTAGGCTTCCGCCCACCAACCATCGATCGTGCTCACGTTGAGCACCCCGTTGGCAGCAGCTTTCATGCCGCTGGTTCCACTGGCCTCCCGAGGTCTACGGGGGGTATTGAGCCATACATCACAGCCCTGGAAGAGGTACCGGGCGATGATCATGTCGTAGTCCTCCAGGAAGACGATGCGATTGCGGAACTCCTCCCGCCGGCTCAGGTCCACAATTTGCTGGATCATCGCCTTGCCGGGATTATCGCGCGGATGGGCCTTGCCGGCGAAGATGATCTGCACCGGACGATCTGGGGCATTGAGGATCTTGGAGAGCCGGTCGGGATCCCGGAGGATCAGCGTGGCGCGTTTGTACGTCGCGAAGCGGCGCGCAAATCCAATAGTGAGTGCCTCGGGATCCAGCACTTCCTCCGCGGCCTCGATATCGCTGGGAGAAGCTCCCCGCTGCTTCAGTTGCTGGCGGAGGCGCCCACGCGTGAACGCTACTAACCGCTCGCGGCGACGCTCATGAGTTCGCCAGAGCTCATCGGGCGCGATGTCCTCAGCGCGACGCCAGACATCGGGGTCACCGGGGTCCTCTCGCCATCGGGGACCTAGATACCGGTCGTAGAGCGTCTTCATATCCCGAGAAAGCCAGGAGAGCATGTGGATGCCGTTGGTCACGTGAGAGATGGGGATCTCCTGCTGGGGCACCCCTGGCCAAAGCCCTTGCCACATCTGGCGCGACACTTCGCCGTGGAGTTCGCTGACGCCGTTGGTGTGCGATGCGAGCCGGATGGCCAGGATCGTCATGCAGAAGGGTTCGTTTTGGTCGTAGGGATTCTCGCGCCCCAAGCCCATAAAGTCGTTCCACGACAGCCCTAAGGTCTTGGTGGCGAAATGATGGAAGTAGTGGTGCATAAGCTGGGGCGGGAAACGATCGTGCCCAGCCGGGACCGGTGTATGCGTGGTGAAGATGAATCCGGCTGAGGCCGCCTCCCGCGCCTGTTGGAAGGTCAGGCCTTGATCCTCCATCAACTGCCGGATATGCTCCAGACCGAGGAACGCGGAGTGTCCCTCGTTCATATGGTAGACCATGGGGGATAAGCCAAGCGTCTCAAGCGCGCGATAGCCGCCCACGCCAAGGAGAATCTCCTGTTTGATGCGCAGGTCCTGGTCTCCGCCATAGAGTTGATCGGTGATGTCCCGGTCTTGGGGGCGGGTGTTCTGGGGGATATTGGTGTCCAACAGATAGAGGGGAACGCGGCCTACCTGCACCCGCCATACTTGAGCTGTGACGCTCCGACCCGGCAATTGCACCTCGACGGTAAGGGGGGCGCCCTCTGGGTCTCGCTCCAGAATGAGCGGTAAGTTGTCAAAGTGATTGTCCTCGTAGGCCTCCTGCTGCCATCCGGCCTGGTTGAGATACTGTCGGAAGTAGCCCTGTTGGTAGAGCAAGCCCACGCCGACGAGGGGGAGACCCAGGTCGCTGGCTGACTTCAGATGGTCGCCGGCCAGAATGCCTAGGCCGCCGGCGAAGATCGAAAGGCATTCGGTGATGCCGAATTCCAACGAGAAGTAGGCGATCTCGGGGGGCGGCGTCTCCTCATAGGTCTGCGCAAACCAGGTCGACCGCTGCTCGGTAAGGTACGCATCTAAACGCCGCTCAACCCGCTCAAGGTGAGCGACAAAGCCCACATCCGAGGCGAGTTTCTCCAATCTCTCCTGGTCAATCTTGCCCAGCATACGTACCGGGTTGTGATTGGTTTCCTCCCACAGATCACTGTCCAGGCGGAGAAAGAGCTCGATCATATCATGGCTCCACGCCCAGCGTAAGTTGTACGCGACTTTCCAGAGTGGTCTAAGGGGCTCAGGCAATGAAGGAATGATGGAAAAGGTCCGTATCGGTTTGGGTC
>JBNGDU010000266.1:0-10413 GCA_049975025.1 Anaerolineae bacterium
CTACTTGGCCGATGACCCCGATGCCAGGTCTTTGGTGGCGCACCTGTCGGATCGGGCCGAGATCATCCACGTGACCGATGAGGTAATGGAGGAGATGTCAGACACTGTCACACCGCAGGGCATTCTGGCGGTCCTGAGAATCCCGGATATCTCCCCTTCGGCCAGACCGACGCCAGGTCGATTCATTCTGATACCCGACCAGGTGCGTGATCCCGGAAATCTCGGGACGATGCTACGTACGGCCTGGGCTGCGGGCGTGACCCAGGTGCTGTTGCCGCCGGGGACCGTTGACCCAAGCAACCCCAAGGTGGTGCGAGCCGGGATGGGGGCCCATTTTCACCTGCCCGTGCACAAGGTCGATTGGGACGAGATCTGGCGTCGCGTGGGGCATGCGGAGGTTTGGTTAGCCGAGGCAAGTAGAGGAGCTTTCTATGACGCGGTGGACTGGTGCCAGGACGTGGCTCTCGTCATCGGGGGGGAGGCCGCCGGCGCCGGACAGCGGGCACGTCAGGCGGCTTTGTACGTCCAGATCCCCATGGCACCAGGTGTCGAGTCGGTCAATGCAGCGGTGGCAGCCGCGGTGATTCTCTTCGAGGCGGCCAGACAGCGAGCCACAGGCGCTCGTTAGTTCAGAGGTTATCACACTTATGTCAACCGAGCTCAGTCTTGTCTCTGCGGAGGTCCTTGCTTAAGGCTAGATTCGTGGCCGCTCTGGGCACGAAATCAAGGGCCTCGAGGGCCGTGGCGATGATCCTCTTATGGTCGAAAGCGAGGGGAGGAAGGGCGTCCACTGGCCACCAAGCAGCCTTGGTCGCGTCGTCTCCGGCTTGGATTTCGCCCTGGAAGTCCGGAATATAGGTTGCGAAGGCCACCGAGACCACCCATCCTCGGGGATCACGTCCCGGTTCACCAAAAGCTCCGATCTGCTCCAGGCGCAGATCCTGCAAAGCGGTCTCCTCGCGCAGTTCCCTCAGCGCCGCGGCATGGAGCGGCTCGTCTTTGTCGACGAAGCCACCGGGCAAGGCCCACTGGGCCTCGAAAGGCGGGTGCCGTCGCTGAATGAGCAGCGTCCGTGGTCGTCCATCGGCACCAAGATGAACAAGCACGATGTCCACCGTGAGTGCCGGTCTAGGATGTTCATAGCAGCAAGCCCCGGCCTGTTCAGGCGTCATCCGAAGGACTCCAGGACTCGTATTCCTTGGCTTCCTCCGCGCTGACCTCAATCGCTTCGGTTTCGGCGGTCTCTTCCTCGCCCTCTGATGCCCCTGATTCCTCAGATGCTTCCTCCATCTCCTCTACGCGTTCCTGAAGTGCTGTGACCAGGGTTCGGACGGCGGTCAGTGAGAGCACTGAGATGAAGCCGGGCGAGACCACGACGAGAACGGGCAGCAGGACCGAGAGAACGATGGCCAGTGCAGAGACGATCAGCAGGATCAGCGTCTGGATCGGATGAAGAACGATGAGAAAGAAGCTGTTACGCAACACCAATAGCATCTTGGGCTCTTTGAGCTCCATAAGAAAGGATTGAGCATAGAAGGCAACGCCGGTCCAGATCACGGCCAACACGCCCCAGAGCGGTGTCATCCAGACTCCGACTGAAGCCGGAAAGGGCGAAACTTCCGGGGTGTTGTAGAACCAAAGGTTCAGAACGATCACTCCGTAACCAAAGACGACGATCAAGGCAAGCAGGAGAGCACGCAGCCCGAACTCCTTTACGCCCGCCCAGATATGATGCCACTTAACACCTAATCCCCGCACAGCTTTCTGACCAATAACGTAGACACCAGCCAAGGCGAAGGGCCCGGGGATGACCAGAAGCCACGCGACGGTGTGGATCAGGCCCATGAGAAAGTAGTAGAAGAGCTCGTCGTAGAAGGCAACGGCTGCTCTAGCAATGATCCTGAAAACGCGCATATCGAACACTCCTGTTCTAGCTGTCTAGGTTATGAGATGCGTTTGTTGATTGCTGCTCGATCGTGCTCAAGCGTTCAGTCCATCACACGGCAGATCAGGCCCTTTAGGTAGGCACCCTCCGGGAAGGTCAACGCCACCGGATGATCACTTCCTTGCATCAACTTGCCAATGATCTGTACGTCACGCTCTGTGTCCAGTGCGGCGCCGAAGACGATCTTCTGGAAGAGGTCGTCGGAGATGACGCCGGAGCAGGAGAAGGTAAAGAGCAGGCCGGCAGGTTGAAGCAGATGTATGGCCTGCATGTTGATATCCTTGTAGCCCCGAGATGCACCCTGAATGTCGCGGCGAGTGTGAGCGAACTTGGGAGGGTCGAGGACGATAGCGTCGAACTTGCGACCATCGCGGCGCAAGTCGCGCAGCACCTCGAACGCATCGCCCTTGATGTCCTCCATCCGGCTGACGTCTAGCTCGTTGCGCCGGACGTTGTCGTGCCCAAGTGCCAGCGCCTCGGCGGATGTCTCCACGTTGACGACCGACGTCGCGCCTCCGCTCAGCGCATAGAGGGCGAAGCCGCCCGTATAAGCAAAGACATTGAGCACGGCAGGATGGGTAGCGCGGGCGCACATCATATCACGGAAACGTTGGCGGTTAGGTCGCTGATCCAGATAGAATCCTGTCTTATGACCGCTGCGGACATCGACGAGAAAGGCCAAGCCGTTTTCGTGGATCTCGAATGTCTCAGGTGGCGGCGTGCCTCGCAGGACACCGGACTCGTAAGGGAGTCCCTCCCGGTCGCGCGCATCAACGTCGCTACGTTCGTAGATGCTGGTGACTCCGGTTTCCTCCCATAGCAGGTCCGCCAGGAGCTCTTTGCGGATATCCACACCGGTGGTGAGGAACTGCGTCACGAGTACGTCGTTGTACCGGTCAACGATCAGGCCTGGAACGCCGTCGGACTCAGCGTGCAACAGCCTGTAGGCTGTGGTAGAGGGGTCTTGGGCGAGTCGCTGTCGGAGCGCCATAGCGCGCTGCAGGCGATAGCGCCAGAAGTCAGCGCCCTCAGGCAGGGATGTCTCGTTCCACGAAATCAGACGAACCCGTATCTGAGAGTGGGGGCTGTAGTGGCCCCAGGCGAGAAAGTCGTCGCGTGAGCTGTGAACAGCGACGAGTGCGCCAGGAACTGGATTGCCCTGCACGTCGGCGACACTACCCGAGAAGATCCAGGGATGGCGACGCAGGACGGCGGCCTCGCGACCTCTCTTGAGGACGACTCGGGGGATATGGGGTGTCATTGTCTGTCCTATCTCCAGCTTCCCATGGCTATTCGCCCACCATCAACTCTAGGACGCTTCTGAGGCGCTCTTGTGCAGCGCCATAGCAAGCCCAGTTACCCTCGGCGAGACAGGCTTGAGCGGCCTGGTAGTGCTGCCAAGCCTGGTCTGCCAATGACTCCAGGGACTGTTCTTCCGCTGGCACGGTCGGCTCAATCTCCTCGGTTGGGACGTCGCTGAAGACCTGCATCAGTGACGCCTGAAGTGTAGGGGCCATCGCGATCCGATCGCCGTAGGCAACTATGACACGCTTCAGTTCAGGTAGTTGGCCCGACTCGGACTCCAGATAAAGCGGTTCCACGTAGATGAAGGTGCCCCTAAGGGGAATGACGAGCATGTTGCCCCGGAGGACACGCGATCCCCGCTGATTCCAGAGTGAAAGCTGCTGAGAGATCACGGCGTCCTGGTCAACGCGTCCTTCGATCTGTTGCGGGCCAAAGACCAGGCGCTCCTTGGAGAGCTTGAAGACGCCCAATTCGCCATAGTTCTCACCGTCGGAGTGTCCGTAGAGCCAGGCGACCATGTTCTGTTTCTGTTCCGGAACGTAGGGCCGCACGAGCATGAACTCGACTTGGTCGCGATCGCTGCCATTGCCGTCAGGGAGGCGCAAAGCGACGTAATAGGGCTCCATCGCGGTCTGCTCTGTCTCCACCAGCTCTTGTGGGATGGCCCAGAGGTCCTCGCGGTTGTAGAAGACCTGTGGATCTCGCATGTGATAGGTCATGTAGTGCTGTGACTGGTAGATGAAGAGGGTCTCCGGATAGCGCCAGTGCGCCTGCAGCTCCTCCGGCATCGGCGCCGACTGAAAGAGGTCGGGGAAAATACGGTCATAGGTCGCCGCGATCGGATCGTCAGGATCCACCAGGTAGAACCGCGTCTCGCCAGTATAAGCGTCGATGGTGATCTTGACGCTGTTCCGCAGGTAGTTCACGTCGCCGATGGGCTCCGAATAGGGGAAGTGGTCGGTCCAAGTATAGGCATCCATCAGCCAGAAGATCCGCCCTTCGACGATCACGGGATAGGGATCAGGGTCCAGCCATAGCATCGGCGCGATCGTCTGCGCCCGATCTGAAATCAGGCGATGGAACAGGATGCGGCTCTCACTGGATAGCGCTGACGAGAGCAGAAGCTGCACGCTGCTGAAACGCGTCGCCAACAGCGTTCGACGAAAGGCGCTGCCCAGCGGCACGCCGTCGGGCCCCTCATACCGAGTGTAGACGTTAGCATCTCCCTGCGGGTAGTCGAACTCCTGCTCGCTTGTGTTGACGATGACATACTGGTGCGTGCGCTCACCGAAGTAAATCTCAGGTCGACTGAGCGCCAGGGCGGGATCTTCGGCGACCGGCGGGATATCCCTTACGAGCAGGTTGGGCAGTCCCTGTGGGGTCACCTCGTTGACGGAGTTGAGTGTCAGACCGTAGCCGTGGGTAAAGACGAGATGCCGGTTGATCCAGGTCTGGGCCTGTTCGGCGACTTCGTCGACGTCGAGCTCCCTGGCTGCCAGCATGACCTCGGTCAGCTTGCCGTCCAGCACATACCGGTCGATATCGACCTCGGTGAAGGAGTAGTAAAGCCGAATCTCCTGAAGCTGGCTGTAGGTGCGCTTGAGGGGCCGGTAATCCCAGAGGCGGACGTTGTCGAGCACATCTCTGTACTCATTAACGATATCCAGCGAAAGGGTACCGCTGGCTGGGTACTCACGCTCCTCGATGGTGTGGAGGTCGAAGCCGCGGCGTGTGAACTCGATGTTGTTCTCAATGTAAGGGCGCTCCAGCGTGAATTCGTTCGGCTCAACCGTGAATTGTTGCACGACGGCGGGGAAAAGCGGACCGATCAACGTCACCGCGACCCAGACAAGGCCAATGACGACGAGGATTTTCCACTGACGGGTGAAGACGTTGACAATGAGCGCGATGGCGGCGGCGAAGAAGAGCACGGCTTGGATGGTGTAAAGAGGCATCCGGGCGTGGACATCAGCGTAGCCCGGCCCGAAGACGACGCCGAACTCGGACTGCAGCAGTCCGTAGCGACTGAGCAGGCGTCCGATCCCCATCAGGGTCACCCAAAGGCTGCCCAGCAGGGACAGGTGGGCTGTCACGCCTCGGGTCTTGAGTTGGCCAAAGGACGCGTAGCGCAGAAACGTGCCGATGAAGGCGACTGCGACAAGAGCCTGCACGCCGCTCAGCAGCGTCTCGTACCACGGCAGTCGGAAGATGTAGAATCCCACGTCCAGGCCGAAGATGGGATCTTCAAGATCAAACGGCACACCCTCAGCCGCAAGCAGGTAGGTGCGCCAATCATCACGGAAGCTGAGACCGATGGCGATGGCTACGATCACGGCACCTAGCGTGAAGGCCAAGCGAATCGGCCGGGTCGAGATATCGATAGTCTGTGAGGACCGCGAACGACCGCGGGTGTTGAACGGCATCTGGCCGGTAAGCCGCGCTTTCGGCGCAATCCAATGAGGGAGCAAGCTCCAGTTCAGTATAAGAAAGAGAAGCCCAATGACAACCGCTACGAGGGTTATCACGATGGATGCGGTGACACGAGTGAGGAAGATGCTCTCGAACTCGAGGCTCTGGAACCAGAGGTACTCTGTGTAGAATCGGGCAAAAGCCGGCGAGAAGACACAGACGACCAGCACGGCGAGGATGATGCCGATCAAGCGCAGCGTACCCTCTCTGGAAAGCTGGACGTTGTTGGTCATCAGGGCCTCCTTCATGCCACCTAGGTTCTGTCAGGGTAAGGTCCGCTATCCGATGGGGCGGACGTCGTGCCGTGCGGACTCCGTTAGAGTATAGCGCATTCGGTCCAGAGGAAAACCAAGGGATCCCGTCCAACTGCCGGACCGCCGGCAACCGCGTTAGCCGATAAATCGAGAAACTGTGCAAATTCCCAGCACTTGATCAGATATCTTAATGTCGTACTGAGATATTCTAAACTTGACTTTGAGATTTGCGTCCTACAGGAAGTATGATATGATGGTAAGGCTTTCGCTGGGGAGATAGGGCACATATGTAGCGCTCAAAGTCTCCCGGCACAAAGAGTTCGGGATTCTGGACGATTGTAGCCTTGTTTTAGATGAGCAGTCCTAGAGGAGTGTGACGATGATCAGCACCAACTACGAAGCCGTGTTTGTGGAAATGGCATTGAGGATGCGTATCGTGAGTGCACCAAGTGACCTTAAGCCGCCGGACTGACGCGTATTTGGCTTGACGCACCTCCGAGTCCCTGGCATCTGTCCAGATCGGTCTCGGGATGACAGGCAAATAGCAGCAGATCACCGGCGAGCGGGTCTTAAGCGTCGAAGATGTGGCGCCCTTTGGGCGCTCCACACATCTTAGCGGAAAGCACCGCTCGTTTTGTGTGTCTGTGAGGAAGGGTGGTGTCGGCTGCGAAGTTGCCGGAGTCATGGAGGATCTAGGGGGAGATGATAGAACAGAGTCTTGATCAGAGTCTTGCGAAGAAGCTTGAGTTGGATCTCAAGACCACACTAGCAGAGAATCGGCTGGTCGGCGCCTACCGGATGACGAAAGGCTTTCGGTGGATCTACTTGGGGGCTCTGCTTGCGGTGACGCTGGGCGCCCTGGCGAGATCCCTCTACTACCGTCTGCTCCAGTACACAGTGGACAGCGTACTGCGAGCACCAGGTGGTGATGGTGAGCTGCCGCTGATTGCAGGAGGCTTCGTCGGCTTGGCGGTCCTCGAAGGTGGCTTTGCCTATCTGCGAGGTACGTGGTCGGCTAAGACCTCGGAAGGCATTACTCTACGGCTGCGCAACTATCTGTTCAACCAGATACAGCGTCTGCCGTTCGGTTTCCACGATTATGTGAAGACAGGAGAACTGATCCAGCGAACCACCTCTGACGTCGATGCACTGCGTCGCTTCTATGCGGATCAGGCTTTGGGCATTGGGAGGATCGTGGCACTGTTTGTCGTCAACTTCGCCATGTTGGTGCAGATGAACGTCCGGTTAGGCCTTCTCTCCGTTGTGATGATGCCGCTCATCGTGGCGATCTCTTACTTCTTCTTTGGACGTGTGTCAAAGTCCTACCAGCGCTACCAGGAGCAAGAGGCAGAACTGTCGACAGTGCTGCAGGAAAACCTCACCGGCGTGCGCGTCGTTAGAGCCTTCGCCCGCCAGGACTACGAGATCGACAAATTCGATCGCGAGAACTGGGAGCGATATCGCCGTGGACGGCATTTGACGACCATGCACTCCCTCTACTGGCCGATATCAGACGTGTTCTGCTCTGGGCAGATGATCTTGGTGATGGCAGTAGGCGCGATGATGGCCCTCCGCGGCGAAGTCACGGTGGGGACCTACATGGCAGCGATGGGGATGGTGATCTGGATCGTTTGGCCTATGCGGAACCTCGGTCGCCTCATCGTCAACATCTCCACCGGTTTGGTCTCCTACCAACGCGTGGCGGATCTGATCCGTGAGGATCAGGAGGACATCGTGTCGGGGGAGGTATCCGAGGATCAGCCGATAAGGGGCGCCGTGACCTTTGAGGACGTCAGCTTCGCCTATGAGCCGAGAGCGGTCCTCAAGGATTCGGATGACGACAGGAGCAGTTCCAACGGAGGCGTTCTGGAAAAGGACAAGCCGGCGCATGAGCCCGTGGAGGTGCTGCACGGCATCTCTTTCCACTGTGAGCCGGGTGACGTGGTGGCGCTGCTAGGTTCGACGGGATCGGGTAAGACGAGCATCATCAACCTCCTGCTGCGTTTCTACGATTATCAAGAGGGGCATGTCACGATCGACGGTGTTGAGTTGACGACTTACCCTCGGGGAACGCTGCGCCGCAACATCGGCATCGTGGAGCAAGAGCCCTTTCTGTTCTCTCGATCTATCCGGGAGAACATAGCTTACGGCGCCGGAACAGATATCGCTCAGGAGGAGATCGAGGCGGCTGCTCAAGCTGCGGCGATCCACGATATCATTCTGACGTTCCCGAAAGGGTACGACACGGTTGTGGGCGAGAAGGGAGTGACACTCTCCGGCGGTCAGCGGCAGCGAGTGGCGATTGCTCGCGCACTGCTCAAGGATCCCCGGATACTGGTGTTGGACGACGCGACTTCTTCGGTCGACACGGAGACCGAGGAACAGATACAAACCGCGCTAGCGAAGCTGATGGTGGGTCGGACGACCTTCGTCGTAGCGCATCGTATCCAGACCGTGATGGACGCCGATCTGATTTTGGTGCTGGACCACGGACGTATCGTGCAGTCCGGCACCCATGGTGAACTGATTCAAGACGACGGGTTCTATCGGGAGATCTATGAGATCCAGTCCCGCGTCGAGGAAGAAGTGCAACGCGAAGTGGTGTGCGCACCCGAGCGTGTTGAGGTCCGGTGAGAGAGGTCCGCTATGAGTTACGATTTCGAAGAAGAAGAGTTTACGACGTCGTTCAACGGGCGCGTGGTGCTGCGCATGCTCAAACAGGTGATGCCTTACTGGCACTGGGTGTTGGGCTTTACCATCATGATCGCAGGTACCTCGGTCCTGGACTCCTATTTCACCTTTCTAAGCAAGCAGATCATCGATGATGCTATCCTGCGGGGAGACCAGGCGCGGTTGGTGCAGCTGCTGACACGTTACGGACTCCTCGCGGTAGTGCAGGCTTGGACCGTCTTTGGGTTCATCTACCTGGCCGGCGTACTGGGTGAGCGCGTCCAGTACGACCTGCGGCGCAGGCTTTTCAATCATCTCCAGGAGCTATCGTTCTCCTACTTCGACAAGACGCCGGTCGGATGGATTATGTCTAGAGTGACCTCTGACTCATCGCGCATCGCCGAGTTGGTGACTTGGGGGCTGGTTGATATCACCTGGTCGGCGTTGAACATCACCACCGCGGTCGCGTTCATGTTCACCATCAATCGGCGACTCAGCCTGATCGTGGTCGCTGTGGTACCCGTGATGGCCGCGCTGGCGTTTTGGTTCAAGCAGCGCATTCTCAAGGAGTACCGTGAGGTGCGCAGACTGAACTCGGTCATCACCGGGGCTTTCAACGAGACCATCAGCGGCGTGCGCGTGGTAAAGGCGTTAGTTCGCGAGGAGCAGAATCTGGAGGAGTTCACGGACGAGAGCGCCAGCATGTACCGCGCAGCCTATCGCGCCGCTTGGCTGTCGGCGCTCTTCCTGCCGATCGTCCAGATCGTCGGTGCCTTCGGCGTCGCAGCGGTGGTCTGGTATGGTGGACTTCAGGTACAGATCGGGGGCATGACGGTGGGTGGCATTCAGGCCTTCCTCAGCTATCTCACCTTCATGCTCTGGCCAATCCAGGACATGGCGCGCGTCTATGCGGAGATGCAGCGGTCGGTGGCTTCAGCCGAGCGCATATTCTCACTGATCGATGCAAAGCCGGAGGTGGTGGACCGCGACGGTGCTTTTGGGTTGGAAGCGATCGGGGGTGAGGTAGCGTTCGACCACGTCACCTTCCGCTACGGAGAGGACAAGGACGTGCTGCACGACCTTAACCTACACGTTCAGCCAGGGGAGCACGTCGCGTTGGTGGGACCCACAGGAGGAGGCAAATCGACGATCGTCAATCTTATCTGCCGGTTCTACGAGCCGAGTGAGGGCGTGATCTGGATTGACGGCTATGACTACACAGAGCTCACACAACAGGCCATTCAATCGCGCATCGGCATGGTGCTGCAGACGCCGCACCTCTTCTCCGGCTCAATACGCGACAACATCCGCTACGGACGTCTCGATGCTACTGATGAGGAGATCGAGGCGGCGGCGAAGCTGGCTCACGCCCACGAGTTCATCACAGGCCTGGACCACGGTTACGATGATGAGGTGGGGGAGGGCGGCAACCTACTGTCGGTAGGTCAGAAGCAGTTGGTAAGCATTGCCCGGGCGGTTCTGGCTGATCCTGACATTCTGATTCTGGATGAGGCCACCAGCTCGGTGGATACCGTGACGGAGGCGCAGATCCAGCGTGGCATGGAGGCCGTCATGGCCGGTCGGACGACCTTTGTGATCGCACACCGACTCTCGACTATCAAGCGGGCCGATCGCATCCTGGTCATTGAGGATGGGCGTATCAGCGAAGGCGGCACGCACCAAGAGCTCATTCGGGCCAGGGGGCACTACTACGATCTCTACACGCGGCAATTTCGCCGCGACCGGGAGCGCGCATACGGGTTGGAGCCA
>JBNGDU010000267.1:0-10398 GCA_049975025.1 Anaerolineae bacterium
CCACCGGCCCGCTCGAAACCGTGGGCCATGCCGATGCTGGCCCCCATCGAGATCAACATATCCAGGGCCTCGAACGGCGGCAGCACGCCCATCGAGTAGCAGCCGATATCGCCGGCCATCACGGCTTTGCGCTTGTGCCGCTGCACGTTGTAAAAGAACGCCCGGTGCGGGCATCCGGGGCACAGGGCCGGAGGACGTTCCGGCACGACGAGGGCGTCGGACGACGGCTCTTCCGCCCTCTCGGTCGCAGTTGATGGGAGCAGAAGCCCCGCGTCTTCGGCGCCCTTGCGCACGCGGGCCAGCGTCAGTTCGCCATGGATGGGAAAGACGTCCTTGCCGTAAGCCACGTCCATGCCGGCGGCTTTGAGCTGATCCTCGATAAAGGGGTCGAGCTCCTCCACCACCACCAACATCTCCACCGCGTCCGCGAATTCGCGGATCTTCTCCAAGGGCAAGGGATAGGTCATACCCAGCTTCAGAATCGAGAACTCGCCCAATATCTCCCGTGTATACTGATAAGCCATCCCTGTGGTGACCACGCCCACGGAGGTGTCGCCCCATTCGATACGGTTCAGACCGCACGCAAATCCCTCGGAAGCGGACCATTCGGCGAGGTCATCAAGACGTTGCTCGATCTCCGGATGCCGGCGACGCGCGACCGCCGGCAAGATCACCCGCGTTGTTTCGCCTTCGCGTGAAAACGGCGGTAGAGGCTTGAACTCTCTTTCCTCGGGCACCGTTGCCTCCACGGCGGATTTGGAGTGAGACAGGCGCGTCGTCGATCGCAGCATGACGGGCGTCCCAAATTGCTCGCTGACCCGCAGCGCGATGCCCACAAACCGCCGCGCGTCCTCGCTATCGGAGGGATCGAGGCAGGGGAATTTGCCGAAACGGGCGTACTGGCGGTTGTCCTGCTCATTCTGCGACGAGAAAGCCCCTGGATCATCGGCGCTGACGAGCACCAGCCCCCCACCAACGCCCGTGTAAGACACCGACATAAGACTGTCGGCTGCCACATTGACCCCGACGTGCTTCATGGCTGCCAACGTGCGGGCTCCTCCAAACGATGCGCCGATTGCGTTATCCAGGGCTACCTTCTCATTAGCCGCCCATTCGGCGCGAATACCCGGATAGCGGGCGAAGTTCTCCAGAATCTCGGTCGAAGGGGTTCCCGGATAAGCGGATGCGTATCGAACCCCGGCTTCCCAAGCACCCAAAGCGATCGCCTCGTTGCCGGAAAGAAGCAACTTCATCACCTACCTCCTCATCTGTGAAACAGCGAACTGATCGCATCGCTGCCGTCATCATGCGATCATCGGAGATTGCACACCGGAGCGATTATAGTCCGGCACGATAGTCTGTCAAAGCACAGCCCCTCAAGCTACGCGTTGTGAATAAGGTTGCTACCTGCTTCACAACAGCTATAATGAACGTCGAAATGGACCGCAATCTGCGAGCGTGAAACGTGACCCACAGGACTGTCCAGCGTTTCACGTTTCGTTTCTAAGGCACAACCTCTTTTATGGCTTTGAGAACGCTATACCAGGCGCTACTTGACAGCGAACCAGCCCGCCTTCGCGTTATCGCCCAGCAATGGGCGATTCCGTTGACATCAGGGCGGAGAGCCGACATAGCAGCGGAGTTGGTCGACGCGATGGCGACGGCTGAGAGCGTGGAGCGTAGGCTAACGCAACTTACACCTGAGCAACGGTCCGCGCTGAACGATCTGTTGCGCAATGACGGCACGATGCCCTGGCCTATCTTCATCCGCCGTTGGGGTGAGGTCCGCGCCGTGGGCGCGGGCAGGATCGAGCGAGACGAGCTCTGGCGTGATCCTGTGTCATCCGCTGAAGCCCTTTGGCATGTGGGTTTGGTGCAGCGAGCTTTTGACGAGCGTGGCGGCCAGCCCGTCGAGATGGCCTTTGTGCCGGAAGAACTTGCGCTCTATATGCCCCGCCCGCAGCCGTTGGACATTCCCGCCCCGCCCGCCGCCGCTGCGCCGGCTCCTTACGAGAAGCCGGGGGAAGACACGCTCTGCGACGATCTCGTCACCTTGTGGGCAGCCATCCAGCAAGAAGACAGCCCTGAGGAGATCCATCCGCCCGCCGTTGTGAGAGCCGCTCTGGTCACCACGCTCTCAGTTGAGCATGGATGGCTCCGTCAGGATGGTGACGGACGCCTGCGGCCCATACCTAATGCCATCTTGGCGTGGTTGCGGTCTGATCCCTGGTCTCAGTGGTCAGCTTTGGTCCGGGCCTGGATGGAGAGCGAGCGATGGCACGATATCGCCTACGTGCCTGAGCTTGCTCCGGATCCGGTACACGATTGGCCGAGTGCGCCGCTAGCGTCGCGCCGAGCGCTCTTAGAGATGCTGAGAAAGTGTGAGCCGGATACCTGGTACGATATCGTCGCTTTCCGCGACTACGTGAGAGCCCACGCGACCGATTACCTTCGCCCTGATGGCAACTACCACACTTGGGCGCCACGCGATGCTCGTACCGATAAACCCCTTCGTGGATTCGAGGCGTGGGATTCAGTTGAGGGGGCGCTGGTCAATTTCATCATCACGGGACCCTTGACCTGGCTCGGACTGGTCGATGTTGGGCTTCAGGCGGAGCGAGAGCCGCCGGTTAAGTTCCGCCTTAACGAAGCCGGGGCCGCGCTTCTGGGCACCGCTTCGCCACCGTCCCTGTCCAAGCCGGGGCCCGTTCAAGTGGACCGCAACGGGACGCTGATCGTGCCCCGTCGTCGTCGATACGAGCGGTTTCAGCTCAACAGGATCGCTGCTTCTGTGGGATCTGCCGGCAGCTTTCGCTATCAACTGACGCCGGCCTCTTTGAGATCCGCAAAACGTCAGAGGATCTCCCTGGATCGCATCATCGCTTTCCTCGAGGAGGCCGCGGAGAACAACCTTCCCGCCCACCTCCAGGCGGCGATTGCGCGCGCTTATCGACAGGGCGCGGGGGCTTCTCTTGAGGAGGTTTGGCTATTGAGGGTCCCCGATTCCCAACTTCTGCAGTCTCCGGAGATGCGAGAGCTGATCGTGGAACATCTGGGGCCTGAACTCGCCATCATTCAAGAACGCGACCGAGAACTGGTGGCGCGAATCCTGTTGAAGAACCAAGTGCTTACGGATTCTGACCTAGGTCGATCGTGAGGTGGTCCGGTGTCATTCCGGAAAACTGGTGGAATTCTAGGGAAGAAGATATAATCTATCCTTGTACCCAGGGAGGTTTACGCCCATGTCTGCGATGGAGAAACACGAACTTCACGATAAAGCAGCCCGAGCTTTCTACGCCCGATTTCAACGTCGCCCCGAAGGGATTTTCCGCGCGCCCGGAAGAGTCAATCTGATCGGGGAGCACACGGACTACAACGATGGTTTTGTGCTCCCGGTTGCCGTCGACAGAGCCGCTTGGCTGGCTGCGTCCCCCAGAGAGGATGGATGGGCCACGGTGCGCGCTCTCGATATGAAGAATGACGAGCAAACCTTTACGGTCGACCGGGTTCCGCCGTCTGACGGTGGATGGTCCGACTATCCTAAAGGCGTTGTCTGGACGCTTCTGGAGGACAACTTCAAGCTGAAGGGGCTGGACGCCGTGCTGACGTCGGATGTGCCGGTGGGAGCCGGGATGTCGTCATCGGCTGCGCTGGAGGTGGTTTTCGGTTATGCTTGGATGACCTTCAGTGGTTTTGAGCTGGACCTTCCAGACCTCGCGTTGTTATGTCAGAGGGCCGAGAACCAGTATGTAGGTGTTAACTGCGGCATTATGGATCAGATGATCAGCGCCTGCGGCAAGGCCGATCACGCGATGATGCTGGACACCCGCTCTCTCGAGCGCACGTATTACCCTATGCCCGAGGGGATCGCGATTGTGGTCGCCGACAGCATGGTGCGCCGAGCGCTTACGGGCTCAGAGTACAACGTCAGGCGGGCGCAGTGCGAGCAGGCTGTGAGCATCTTGCAGAATCACCTGCCCGACATCCAAGCCCTCCGGGACGTCAGTGTTGAGTCCCTCGAAAGATTCCGCGCTGAGTTACCTGATGTCGTCTATCGCCGGGCGCGGCACGTCATCACGGAGAACGACCGCGTGCTGAAGGTCACCCAAGAGCTAGAGTCCGGCAATATCGAGCGGGTGGGCGAAATGCTTGTCGAGGGACATCACAGCTTGCGCGATGACTATGAAGTCAGCATCCCGGAGCTCGATACCCTGGTCGAGGCCGCAGTTGAGGTTGACGGCTGCTATGGCGCGCGGTTGACCGGAGCGGGCTTCGGTGGTTGCATCATCGCTCTGGTCGCTGAGGACGTGGTGCCGGAGATCGAAACTCACCTAACTGAGGT
Organism: Anaerolineae bacterium; assembly: GCA_049975025.1. Taxonomy (GTDB): domain Bacteria; phylum Chloroflexota; class Anaerolineae; order B4-G1; family SLSP01; genus PWVB01. Next base: position 4,343 of record JBNGDU010000267.1, read on the forward strand.
CTATGAGGCAGTCCACGACAAGAAGCCCACGGTCTACGTGACCCGCCCCGCCGACGGCGTGTCGAGGGTGGTTTGACCTTAGCAGAGTAGCTAAAAGGAGCTCACGATGAACATCGGCATTCCAAAAGAGAGGCTCCCGGGTGAGGAGCGCGTCGGATTAACGCCATCTGGTGTGGGCCTGCTCATCAAAGACGGCCATAAGTGCTTTGTGGAGAGCGGTGCCGGTACGGGCGCTGGATTCGACGACTATGATTACGAGCGGATGGGGGCGACTCTGGTCTATGATGGTGAGGAGCTGTACACACGCAGCTCGCTTGTGCTCAAAGCCCTGCGCCCCACACAGGAAGAGATCACCTGGATGCCCAATGGCTTGACCTTGATGTGCTTCCTCGGGTTGTCGCAGATCCCCGACGAGGAAGTCGCGGAAATGCAAAGTCGCAGGATTACAGCTATTGCCTACGAGATGATCAAGAAGGGCAAGCACGATTTCCCGATCCTCAAGTCCGTCAGCGAGGTTGCCGGACGAATGGCGCCCTATATCGCAGGGACGTTGTTAATGCGTCAAAATGGAGGCCGCGGCGTCCTTCTCAACGGTGTGCCGGGGGTGTCTGCGGGAGACGTCGTGATCTTGGGCTCGGGCACGGTAGGCCAAAACGCAGCGCGGGCTTTTCTGGGGCTCGGCGCCAAGGTATTCATTCTGAGCCGGTCCCTGGAGCGCCTGCGCAGCCTGGACGCTCAGTTCTGTGGTCAGGTGACCACGATGATCGATCATGACTTCAACGTGGCGTACGTGACCCGGTTCGCTGACGTGGTCATCGGCGCTGTGCGAAATCCTGGCAAGCGTGCACCTGTGATCATCACGCGCGAGATGCTCCGGACCATGCGCAAGGGATCGGTGATCATCGACTTTGCCATCGATCACGGGGGTTGCGCGGAAACCAGTCGACCAACGACCTTCGACGATCCCACCTACGTTGAAGAAGACGTCCTCCATTACTGCGTGCCCAACGTGCCGGGTTCTGTACCTCGCACCTCAACCCACGCCTTCAACAACGCGGCCTGGGGCTATATCCGCCACGTGGCTATGATGGGCGCAGCGTCGGCCATTGCCCAGAATGACGCACTTCTTGCAGGTACGGTTATGAGAAACGGGGAGATCGTGGAAGAGCCACCGGCCCCCTCGACATGGCGTTAAAGGACACCTATGGATTGGAAAACTGACTACAAAGCCAAACTCTCGAAAGCCCAAGATGCAATCGCCGCTACCGTTCGATCGGGGTCTCGTCTTTTCCTGACCGGAAATTGCAGCGTTCCAAGGACATTGACCGAAGCCCTGGTCGACTACGCCCCCAATGTCGAGGACGTAGAGGTCGCGCAGACACTGACCGTGGGATCGGCGTCCTGGGCCCTGCCCGAGATGGAGGGCCACCTTCGCTCCAACGTGATGTTCATCGGCCACAATATGCGGCAAGCCGTATGGGAGAAGCGGGCCGACTACACGCCCGTGTTGCTCTCAGAATTCCCGCTTCTCTTCAAGAAAGGGATCCTGCCCGTCGACGTGGCGTTTGTCCATGTCTCCAGGCCAGATGAGGACGGATTCTGCTCTTTCAGCATCGAGACCGGACTGACGAAGGCGGCCGCCGAGTCCGCGAAATGCCTCGTGGCCCAGGTCAACGCGCAGATGCCTTACGTGAAGGGCGATACGTTAGTCCACGTCACAGACCTGGATCACATCGTGGAAACTGATGAGCCACTCGACGAGTTCAGAATGGCCGGCGACGGGAAAGATCCGGTCGTTGAGGGTATCGCGAAGCACATCGCCGAGTTGATCCCCGACGGCGCCACACTCCAGATGGGGATCGGCGCCGTGCCGGATTCCGTTCTCCAGTACCTTGAGCACAAGAAGGATCTGGGGATTCACACCGAGCTCTTCTCCGACGGCGTCATGCATCTCGTCGAGAAAGGCGTGATCACCGGTGCCAGGAAGACACTGCACAGGGGCAAGATCACGGCGGGATTTGTACTGGGATCGCGGGAACTCTACGACTGGTTGGATCACAACGAGATCGTGGAGCTGTACCGGACCGAGTACGTCAATGATCCCTGCGTCGTAGGCCAGAATTACCGCCAGGTTGCGATCAACGGCGCGATCGAGGTGGACTTAACTGGGCAGGTTTGTGCTGACAGCATTGGACCCAAGTTTTACAGCGGCGTCGGCGGACAGATGGACTTCATCTATGGCGCATCCCGCTCCGAGGAGGGGCTTCCGATCATCGCCCTGCCGAGTACAGCTAGGAATGGTACAATGAGCCGCATTGTGCCCACGCTCAAGCCGGGCGCAGGCGTCGTGACCACGCGAAATCACGTGCATTGGATCGTGACCGAGCACGGTGCCGTGGACCTTTACGGGAAGAGCATCCGGGAGCGCGCTCGCGCTTTAATTGAGATCGCAGACCCGAGGTTCCGGGAGGAGCTTACCGACCAAGCCATCGCACTGGACTATCTGTAGTACCAACCGTTTCAGAAATCAGGGGCCGGGGATGGAGCGATATCACTGTGTGCCGAATGGCTCCTCTTGTTCCCCAGGATACCCACTGTTCGATTATCATCTTCAAAGTCTTTAGGAGGTGTAGTTTGTTTCACGCACTTGTCGCCGTAAAGCAGGTGCCCGACACCACCAACATCCGCATTGATCCCGACACTGGGAACTTGGTGCGCGAAGGGGTCCCCGCCATTATGAACCCCTATGACGCGCACGCCCTTGCGGCTGCTGTTGAGTGGAAAGAGAAACTGGACGGAAGAGTCACCGTCATCTCTATGGGCCCGCCATCCTTCACAACCACGATTCGAGAGGCTATAGAACTGGGCGCCGATCGAGGTATTCTGATATCCGATCGCAAGTTCGCCGGTGCCGACACGCTGGCCACATCCTATGTGCTGGCAGAGACGATTCGAGCCATCAATGAGGAAGATCCTATTGACCTTCTCTTCTTTGGCAAACAAGCCATTGACGGAGACACGGCTCAAGTCGGCCCTGGCGTTGCCGTAAGGTTGGACTGGCCCATTATCACCTATGCCATCAAGATACGGGCGATAGACTTGGATGACGACACCATCGTCGTGGAACGCAGGACTGAGCGCTGGACCGAGGTCATTGAAACGCCCTTGCCCGCCCTCCTTACCTGCGAGAAGGAGATCGCCGAGGTGCCCTTCGCTTCCCTGCCCGCGCTCATCGAGTCCTTACGTTATGAGCCTGAAATCTGGAGCGTTGAGGAGCCGGTGGAGTTCAAGGCCGACCAGGTTGGCGTTCGCGGCTCTCCCACCATCGTTTACCAGATGGGTACGCCGCCCCTGCCGGAGGCCGGCGAGGTTATCGACGCCCGCGAGAAGGGCGTGCCTGCTGCGCTGGAGTTCACCTTCGAGAAAGCCGCCGATGCAGGGGTTCTTAGTACCATGCTCGGAGGTGCAGAATGACCACACGCCGTTTCTGGGTGTTTATCGAGCAAGAGCAGGGGACTGTCCATCCGGTGTCTTGGGAACTGCTCGGTGTTGCGAGCGATCTCGCCTCTCAGGTCGCTGAGGAGGCTGAAGAGGCCGGTGATCAAGTTGTGGTCGAGGGCGTGCTTTTGGGCCACAACGTCAGGGACATCGCCCAAGAGGCGATCGAGTACGGGGCTGACACGGTCTATCTCATGGATGACATTGTGTTGGCAGACTACCGTAACTGTCCTTACTATATGTCGATAGCCGCGCTGGCCCGGAAGTACAAGCCGGAGGTTTTCCTCATCGGCGCGACGACGTTGGGACGAGATTTGGCCGGCGCAGTCGCAACATCCTTGGGGACTGGGCTCACCGCCGACTGCACAAAGCTGGAGATGGGTGATGTTCGGGGCGCAAAGCAGAAGCTGCTTATGGCCACGCGCCCGGCTTTCGGCGGCAACATCATGGCCACGATTGTCTGTCGCCGACATCAGCCACAGATGTCCAGCGTACGACCGCGAGTGTTCCCGGCCGCGCCCCGAGACCCTGACGCCGAGGGCCAAATCATCGAAGAAAGCGTCGACATCACCGAAGAAAGTGCGCGTGCCTGCATTCTTGAGTTTATCCGAGAACAGGGGGAAACCCTAGATATCGAGTACAGCGACGTCATCGTCGCAGGGGGGCGTGGCGTTGGCGGACCCGAGGGATTTGACGTCATCAAGCAGCTCGCCGATGCGATGGGTGGCGTCGTGGGTGCCTCCAGGCCTTGCGTAGACGCGGGATGGATTGACTACGCACATCAGGTGGGTCAGACCGGCAAGACGGTCAGGCCGAAGGTTTACGTCGCAGCTGGTATCTCCGGAGCGCTGCAGCACAAAGTCGGCATGCAGAACTCGGACTTCATCGTCGCGATTAACTCAGATCCCAACGCTCCGATCTTTGAGATCGCGGACGTGGGGATCGTGGGCGACCTCTTCGAGGTCATCCCGGCGATGGTTGAGGAGATCAAGGCGCGCAAGGAGGCGAGCGCATGAACAACGGACGAATTGAATTCGACGCCGTCGTCGTCGGTGCTGGTCTCGCCGGGTCGGCGGCAGCCATGGTAATGGCCCGAGAGGGTTTGAACGTCGCTTTGGTCGAGCGAGGGCGCAAAGCCGGCGCCAAGAACTATTTCGGTGGCGCCATCTACAGCCACGCGATCGCCGAGGTACTGCCGGATTTCATGGATCGGCGTCCGCCATTCGAACGTCCGGTCACAGAGGCTGGCTTCTGGTTCCTCTCCGAAGATGGCATGACCCGTATGACGGTCGAGGGAGGCAACCTGGTCAACGAACCGGCAGATGCTTACATCACGCTGCGCGCGAACTTCGACGCGTGGTGGGCCGAGCAAGCGCAGGAGGCCGGCGCGTTTCTCATCGCCAAGACCGTGGTGGACGACTTCATCCGGGAGAGAGATGGTCAGGTTGTCGGTGTTGTGACGGACCGCCCTGAAGGTGAGATCTACGCTCCCGTCGTGATCGTGTGCGAGGGCGTGAACAACATCCTCACGCAGAAGCTTGGGCTCATTGAGCGCGATCTGGAGCCGGCACAAGTTGCATTAGCCTACAAGAAGGTCATCTCATTGCCTGTGGAGACGATCAATGCCCGTTTCGGCCTGTTGGACGACGAACACGGGCTTGCGGTGTCGGTACTGGGTGACGTCTCGTTGGGTTTGCCGGGAATGGGATTTGTCTACACCAATGAAGCGAGCGTCTCCGTCGGCTTGGGCATGATGCTGGATGTCTTGGCCGAGTACCGGCTTAAACCCTATGACGTGCTCCAGCGCTATCTCGAACACCCGGCTATTGCCCCCTTGGTGGAGGGAGGACAGTTGCTTGAATATGGTGGGCACCTGATCCCCGAAGGCGGATATCGTGCGATGCCCAAGCTCTTCACAGGAGGAGTTATGGTCGCCGGGGATGCCGCTGCTATGGTCAACGCGCTGCACTGGGAGGGCACGAATATGGCGATCATCGCCGGGAAGCTGGCGGCGGAGACCGCGTTGGAAGCCCATAGCCGGGGTGACTTCAGTGAAAAGGTCATGTCTCGCTACCGCGACCGGCTTGAGGACGGTTTTATCTTGAAGGATCTGAAGCAATACCGGAAGTTCTCCGCCTTCCTCGAGAACCATCCTCAGTTTATGGAGGTCTATCCTAACTTCATCAACGATGCGTTGGGCCAGTTCTTCAGCGCCTATGGGCAACCCAAGAAGGAGCTCTTCCGCGGCATGCTCGGCGCGATCACGGATCGACGCTCACTCATAAAAGCCGCTGGCGATATGATCTCTATGACACGTTCAGTGATGGGATGGTGACACTATGGCAATGAAAACAGGCGATGCATTCGAAGCCAAGGAACTACCTGAGGAGGTCGAAGAGACACTTCCGGACGTCTACGTCGACGATCTTCTGATGACCCTGAAGTACTTCATCGACGAGGAGAAGGCACATCTCTGGATCGAGGAGCCTGAGGTTTGCTTGCGATGTGAGCACAAGCCTTGCCTCTATTTCTGTCCGGTGGGTGTCTACTCCCTGGGC
>JBNGDU010000268.1:0-6373 GCA_049975025.1 Anaerolineae bacterium
ATGGCAGCACGAACGATCTCTGTGAGCCATCACCGCCGCACCTTTAGGGTTGTCAGTAGGCGCGTTCTGCTAGAAAGTGACGCACACCCTCACGGCATCGCGGCATTGACATAACATAGATCCAATCGTATACTAAAGGTAGACGGGCTACACACTATCGATGCAGCGCACGGCATCGGCTACATAGCTGTCACTCCAAAGGCCCGCATCGTCGTCGTTACACCGCGCTCAAGTCGCAGGTTTTTGTTCATCAGTTGCGCCATCAATCCTGAGCGGCTCTATCGGTCAGCTGCCCGTCCTACGGCGTTGTTAGCTATCCGCGGTTGTGCCGGCGTCAGGTGGTCATTCGGGCTGAGTTCCTGCAGCAAGCGGCAACATCACTGAGCTCTTCGACACACGCCACGTTGAGGAACGATGACCCTTGACGCTTCTCAGTAATTGCCTGTGGTGTAGGTGTCCCGGTCGAGCGGGACGCAATCAAGGTTCTGTCGGTAGTAGAAGGAGGCGTGAGATGGCCCATATAGAAGGAAGCGTGCGCATCAAGGCGCCGGTGGAGGAGGCATTCAGGTACGTGTCGGACTGGCAACACGTGGGCGAGTTCTACGAGGGCATTCAGATGTACCGCCCGGTTGGTGAGGTGGAGTGCGGCGACGGGGCGAAGTTCGAGTGCTCCCGGCGCGTGCCGATCCTGGGCGAGCTCGAATACGTGATGGAGATGAGCGACTTCGTCGAGAATCACGGCTGGACTTTCAGGTCGGTGGAAGGCATTCCTCTTGAGGAGCACTGGTGGTTCGAGGACCTGTCGCGCTGGCCTCGGGAGACGAGGCTGAACTATGACTTGAAGTACAAGGTCCCGGTGCCGGTCGTCGGGGGGCTTGTGGACCGCCTGTTCGTCAAGCGCAAGTGGGAGGAGTGCTTAGGCCACTGCCTTCAGAACATCAAGGTGCGCTTGGAGCAGCGGGAGGGCAACCGACCCGCCATCGCAGAGGCGACCGGCTGACGCCCCGGTAGCGTTGATTCAGGAGTTCGCTTAGGCGCTTCTCGGATAGCCGCGTAAGCACCGCGACCGAGAGATCATCGACCGCGCGCCGATTCAACCTGCCAGGCTTTAGGAGTTCCCTAAGCTTGGCAGGTTCTCCGTTGTGGGGCGGCTGAGGCGGCAAAGGGCGGTTAGGATGCAGGGTCTGCGATACCCTGGCGCGTAGATTCCTCACCGCCTGCGTGCGAAGACAGCTGATGTGCGAGGGCGCCATCCTCGATGAAGGCGCTCTTTCCTCGCGGGGGTTCGGAATGACGATTTGCGATTGATGATTGACGGCTGAGCAGCATTGCTGGTCTGTCATCCCGAACGGGTCAATGAGCCCCCGCGCACTTCCGCGTCAACGACAACCTTGTCCTCACGTTGCTAAAGCGGCGAAATCCGCTACATTAGGGCTGGAACAACCGACTTAGTCACGGATAGCTCAAAAGGCCTGTAGCTCTTAATGCCCCCACAAAGACAGTCCACCCTGAACCGACGTCGCAAGGCATGGCTTCTGTTGCCCATTCTAGTGTTGGCGGCCTTCCTGCGTTTCTACAAGATCGGCAGTTTACCCCCTGGTGACGGGTACGATCCCGCTTGGTATGGCGTGGACGCCCTGCAGATCCTTGACGGCCACTCCCCGGTCTTCCTGCCGACGAACATCGGGCGCGAGGTGATGTTCAGCTACCTCGTGGCGTTGGTCGTCGCGCTGCCGATGGCGAACTACGCGCGCACCCATCCGGATCAGGTGCTCGCCCGCTCGACCACCGTCTCGGCACGGTCGATTGAGCAGGTCGTGGGGAGTGGTCGCGCTTGGTTTCTGGCGCTCTTCCGGCGCGGCGAGCCCAACGCCCTCTTCAACCTGCCAGAGCGTCCGATCCTGGATCCCTTTACGGGCGTCCTGGGCGCGCTGGGGCTGCTGGGTTTGGTGGCGCGGCGGCGCTGGCGTCTCCCGGGCCTGTTGCTCGTGGGATGGGCCATCGCGGCGCTCGTGCCCTCGCTGTTCAGCAACTACGCTCCGCATTTCCTGCGCGGCGCCGGTTTCACGGTTCCCCTGGCCTTGGTCTTGGGCGTTGGCGCCACTTCGCTGGGCCTCATCCTGCGAAGATTGAGCCTCCCTCAAGCCGTCCAATCGCTGCCGCTGCTGCTGCTCGTGGGCGCGGGGATCATCAGCGGCCGTGACTTCCATCAGGGATGGCTTCGGCATCCCGAGACCTTCATCGCCATGGAGGTCCACGTCAATCGAGCGGCAAACCTTGTCCAGGCGGAGACATCATCCGACACCCACGTTTACTTCAGCCCCTTCACCCCGGCCCATCCCGTGATCATCCTCCGCGCCCGGGACCTCGCGCCGCGCCCCGTGGGCGCTTTCGACAGTCACGAGTGCTTGGTCGTGCCCGATGCTGGCACGACCGCTGTCTACACGTCGCTCACGCGGTTCGAGCCGGGGCTGGCGGATGCGCTCGCCAGGTGGGCCGACGTCAGGACGCTCTATGTTGACGAGACGCTTGTCGACGGACTCCCGCGTTACTCCGTGTTCAGCGCCGATCCACTGCCGCTGACGTCGTCGCCCCCCGCCGGGCGATTTGGCGACCAGTTCGCCGTATGGACGTTGAGCGAGCTGCCGGACGCGGTGGCCCCCCGCACGGACGTGGCGATCACCTTGGGGGTGCGCGCCCTGCGCCCTCCGGAGATCACGCCCAGCCTCTTTATCCATCTCTACGGGATTCCCACGCCCTACGAGGGTGGGGAGATGTGGTCGCAGGCAGACAGCCAGCTGTGCACCACCTACCCGGCCCATCTCTGGCGTGCGTCTGAGACGATCATCCAATCCTTTGTGCTGCCGGTGCCGGCGGAAGCGCCGCCCGGCGACTACCTGATGGCGATGGGGCTCTATCCCTTCCCCGAGGGTACGCGCCTGCCGGTAAGCGAGCCGCAGGAGAATCCCCACGACTACGTTGTGCTCAAGGCGCTGGAAGTCAGCGCCCCATAGCACGCGCAACGGATCAGTCGCCCGTCTCGTAGGCCGCGACGCCGCTCCGCTTCGCTGAGAGCGGACATCCCTTCACCGTCTGAGGTGCCCGACTGCGGGTCCCCGCTGCCGACCTACTGATCCGGAGGTTGCGCGACTGAAGTCGCTCGGGGAGGCGCACTGCGCCAGCCGTCCGCCTGCGCGGACGTACGGCCTTCACCGTGCGCAAAGTCACGCCTCTAGGCCTGCCGGTGAGCGCTGGGGACGCTGAGGTGCGCGCCAGCTGCCGGTTCTCCGCCGAAGACTTATCCCCGTTTTCTAACAGTAATCCTCAACTATCAGGGGCTTTATCCACAGTTGCCCCTAGATATCCGGATTTTCCTTCGGAAAAGTGGGGGGTGGTGTGTTGAATGAATAGAACATATGTTCTAACATGGGGGCAAATGGACCGAGTGATGATCTAGATTGCTGCCATGACCGACACGAAGGAAAGAGCCACCCCACGGACCCCGCTAAAGTCGCGGCGATGCACCGCGCTGAGGCGAGACGGCACGCCGTGTGCCGCCTGGGCGGTCCGCGGCAGCGAGCCACCCCGTTGCAGCTCCCACGGGGGTAGGGCGCTCGTATCGACTTCCGGCGCCGTGGACTCCACCGGCCCGGACGGCGGCCCGGACCATCTCGGACTCCCGGTCGCAGCGTCCCCGTATGGGCAGCGCGCCCGTCGAGAGGATGAGCCGAACTACGATCTGTCCAGCATCGAGGACGTCGTCGCCGACCTGGCGGAGAAGCAGAGACTCGTCAGTGAGTATATCGAGGAGCAAGCCGCCGACATGGAGGTCGACCAACTCGCCCACCTCCTCGCCCTCCACGCCCGGACCGCCTCCCGCCTAGGCCGCTTACTGCGTGATCAGCGCGCTCTCTCAGGCGACGCAGCCGACGGTATAGCCGGCGCGATCGCCCAAGCCCTTGATGAACTGTCCACCGAACTAGGAACAGACCTATAGGAGCTGCTGTATGCGTGGAGAAACAAAGCTGCACCGTGCCATCCAACGCGCCCGCGCCACCCCCATCCACACGCCCCACCTCCGCCTTCTGCGCATTTGTACCCGCCTCACCCAGCAGGAGCTCCGCGCCGTCACCTTCGAAGTCGGCGCCGACTACGACGCCCTCTCCGGCGATACCCTCGCCGATAAGGCCCGTAGCCTCATCACAGCCGCCAGACGCCACAACTCTGAGTGTTGGCTCATCCAAGCCGTCCGTCGCCAACGTACCGATCTCGCCCACGATCTCTCGCCTCTGGATGAGGTGTTTTGCTGATGCCGAACACCCACCGCCCACGCACCCAAGGGACCCGCACGCATGCCCCCCCTCGCCAACGCCCTCCGTTACTGGCTGAGCGATATCCGCAATTTCTCGCGCCTCATCCTGCAGCTTCCCCTCCGGGAGTATCAGCTGCAGCCCGCCGACGCTATCCTCCAGTCCATCCTGCATGGCCAGGGCCGTACTTTCGCCGTCATGATGTCCCGGCAGTCCGGGAAAAACGAGCTCTCCGCTCAGATCGAAGCTTACTTGCTGAACCTGTACCGCCGGCGAGGAGGAGCCCTTGTCAAGGGATCCCCCACCTTCAAGCCCCAAACCATCAACTCGATCCTGCGCCTCACCGATCGCCTCAACAATCCCTGGAACGCCAAGCAGTTCCGCCGACGCGAGGGTTACATCGTGGAGCTTGATCGCGCCCGCGCCTTTTTCTTCAGCGCCGAACCGTCCGCTAACGTGGTCGGCGCTACCGCCTCGCTACTCCTGGAAGCCGACGAAGCCCAGGATATCGGGCAGCCCAAGTGGGATAAGGACTTTACCCCCATGGGAGCTTCCACCAACGTCACGACCGTTTTCTACGGCACCGCATGGACTTCCACCACCTTCCTCGCTCAGACCATCGCCTGGCTTGAGCAGGAGCAAGCCCACGACGGCTGCCGCCGTGTCTTTCGAGTTACCGCCGACCAAGTCGCCGCCGAAGTCCCCGAGTACGGAGCCTTTGTCAAAGCCCAGATCGCCCGACTGGGACGTAATCACCCCCTTATCCGTACTCAGTTCTTCCTAGAACCTATCGACGGCACCGGCGGACTCTTCCCCCCACAACGCCGGGCTCTGATGCACGGATCCCACCCCCGCCTGCTCGCACCAGAGCCCGGCCACCGCTATGCCCTCCTCGTCGATGTCGCCGGCGAGGATGAAACCGAGGGAGATGAGCTCGATCGCGCTATGCTGCAGAACCCGCGACGCGACGCCACAGCCATCACCGTCGTCGATGTCTCCCTCGATCGCTCCCACAAGCCCCCAGCACGCGTTTTTAGGACCGTCCATAGGATTTTATACCTCGGTACCCCCCACGCCGCACTACACGCTAAAATTAGCGCACTAGCGCGCCTCTGGCACGCAACCTGGATCGTGGTCGATGCCACCGGCGTAGGTGCCGGCCTCGCCAGCTTCCTCCTCGCCGCCTTCGGCGAGGATCGCGTCTACCCCGTCATCTTCTCCCCTAAGGTCAAATCCGACCTCGGATGGGACTTCCTCGCCATCGTGGAGACCGGACGCTTCCAGGACTATGCCGACGACCAGGCGCCCGAAACCCGCCAGTTCTGGTATGAGATCGAAGCATGCAAGTACGAGATCCGCCCCGGCCCGCAGAAGGCCATGCGCTGGGGAGTCTGGGAAGCCCCCGCCTACGACGGCCTCGTCGCCCGCGGACACGACGACCTACTCGTCTCCGCCGCCCTCTGTGCTATCGTGGACCAGCTGGACCTCCCCGGCGATGCCGTCGGCACCGCCGTACCCACCAACGACGCCCTCCGGGAGATCGATCATGCTAACTGGTGATTGCCCGACCACGCCACGGCGCCGCCCCTGTACCCGGATGTCGCAGATCCTCGCACGAGGGGGACCCAATCTAAGTTTAACTTTTGGAAACCATGACCTACCCACATCACCAACCATCAACCAGCATCCACCAATCGTAAATCGTAAACGGAGACGACCACGCTGATGCCCTTCCTCGATCGAATCCGCATAGCTCTGGAAACGCTCACCGCCTCACCTCCGCCCAACGGCAACAGAGACGCCCTCGCCACCATCTCTGCCCACGCGTCCGCAGTTCAGGCGCGCGTCGACGACTCATCAGGCTGGCAATCGCTCACCCACGCACCCGGCGATCGCCCTTGGGGCGATGTCTACGCTGACCTCGAAGATGCCCTCGAGGCATGGCGCAAAAACTTCCTCATCCGCCGCGTCGTGAATCTAACCCGATCCTATGCCGTCGGATCCGGTATCACGATCGGCAGCAGCGATCCGGACATCGCCGCCTTCATCCAGGACTTTTGGAC
>JBNGDU010000268.1:6383-10374 GCA_049975025.1 Anaerolineae bacterium
CCCTAAGAATCGCATTGACCGTAAGTTAGGCCTCATCTGTGATCAGCTCACCCGCGACGGCGAGCTCTTCCCCGTGCTCTTTACCAACCCGATCGATGGCATGTCCTACCTCCGCTTCAAGACCGCCCGGCAGATCCGCGAAGTCATCACCCGCCTAGACGACTACGAGACCGAGATCGAATACGTCGAGAATACCGCCGGCCCCGACCCCCGCACGTGGATCAGCCCTGAACATCCCAGCGCTTTTGCCCACGCTCAGGCACCACACCCGCTCATGCTCCATTGGGCAGTCAACAAGCCCCTCGATGCTACCCGGGGCGAAAGCGATCTCACCCCCGTCCTCCCTTGGGCACTACGCTATTCTGAATGGCTCAAAGACCGGGTCCGCCTCAACCGGCAGCGTACACGCGCCGGCATCATGGACATCGAGCTCGCCGACGACACCCAAGTCGACGCCAAGAAACAACAACTCCGCCAGGCTAACCCGATCGAATCCGGGATCTACGTCCACGGCCCCGGCGAGGAAGTCAAACTCCATAACCTCGAGATCGCAGCCCACGACGCAGAACCCGACGGCAAGGTCCTTCGCCTCGCTATCGCTACCGGATCCAACCTGGCCCTTCACTATCTCGGCGAGGGGGAATCCACCAACTACGCTACCGCCAAGGAAATGGGCGAGCCCACGGCCCGCTACTTCGCCGATCGGCAGCAGGATATCATCTGGTTTTTGCAAGACCTCGTCACCGTCGCCTACCGCCGCTACTGTCACGTCACCGGGCAAACGCCCGCCGACGACCTCCGGATGCAGGTTACCGTGACCGAAGTCACCCGCGCCGACAACGAATCCCAGTCCATCGCCGCCCGCAATATCGTACAAGCCCTCGCTATCGCTTCCACCCACGCTTGGATTGACGACGAGACCGCCGTCACCCTCGCCCTCAAATTCGCCGGAGAAACGCTCTCCACCGACCAAATCCGCCAGATCCTCACCAACGCGCGCCAGGAACACGCGAACGACCCCCCAGGCGAGCCCCAGGAGCCAACGTGAGCGACAAAGTCTACACCATAGGACAACCTGACACGATCCTCGCGGAGATCGGTTTAGAAAGACCGCTCCGAGTGCTCTCTTGGGGATGTGGAGTGCAATCTTCCACCCTCATCGCCATGAGCCTTGAAGGGGACCTCCCCTTGCTTGATCTCATCGTACACGCCGACACCCAATGGGAACGCCGCGACACCTACCGCACCAAGGAGACCTTCGTAGACCGCATCGATGGACGCATCCCCGTCCACACGGTCACGACCGGCAACATCCGCCACCTCGGCGCCACCCAACACATCCACATACCCTTCTGGACATCCACCGGCGCCCCGCTTAACCGCCAGTGCTCCCGCGACTTCAAGATCCGCCCTATCCGCCGCCACCTCCGCGAATGTCTCGGATACCCCGCCAGCACGCCGCCCCACCCGCGACCCGGATCCCTCGAGCAATGGCTCGGCATCTCATGGGACGAATGGCACCGCATGCGCCACTCTGACGTCGCCTACATCACCAACCGCTACCCGCTTATCGAACGCCACATGACCCGCAACGATTGCATTGACTACATGTTGAACCATGGCTATCACGTCCCCGGCAAATCCGCATGCATCGGATGCCCCTACCGCACCGCCTCCGAATGGTCCGATATGCGCCGCAATCACCCCGACGACTGGTCTGAAGCCGTCGCCTTCGACGAGGAGAACCGCCACAACCCCCTCGCCGAGAGAGGAGGAGCCTCCACCGCCGACGAGCTCTACGTCTACCGACACCTCGTCCCCCTGGCCACCGCCGACCTCGAACGCGATGCCCTACGCGAACGCAAAGCTAAGCAACTCCCCCTCGTCATCTGCGAAGAAGGACACTGTTGGTCATAAGGAGCAACCACGCCATGCTTACCCCCGATAAACTCATCCAGCAAATCGAAGACCTCAAGGACCAGAAATACGAGATCCGCGCCGACACAGCCCTCAAACCCTACCGCGACACCGCCCGCCTCATCCGCCAAATCAACGCCGAGATCCGTAGACTCAAAACCCGCCTCCGCTACGTCCAATACGACAAGAAGATCCCCGCCGTCCCCAAATAGCCCATGCCCAACACCGCCCTGTACCTCGCCGCCATCATCCTGGCCAATATATCCGCCGCCTACCTCGGCCCCTGGTCGACGCCGCTTAACGCCTTCCTGTTGGTCGGACTCACCCTCTCATCCCGAGACGCTTTGCACGATGCCTGGCACCACAACCGCCTTGTCGGCAGGATGGCAGCCCTCATCCTCGCCGGATCCATCCTCACCGCCGCCATCAGCTGGAAAGCCCAACGCATCGCCATCGCTTCCGCCTGCGCCTTCGCCGTCTCCGGCACCGTCGACACCGCCATCTACCACATCGCCCGCCACCTACCGCCACAACGCCGTATCAACCTATCCAACCTCGGCAGCGCAGCCGTCGACTCCGTCATCTTCCCAGCCCTCGCCTTCGGCGCCATCATGCCGGCAGTGTCCACCGGCCAGTTCATCGCCAAGGTCGCAGGAGGTGCCCTGTGGGCGAGGATCCTGGCACTACACTCCACTGCGTCAGGACCCCGCCCGTGATCCCGCCACTTTACCTGTCACCCAGCACCGCCCCCCAAGTCATCGCCAACGCTGACGCCTTCGGCTTGCTGGAATCCTACCGTACCGGGCTACGCAGCCTGATCGCCGAGGGATGGCCCTACGCGATCGATAACGAGTGCTTCAGCAATGGGGGAGAGGTGGACGAACCGCAATTCTTCGACGCTCTCGATCGCCATGCCCCCTACCGGGACCGCTGTCTCTTCGTCGTCATCCCCGATGTGCCCTACGATGCCGTCTCAACCCTAGAGCAATTCCACAACTATGCCTACACGCTGAGCGAGGATGGCTGGAAAATCGCTCTGGCCACACAAAACGGGATGCGCTGCGACGACCTCGGTATCTATTCGGGATCGAGCTATGTCGAATGGGATGACTTCGAAGCCCTGTTCATAGGCGGAGATAACCACCACAAACTCCACGGGGAAGCCGACATCCTCATCGCCGAGGCGCGCCGCCGCGGGAAATGGATCCACATAGGGCGAGTCAACTCACCCACCCGGATGATGCGCTTCCAGTCCGCCGACAGCTGGGACGGCACCACCATCCGCTTTGAGCCCGCACACGCCACCGCCATCGCCGCCACCGTCCGAGAGATCCGCCACATGCGCCATGCCGGCGAGCTTTGGAGGTCATCATGCCCGTCATAGCCGGATCCGGCCCCCACAACCTTCTCTGGACGAACTACAACCCCCGCCCCGAGACTATCTGCCCACGCTGCAAACGCATGATCGGTACCGTGTGGGCACCCGGCACCGAGCCGGCCCTCCCACTGCATCCTAATTGCTACTGTGCCTACTTCCCCACCAGCCGACCCGTCTCCATGCCACCCCCCGCATCCCGCGACACCATCCCGCCCGAGGAATGGCAGGCATGGGTCCGATACGTCGCTTACCTATTGCTCATCGGGATAACCCTGTCCCCCTGGCTCTACATCTTCCGCGAGGAAGCGGAGGAATACAATCGCAAACGCAAAAACAAGATCCCCAAGGAGCCCCCGCCTATGCCCAACCCTAAGCCCTCCGACGCCATAAGAGTCGCCACCGGCAAAGTCCTACTCACCCCCCGCGAGCGAAGCACCGACCGCCGCGAATACTGGTGTAGCTTCATGACCGCCGGTAAGATCAAACGCGCCGATCAGTCCGAGGCAGCCTGGCTCATCCCACCCGCCACGATCGAAGCCGCAGCCCAGCTTTTCGACGCCAGACCGTCCTACTTGGACCACCCCCAGCTTTACGGTTTTGGCTTTCATCAGCAGCCCGAAGTCAAGAACCTGGTCGGCATCACCTTCAGCCCCGAGTACAGCACCGCCGAATCCGCCGCCATGGGCGGACTCAGAC
>JBNGDU010000269.1:0-10314 GCA_049975025.1 Anaerolineae bacterium
GCCTTGCAGCAACAGCCCCACGCCAAGTCCCACCAGTCCCCAAAGAGGAAGTTCACTGCCCCACAACACCACCATGAAATCTATGATCCGGAGCGGATCCGCCAGCTGTGAGGCGGCGAGCCGGCTCAATGAGAGAATGAACGCCGTGGCCACAGAAGCAGAGACCGCGGCGACCACGGGCAGGCGAAGAATCCTGAAGACGTCACCCCGGTACGGCAGCCTCAGCAGCGCACCAATCAGATATCCCCACATGGAGAGCGCGAGGACATCGGTCGCGACCAGAGGCATATAGCGGGACCAACTGACGCCGGCCACCAAACTCACCACCAACCCCGGTCCTGGGCCCAAGCCATAGGCGGCTATGGCGATCAAGAGAACCCCAGGCAGCGATATTGCGGATCTGATGGGGACCACGTTCATCGGCCCCGTTGGAACCACCCTACCCCAGGGCCAATAAACCACCAGCAATCGATGCGCGAACGGCGTCAAGATGAGAATCAGGCCGAGGACGAACCAACCCCGACGACTGAGGGACAGGAAGTCGCGGCGCCGGCGCCATAGCGCCGAGACGATGGCATACAGATAGACCCCGAGCAAGATCAGGCTTGGCGTCCATATTGGAAACCCAAGCGAAAAAGGTCCAGGTTCGCGTATCACTATCATAGTTGATAAGCTCTCATATCGTTGAGTTCAAGAGGATCAACACCGCAGTACCATGAGATCTCGTTGTGAAGCAATGTGCAATCCATATTCTAATGATACTCAAACGGTGATTTATGGCAATATGCTATCAGGTATGTCAGGTCTTTGACAGAGTGCCTTCATTAAAGTAAAATATGGTCACTGAAAACGATCATATTGAGGTGACCTGCGCGGCGCAAATGGAAGGGAGACATCTTGCGCACGCACATCCGCTGGGTTCAGCTCAAGCAGGGAGCCGAGGGGCACACACGGTCCATCGCTCGCACACGGGGTGTACGGCAAGACAACAGACCACGCCCAATGAGGCGCCTATTAGGGGAGATAGAGATGTCAGCACAAGGGACGAACAGGACGCTGGAGCAAACAAGATGCCCTTTATGTGGCGAATGCTGCGGTGAGTGCACCTGTCCGCCGGATATCGAACCGCCGTTGCCGAATCCTACGGCGTGGGAACGACTGCGCGAAGACATCCAGACCGTCTTTCACAAAGACCCGGCGGCGCGCAGCGTTATCGAGGTACTGACAAGCTATCCGGGCCTCCACGCCGTCTGGATGTACCGGATTGGGCATTGGATGTGGGAGCGGGGTTGGCTCTTTCCGGCCCGATTCCTGTCTCACATTGCCCGTTGGCTGACTGGCATTGAGATCCATCCCGGCGCCACCATCGGACGGCGGTTCTTTATCGACCACGGCATGGGCGTCGTCATTGGCGAGACCGCCGAGGTAGGAGACGACGTGCTGATGTACAAGGGCGTCGTGCTGGGAGGTGTCTCCCTGGAGAGGAAAAAGCGCCATCCCACGCTGGGCAACGGCGTCATCGTAGGCTCGAATGCTGTAGTGCTTGGGCCTATTGAGATCGGCGATAATTCCAAGATCGGTTCGGGTGCTGTGGTAGTCAAGTCAGCGCCGGCTCACGCGACGGTGGTGGGTGTCCCTGGGAAGGTCGTCAAGCTCAACGGCGTCCAGTGCCGGCGGAAGCCAGACCTCCATCACGAGAACTTGCCCGATGTGGTCAACGAGACGTTGGTGAAGATGAATAAGCGTATCGCGGCGCTGGAGGAGGAAGTTCAGGAACTTCGCGCAGAGCTAGGTGCGCCCGAACGCGTGCACGAGCGCGTGCGCTAGCGCATGTGAGGAGAGACTATTACCATGGGATTGAAACCTGAGGGATTCCACGGAGTTGTAGCAGATAGCGTATTGGATCTGATTGGGCGGACACCGGTCGTACGTCTGCAGCGCCTGGTCACGCCGGGTATGTCCGAAGTCTGGGTGAAATTGGAGCGACAGAATCCCGGTGGCTGTGTTAAGGAGCGCATCGGCCTCTCGATGATCGAGGCGGCGGAGCGAGAGGGCAAACTCGAACCGGGTGGCTTGATCGTGGAGCCGACGAGCGGCAACACGGGGATTGGGCTTGCGATGGTGGCCGCTTTCAAAGGCTACAGGTTGATCCTGGTGATGCCGGACTCACTGAGCGTCGAGCGCCGTACGCTCTTCAAAGCCTATGGCGCGGACCTTGTCCTCACGCCCGGCGAGGAGGGCATAAGGGGATCGATCACCAAAGCTGAGGAGATCGTGGCGGAGAACGCCGGCGCCTTCATGCCAAATCAGTTCGAAAATCCCGCAAATCCTCAGGTCCATTACGAGACGACAGCTGAGGAGATCTTGGCCCAGGTGCCCGATCTGGACGCCATCGTCGCCGGCGTGGGTACCGGTGGGACGGTCACCGGCGTGGGCAAGTTTATGAAGGAGAAGGCGCCTCACGTGCAAGTCGTGGCCGTCGAGCCGGCCGGTTCGCCTGTCCTGTCAGGCGGGGAACCGGGAAGCCACAAGATCCAGGGCATTGGCGCCGGCTTCAAACCACCGGTGCTTGATATGGACGTCATCGACGAGGTGGTTCGCGTTGAGAGCGACGCCGCCTGGCATATGGCGCGGCAACTCGCACGCCAGGAAGGCCTGCTCGTCGGTATGTCATCGGGCGCGGCAACGGTTGCGGCGCTACAGATGGCCCGCATCTTGGGCGCTGAGAAGTCCGTCGTCGCGGTCCTGCCGGACACCGGAGAACGGTATTTGAGCACCGGTTTGTACGACGAGTGACATCGGAATTCTGAAGGTTTGATGGGCGTCCAGGGGTCCCGAACTCACCCTTGGACGCCCGCTTCTTTATGCCACGCGCTTGGCATCCCGGGCACCAGCCGGGCCATGCCGATGCCCGGGTTGGCGCCGCGAGTCCACTGAGCCACAAGGAGCTCGTTTGTGCCGCGACGTTCCAACAGCCCATCGGGCAACCAGAACCTTCGCTGAGCGCCTTGCGGATACCACATCCGGCCGATCAACTGGTGGTTCAGGTAAATATAGGCTTTGGACGGCGTTTGCTCTAGCTCAAGGAACACGGGTATCTCGACAGCAGCAGCCAGATCCAGTTCAAACAAGGCGCGATGCCAGCACACATACTGAGCGCCCGTCTCCGGCACGAGATCCCAATCCGCGTAGCCTTGAAACCCCTGAACGCGCATCTCACCGCTAAGGCCACCGCGAACACGCCAATCCAGGCCCGACGCGCCCTCAATCGTACACGAGATCAACCCGTGGGGTTGCGCAGCCAGATCCCACGACTCATGACGGCCTATGTTCTCCACCAAGATGGCGAGAACATTCTGGTCCTGGAGATAGCGGCTCGACAGCGGCAATGTCTTGGGCGCGACAGCTCCCAAGTCCGGCGGTGGGTTCAGCGTGGCGATATGTTCGCCGTTGAGATAGAGGTCGCAAGCGTGCCGGCATGTCAAAGTCACGGCGCGGGGCTCTCCGGAGAAATGGGCCCGGTACCAGGCAAAGCCATAGTTCACACCTTGCGCTTCCATGCTCAGAGGGCCTTGAGGCACAACACGGCGCCAGCCCCGATCGTCGTAATCGCTCTGTGCCTCCGGCGCTCCGGGACGAGATGCCCAGTTGAGCGCGGGCAGTCTCACTGAGGGGGGCGCCTGCCACAAGAGGGGCGCCAGCCACGTGTGCGGATCGCTGCCGCGCCACGGCCCCCAACGGTAGCCAAATCCCTTATCGCTTGCCAAGAAACGGAACCCGCCGTCTTTCTCCGGCACGACCAGATCCGGACCGATGACGACACCCGCAGCGGGCGCCTCTGCGGACGGACGCCAAGCCGGCGCCGGGATCGGATTCGTGCGCCACAGATCGTCCAGAGGCCAAACCCGGTTGGCCAGCGAGGGGGCCAGCGCCAGAATCTGGAGGACGCCTTCGGGGCCATCCAGCACCAGAGATCCCAGACGGGCCGGATCGAAGTGCGCCATCAGCCCAGACCGCGCGCCTTCGAAGGGCACTCGCTCAATGTAAACCGGGCCACGCTGATGACGGGAGCGGAAGTCTCCCGGCAGCAGAACCTCGCCGCCCACCTCGTTGAACAAGACCAGCAACTCGCGCCCGGCCACGTTGGTGCGAAGCACCGGTTCCATCGTGGTTCCGACCAATCGCCGACTTGCCACCCGCCAGTCAAGGGGCACGACCCGGACCGACTCTGCCGGAACGGCGATATCCTCAAGAGTCAACCGGCGCGAGCCCCGCTCAAGTTGCAGGTTAGCGTAACTGTCTGTCTTCTGCTCGTTCCGCAGGAAAACCACGGTGCCAAAACGACCGCCACACGTTCCCAACAGTAGCTCCGCTGGCCTAGCGCTTACCGTCGATAGGGCATCCGGCATCCGCAACACGTCACCCATAGTCTCAAGTGTGAGACTGATTCGCCGAGCCTGGTGATAGTGTGCGGGGAGCCCGCCTCCCTCAGCCACAGGAGCGCCATGTCCGTGAAGGGTAACGGTCCCCGGCGCGGCCCACCATCCCCAGTTCGTCCCTACATGATAGGGTGACAGCCCGATGGCTGCCGCGCCGTCAACTACTCCCCGAGCGATCTGTGGCCTGGGATACTCCGCACCCAAGGCCTGGGCAACGGGCACTCGATGCGATCCCAGCCAGGTCGCAGGAAAGTCGAGATCCAGCAAGAGAAAGCTGTCAGCCTCAGCGGAGCTCAGGTCACCGTCTTGCGGCGTCCCCTCCCCCAGGATCAGAAACCGAGCAGGCTGTGACGGCTCACCCCCATGATGGGAAGTGACCGGGGACGTCTGATCAAGTCTTGAAGCGACATCCCCGGGAGGCACATCCCCCATGGCCGACGCCCTCCCGGCCTCGATCGACCCCTCCCAGATCGACGCCGGTAAGGCGCAAGGGGCTTGCACTCCCAGCCGCCGGACAAGTCGCATGAGCGCGAGACCAAGGGCCTGCGATGGGTCCTCACTACTGGCCTCGCGAGGACGGCGTCCGGGATCGAGTACGACAAAGAGAAGGTTAGGATGGTCACGGATATAGGTGAGGAGGCGCACCCACCAAGTCTCAACCTGCCGCAAGAAGGCATGCGCAAAGCCGGCGGAGTCGCCATCTCTGGGCAAAGCAACATCCGAGTGGAGTAACCAAGCCGGCACGCCGCCGGCGTCAAGACCACTGCCGATCCACGGACCGAGATGAGGTATCAACCACAGACCGACGCGGGTCACCTCGTCGAGCAGGCGATCAATCGCCCTGGGCCCGGTGAAGTCGTGAAATCCCGGTGCGGGCGCGTGGTAGGCCCAGGGGAACGGGATGACGACCGCGTTGAGCCCTCCCATTCTCATGCGCTCGAGCACGGGTCGCCAGAGGTCCGGATGAGGCAAGCGGAAGTAGTGCAGAGCACCCGCCTGAATCAGGGCGGGTTCACCGTCGATCACCAGCCCTTCCGAGCCAACCGCGAGCCTCGACACCGCTCAAGTCCTGGGCTCATCCAACGCACCAGCGGTCGGTTGGGTGTCGTACGGCGTCAGCGCGCGTGCAATTCGAGCCGCTACCTGAGCGTTCCGGATCAGCAAGGCCTCATTCGCGTGCTTGGTACGCGCCTCACTCAACGCCACCATTCGTGACAGGATAAAAGGCGTCAAATCCTTTCCCGATACGCCTTGCGACTCTGCGTCCGCCATGGCCTGCGCGATCATGGGCTCGACAACATCCGCCGGCACCTCGTCGTCGGGGGGCAGCGGGACGGTGACCAGAAGAGCCTGGGGAAGGCCAAGTTGGCGTTGCGCCCGGAAAACCTCAGTGACCTCCTCTGGTTCTTGTACCTGTTGATCGACGAGGAGGCCGGAATGACGGCTGTAGAAGGCTGGGAACTCGTCGGTCTGCCAACCCAACACCGGCACCCCCCAAGTCTCCAGGAACTCTCGTGTTCGCGGCAGATCAAGTAACGACTTGGCACCGGCACAGACCACGATGATCGGCGTGGTCGCCAAGACAGGTAAGTCTGCCGAAACATCCTCAGGGTGCCCACGATGAATCCCACCGATGCCCCCGGTGGCGAAGACGCGGATACCGGATCGGTGAGCCAGCAGCGAAGTTGCTGCCACCGTCGTACCGCCGTGACCCTTACGAGCACCTATCAACGCAAGATCCCGAACGCTGACCTTATAGGCCTTCTCATCTGCCGCCAGTTGATCAATCTGAGAGGAGCTCAAGCCGACCCGGGCCTTGCCCCGCCATACGCCGATAACCGCCGGGTGCCCGTCTTCTGCCCGGATAGCATCCGCCATCCGCCGGGTGATCGCCACACTGTCCGGATAGCTGAATCCGTGGGTGATCAACGCCGACTCCAGCGCCACGATGGGAGCTTGAGCATCCACCGCAGTCCGAATTACCTGGCTGACCATCAGAAGACTGTGCATAAGGATGATCCCCCCGAGAAGAGACTCTCACGAGAGAAGCCGGGCGCCCAGCGCCATATAGGCCCTCGTGGCGTCATAGACCTGATCGAGATCGACATACTCATTGCACCGATGCGGACAGGCAGGATCGCCGGGGCCAAACCCAACAGTTGGCACACGGGCCACAGCCGCCGTGTACGCGCCTTCGGTGGCGAAGTGCCACCTTGTGATCGTCGGACGTATCCCCGCACTCCGCGCAGCCTGCACCATCGCCTGTACTAACGGATGACGTTCATCCAATGCCCAGGGCAGAGAAGCACGCCTCGCAAAGAGCACTTTGCCGGTGTGCGTCTCGATTTCCTCTTCAACCACCTTGACCTCAGCATTCACGCCCTCCCGGGCGATGACGCGTTGGATTTCCATAAGGGCGGCGGCCTCGGTCTCGCCCACCGTCAATCGGCGATCCAGGAACAGTTCGCAGCGGTCCGGAATGGCGTTCCGACTTGCCGCGCGCGACCGGATGTCCGTGACCGCCAACACCCCCGACCCTAAGAAGGGATCCTCGGGCAACTGACCGGCGACGATCTCCAAGCCAAACACCAGGCGTGCAGCCGCGTAAATGGCGTTCTCCCCCAATTCCGGTGAGGACGAGTGCGCGGAACGCCCGTGGACCGTCATCTTCATCTCCAGATGCCCGCGCTGAGCTCGAACAACCTGTAGGTTGGAGGGTTCGGCGATCAAGACCCAGTCAGGACGAAGACCGTCCTCCTCGAAGAGGATGCGCGTGCACGTGCCCTCTGAAGGCTCCTCCAAACCTACGCAAGCTACCAGCAAAGCGCCGTTAAGCGGCACCTGCCGCTTGGCAAGGAGAGCCGCGCCATAGACGGTAGCCGCAAGCCCGCCCTTCATATCGCAGCTACCCAGACCGTAGAGCCGACCATCGGTCAGCGTCGCCGAAAGAGGATCCACGGTCCACGCTTGGGGCTCGGCAACCTCGACGGTGTCCATATGACTGTTGAGCATCAACGTGGGGCCGTTTCCTCGACCGACCAAGCCCAGGACGTTGCCGCTCTCGTCCATCCAGACTTCCTCGAAATCCAGCGCCTTCATCTCATCCATGATGAGTTCGGCGACAGCCCCCTCCTGTCCCGAGGGGCTCGGGGTGTTGATCAGGCGTTGTAGGAAATCAAGCAGCGCCGCACGTTCACGCTTTGATAGCTGCCATCGTGCCATAACCCTCTCCCAATTGCTGAATAGGGACTGAATCTAGTAGGCGCCATCCCTGGCAATGACCTTCGGCACCGTCCGCATCAAGATGGCGAGGTCCAGCCACGGAGACCAATGTTCAATGTAGTAGAGATCCAGCAGTACCATTTCGTCGAACGTAAGCTCGCTGCGTCCGCTCACCTGCCAAAGGCCGGTTATGCCCGGCGGCACGGCAAGCCGCTTTTCGTGCCAAGGCTGGTACTGCTCGACCTCGGCCGGAATAGGGGGGCGTGGTCCTACGAGGCTCATCTCACCTCTGAGCACGTTGATGAGCTGTGGCAGCTCATCGAGACTCGTCTGCCGCAGCAAGCGACCAGTGCGGGTCAACCTGGGATCGTCACGGATCTTGAATATCGGGCCGTCGGCCTCATTCTTCTCCAGCAGCTCAACGAGCTCACGCTCCGCACCGACTCGCATCGTGCGGAATTTGTAGATATCGAAAAGGCGATGATCCTCACCCATCCGCACCTGTTTGAAGAGGACAGGTCCCGGCGAGTCAAGCTTGATGGCTAACGCGATCAGTAGAAAAACGGGCCAGCCAAAGAGCAGACCGACGACCGCGCCGCACAGATCGACGGCGCGTTTGATCGCCAGTTCGTACCGGCTGAAGGAGATCTCCTGGATCTCGATCAACGGCACACCGCCCAGGTCCCCCACCTCGACACGGCTCAGGCTCATCTGAAAGAGATCGGGCACCAGCCGGGCCGTTACCTCCCGGCGAGCACACGCCCGCAGAACACTTAGGATTCGACGATGGTAGTTCCAGGGCAGCGTGATGATAACCTCATCGACTTCGTGGGCATCGATCACGTCCGAGAGGCTATCGATCGCGCCCAGGCCGCAGAAGCGCCCGATCTTGCTCTCGGCCTTGTCCGGGTTGTCGTCGACGTAGCCCACGATATCGTAACCCAAGTCCGGACGCGCGACTACGGTTCGCATAACTCTGCGCCCAACCTCCCCGGCGCCCACGATGAGAATGCGCTTGACACCTATACCTCGCTTGCGCAGTCGTACTTGAACAGCTAAAGTCACCGCACGATCCACAGAGATCAACACCATCATAAAGATCGCGCTCTCGGCCAGCAAGAGCCGTGAGTAAACCAGCGGTCGGACCGCAAAAGACCATGCCAATGCGATGATCAGCGTGATCCCTACGGCGTTGATAATCTCGAAGACGTGCTCCAACCAAACACGCCCCCGCCAGTTGCTGTAAGAACCTGTGGCCCAAAGAACGACGGGGACCGCAACGGAGAAAAGAATGTTGAAGGGGACGTAAGCCTGATAAGGAGCATCAAAGACAACGTCCAGAAACCACTGCAGCCGATAACGCAACAGATAGGCCAGCGCCATAGCGAGGTTGATCATCGCAACATCCAGGATGAGCGCCCAAGGAGGCGCGCCATCTCGCCGGCTTCCCATAGATTAGTTCCCTTGGGCGCCTAGCGCCCACGCGTAAACATCCATCGTGCCTTCCGCGGTCTTCTTCCAGGAAAAAGCGGCAGCCCGCTCCAACCCCTGCTGCCGCAGTTGGCCGCGCACCCCCTCATCCGATACCAATGTATGCAGAGCGTCGGCCATGGCTGCCTCATCATCGGGCGGAACAGTCAGCACGCTATCTCCACCAACTTCCGGCAGTGAGGTCGTCGACGACGTCAGCGTCGGCGTGCCACAGGCCAGGGCTTCGACAACCGGAAGCCCAAAGCCCTCATACATCGACACGTAAGCGGATGCGCGCGCGGCATTATACCAGAAAGGCTGACTCTCCGCCGAGACATACCCCGGGAAATGCACACGATCCACAAGCCCGAAATGTTCCACCTCAGCGAAGATATCGCCGTAGAACCATCCGCAGCCGCCGGCCAGGACGAGATGAAGCCCAGGGTCTTTGAGACGAGCAAACGCTCGAATGAGACGGATCAGATTCTTACGCGGCTCCAGCGTGCCCATCGCCAGTACGAAACGGTCGGGCAAACCTTCCTCCCGTCGAAACCGCGCGACCTCGGCCTCGGGCAAAGGTCGGAAGCGCGGGTCGACGCCATTGTAGACCCTGAATACCCGATCTTCGGGCACACCCAGGAGCCGGACAACCTCACCCGCCGTGAAATCCGACACGGCGATGACAGCGGTCGCGCGGCGGCAGGCGAGCCGGGTCATCATCCTGAGATAGGTGCGGTTACCTCGACGAAAGTACTCGGGGTAGCGCAAGAAACTCAGGTCGTGAACCGTGATAACCTGACGTCGTCGCGTCAACAGCGGACCCACGAACGCCGGTGCATGCAGCAGATCCACCTGAAGACGGCGCAACCAGCCGGGCATAACGGCTTGTTCCCAGAGAAGGCGTCGCCACGGTTGCGCCGTCGAAAGCCGAGAGCGCACAACCGGGAACCTCACACCGTCCGGCAAGTAACCGTGCCCCATCAAAATCTGGAAGCGATAGTCCAGGTTAGCGAGATCCAACGCCCGCAAGAGATTGGCGATGTAGACCGAGATTCCGGCGCTTCGATAGGAAGCATCACCAGCGAGCAGATGCGCGTTGAACACCACAAGAGGCTTGCGTGAGTTCATACCTTCCCCATTATAATGGGCTTTCCGCACCTGACAAAACCCTTCCAAACCAACG
>JBNGDU010000270.1:0-10302 GCA_049975025.1 Anaerolineae bacterium
CGGTAACGCAGTGCAGGGTGACTTCAACGTCGTTTCTCTCCGTCTGCGAAATGGCGAGCTTCTTCAGATGGCGTGTGGCGTGGCGGATGCGCCGGCGGAGATGGCGCCCGAGATGATCGATGCTGCCACGGTCGACCGGATCCTCGAGGGTCAACACGCGGCGTTGGCATCGCGTGTGCGCACGGCCATGGCGCAGGATCCTCGCTTCATCACCCTCTACTATCGGAACAAGGAATACGGCTGCCTTCGTGAGTTCTTCCCACCCATGAGCCCCGATGTGCTCGACGCGGCCCTGGCGCTGATCCTCGACGCTCTCTTCGATCAGCTGCCGATTCAGCGGATCACGGAATTGCCCGAAGATACTGAGAAGCGAGACAAGTCCTCGGGCATCGTACCAGCCAAGACGCTCTTCTCCTCGGATTACCTGGACGCCACCTTGCCCCACACCGTAGCGTGGGAGGACGATGCGCGCGTGGCTTTCGAGACGGCTCGGTCTCTCTGGCACCGGGCAAGCGCGAGAGGAGACGACTGGGATACCGCGCAGACAGAGCGCTCTTTTGTGCAGCCCCTCCTCAGGGCACTGGGCTGGGCGGCGGTGCGTGTGCCCGATCAGCCCTCCCCGGTGGAGGGCACCTACGCTCTCTGCTCGGATGACGTGGCGTGCGCCGAGCTCTATATGGAGTATGAGGAAGGCGATCCTATGAGCCCGTGGGTGCTTGCCATGGTGCAGGCTGCGCCTTGGGCCCGCCCGCTGGATCAGCCTCTCGAACAGGACCGGCCCCCCCGAGCCTCGGGCGCGACGCCCCGGGGGTCTGAGGTCTCCGTGCCAAGCCACCGCCTTGTCAGCGAGATGAAGCGTACCGGCGTCCGATGGGGCATGCTGACCAACGGACGGGTCTGGCGTCTCTTCAGCCGCGATGCGAACAGCCTCTCGCGGTCCTTCTACGAGGTCGATTTAGCCGAGGTCTTTGATCAGCTCGACATTGGTGATCGTCCCGGCCCGGAGCACTGGGAGAGGTTCAAGCAGTGGTGGCTGCTCTTCAGACGGGCATCTTACGTGATCGATCAGCGGGGCCGTTGTCTCCTGGAGCAATTGCGCGATCGTTCGCCGCAGGAGGCGGGCAAGGTTCACGAGTTGCTACGCAACCGCCTCGTCAACGTCGCGCTCCCCGCCATCGCCGGAGGCTTTGTGGCATATCGGCGCCAGCGCTCTGGTGTGGCCGAGGAGACGCCGGTGAGTCTGCGGGACATCTATCGCGCCAGTGTCAAGCTGCTTCTGCGGCTGGTTTTCCTCTTGGCCACGGACGCCCGTGGGCTGCTGCCGGTGGACGATGGTAGCTATGATCCCCATAGTTTGACGGCCCAGGCCCGTTGGGCCGTGGAGAGGGTGCGCAACGACCTGCCGTTGAGCGAGGCTGTCTACACGACCCCGAGATATGATCTTCTGCTGACCCTCCTTCACCGTGTTAGTCGCGGCGATGCTGCTAAGTCAATTCCGCGCTATGGCAGTCTCTTCTTCAGTCCCGTCGACGACCCGGACCACGCCTTCATCGAACACTACCGGCTCAGCGACCGCGCTCTGGCGCTGGCCCTCGATGCGCTGCTGCGCGATATCGACTACACGGCATTGGACGCCCGAGACCTGGGTCGGATCTGCAGTGCGCTTCTGGACCAACAGCTGCAGGTGGTCGACGCGGAGACCGGTGAGGTCGAGGTGCGACCCCGCGAGTCCGGGGCGGCGAATTCGCGTGCACACCTGCCCGACTACGTCGTCACAAGTTCGGTTCAGGGCGCGTTGGCCCCGATCCTTGAGGCGCGCTACGAGGCCTTCGAGGCGGCGATGCAGCGGGTGGTGGCGCTGCGCCGCAAGCTGCAGCACGCGCTAGATCGCCAGAAACGGGCCGCTCTGTACGCCCGTTGGGAGGCAGCGGCGCGTGAGGCGCGCCAGGCCTTCTTCGGCATCCGGGTCTGCGATCCGGCCATGGGCGCTGGCGATTTCCTCATTAGCGCCGTCGACGTGTTGACGGATGGCATCATCGAACGCCTTCAGGCGTATCACGACCAGCATCCGAGGGTGCCTCGGGAGTGGAATCCTGTCTATAAGTTGATCGGTGAGGTGCGCGAGGACATTTTGGCGGAGACCGGTCGCCAGGGCGTGGATGTCGACATACGGAAGCTTGATGAGGCGACGGTGCTCTCCAGATTGGTGGCTCAGCGGTGCGTGTTTGGCGTCGCTCGGGATCCCTTGGCCGTGGAGTTGGCGACGGTCGGGCTCTGGCTTCACACCTTCACGGTGGGCGCGCCGTTCAGCCTGCTGTCACACCACTTGCGCGCCGGAGATGCGCTGTTGGGCGTCGACCTGGCGGACGTGACCTCCGCGCTGGGCACGGACAAGCTCCTTTCCGAAGTGCTGGACGCCGTCAGTATGCTGTACGCTGTCACGGAGCGGGTGGATGCGACGCCGCTCGACGTCCGGTGGAGCGCCAGCCAGTTTGGTCGGGTGGAGGATCGGCTGGCGCCGCATCGGGGGCTCCTCAATCTGTGGCTCACCGCTTCTCTCGGTGACGCGGATGCGCAGGAGATCTGGGACAGGATCGCATCGGCGCCTAGCCAGGGAGATTCCGCCGACCGCGAGGGTGTCGCGGACCTCATACCGACCTGGGTGGAGATGCAAGCTGAGGCTGAGGGATTCTTCCATTGGGAGCTCGCCTTCCCGGAGATCTTCGCCGATCTGACGAATCGGGCCTGGGTGGAGTCCCCGGGGTTTGACGCCGTGGTGGGCAGTCCGCCTTGGACGGTGCCGGCGGACGATCGGTTGAGCGACTACTACGAGGCCCGCTTCGGCGAGGATGCCGCTGATTTTGACGTACATCAGGCTTTCCTCACCCTTGCTTGGAGACTGACCCGACCAACTCGCGGGCGCACGGCCTTTGTGGTGACGCGACAGTGGTTGGCCGATCCTATGGGAAGCATCTGAGATAACTGTTATGTGGCTGTACCGGAAGAACGAGAACGGCGGTCGCGAGCCCGCTGACGACGAATCATCCTCAGATCCTGCCGAGGAGCAGAGGCTTGATCGTTATCGGTCCTATGGTCGGTTCTATGAGCGCTATTGGGCGCGCATCTTCAGTCTGACCCAAGCTGATCTTTCGGCCATCGCTGATCTGATGCGGGCCTCGGGTGAGGCCTACGATGTCACGACGCTGGCTCGCCGGATCATACAGAGCCGCTTGCGACGAGGGCCTGAGCTCAGCAGTGGCCCGGCGTCCGACGGACTCTTGCCGACGCATCAGGTCCGGCCTTGGGATTCGCATTCGGCCTGGCGCGCCGGCGACCGTACGATCGTGATCGTTCCGCTTCCCCGGCCCGATCGAGCCTATGCGCCCCGCGTTGGTGAGATCTCCTACGTTGAGGATGACCACGTGGTTGTTCACGTCGACGGATTGAGCGCCCCCCAGGTCTATCCTGCCGGGCACGTAGGCGGTCACGCCTCGGCAGACGCCAGCGATGGATTCCGAGAAGGCATCGACAGCCATCTCGCGCTGGAGAGCAAGATGGCCATGCTGGCCGACGCGGAGGAAGAGGAGCTTCGGATTGACTATATCCTCTGGCGTTACGGCCACTACGTGGTGGGTCGTCTGCTCCACGCGCTGGAGACCGACGATCTCTTCGTGGAGCTTGAGGGCCTTTGGTTCCTGACGGAGCTGGCGGATCGACCGGATGCTGAGGCCCTTACGAACCTGGCACGTCAGATGTTCAACGGTCCCGGGGAGCCCATGTCAATGGATGAGTTGGTCCCGCTGCTGGGCGCACCGATGGGCGACGTCGCCGCGCGGTTCGGTCTCCTCGTGGCGATGCGGGAGCAAACCGAGCTCTTCGAGGAGGTGGGTTCCAGCTCCCGGCCTCGGTGGCTGCTGCGGTGCCCGCCGCCGATGCAGATGCTCGCGACGAACGCCGTATACGACCCCGAGACCTACGAGGTGCTTTGTAGGCCCGGTGACATGTTGAGCTCGCCTGTGGTGCAGCGTCTCTGGGACCTGGATCTGCTCCAGGCCGCGATCGGTACCGCTCAACCCGAGGCTGCGCCCTCGCCGGCTGCGAACGCCAGCACGGCGCCAGGGGAGCGTCCCCCGGACGCCGGTTCGTCTCCCACGACCTCGCCGTCCGATTCTGCAGGCGCGCCGCGGTCTCCGAGGGTGCGCTACTCAAGGCGCCGGTGGGGAAGGGGGCCACGCCCCCAGTCCCCCGCCGACGGCTGAGCAAAGGCACCTAACCGCAAAGAACGCAAAGAACGCAAAGGGAGTACCGGGTTGGCTCTGCGGTCTTTGCGCCCTTTGCGGTGAGTTTGCCCTCCTAGCAGTCAGCAAGCCCAATCATCCAACATCGAGCTTCCAGCATCCGGCTTCCAGCATCGAGCATCCAGCATCCGGCATCGAGCCTCCAGTACCTAGGTCACGCCAGATATCTCCGCGCTGCCGCGTCGTGCAGCCATTCGCGGGCGACCCAGAGCGCGTCATCCTCGGACAGCCACTGATGCTTCACCTGGCGGTAGAGGAAGTCCGCCAGCAGCCACTTGACCAGCAGGGTCTTGCCGTAGCACCACTCGATACAGCGCGCATCGGTGGCGACGATCGAGCTCTTGGCCGCAGGCACGGCCTCGACTCGGACCTGCATCGTGTGGTTGTAGGTGCTCTGCCGGAAGTTGTACCACCAGAGGCCGCCGACATAGGCGTTGGGATAGATGCGGGCGGCCTGCGCGGCGTCCATGTTGTTCTGCGGCGCCCCGATGACCAGCTCAAAGCCCGCCCTGTACCGCTCGAAAAGCGGGTAGAGGTTCGTGATGCGGCGGGGATCGTTGACCGCCATCGCGCTCCGGGGTGAGACGTCCCGCTCGATACCCAAGAAAAGCTGCGCAAACATGTCGTGCTCCCCCAGCGCCTCAAAGAGGACGTGGGACAAGAACGCCTCGACCATCCACGGTTCGGCCCCGGCTTCCGGTAGGGCGTCCGGAAGTGACACGGCCTGCTTCCCGTGGCTTTCGAAGACCTCGGCGGCGACCCGCATCCCGCGGATGCCCTGGTCGTAGAGCTCGGCGACCCGCTTCCTGATGGCCGTGCGGGCGGCCTCGCCCGCGGCACGCTGATCCTCGGCCTCGCCAATGCGCTTCACCCACGCCGCTCGACCTTGCCAACTGGGAACCGCCACGCCCACGCCGGGCAGCTCCGGGAACGCGCTCTCCTGCAGGTTGTTGACCGCGATGCGGCGGATGGCGAGTCGGTCCACGACCGACCGCGACCAGTCCGCTTCCTGGCCCTGTTCACGGACGGCCTCGTCCACGGCTTTTACGCGTTCCGGCGTGCAGCGTCCCTCCTCATCCACCAGCGGCACGCCATAGAGGTCGCTGCAGATGTGACGCACAATCAGGTGCCAGTTCGTGTTGCGCACGGCGTTGAAGGCCGCTACAAAGGCCGCCACCCGCTGCTCCTCGCCCATATCGGCGGCCTGAAGCGGATAGCCGGCTGACCAGAGTTCCTCCTGGAACCAGAAGTAGTGAGCGATGTCCCAGAAGGTCTGGGCCGGGATCGGCACCCCCGGCATGTTCAGGTGCGTGTGGGTATCAAAGACCGGCATCTCAAGAATGGCTTCTCGCCAGGTTTCACGTTTCATATGTGCCTCTTCCTCCGTCCTAATCGTGGTGGGGTGCGCGCCCCACCTGGGTTCTCATCCAGACACGCGTTTGCTTTCGCGCACGCCCGCTTTGTAGGTGGGGCGCACCAACAGCAGGTGCACCCCACCGGAGCTTGCGCCCAGACGCGCGTTGGCTTTCGCGCGTGCTGGCTTTTCAGGTGCGTTGTACCATGCAAGGCATCCTACCCCAATCATCCAACACCCAACACCCAACATCCAGCATCAAGCATCCAGTATCGAGCATCGAGCATCGAGCCTCCAGCTCACTCCCTCGCCAGCGTCGGAAACTCGGTGATTCGCAGATTGGTGCACCCATAGGGGATGAGCGTCAGCGCCTCCAGGTCCTCGTTCGACGTCACGGGGCTCGTCGGCGCATCGGCGGCTGACCCCCGGTCCATGCCCCAAGCAGGCAGCCGGCGACCGTAGACGGTGGCGGTCATCGGCGCGCCCTCCGGTGAGAAGGGGCGGTCGCCGATGGGACGCTCCTCGAAGGCGATGTCCTGCTCCAGGCTCGCCTCATCCACGTCAAGCGCGTAGTTCCACGGCGTCGTGGGATAGACCTCCCAGTCGGCGCACGCACCGGCGCGCGCGGGATATCCGCCGCCCGGGATGTCCTCGTTCAGGCACTCCCACCGCTCTCCCATCTTGAGCGCGTAGACGAGCGGTCCGCGCACGATGGCGGCGGCATGGCGGGCGCCGCGCCGGAGGCTGGTCTGCATCGGCAGTTGGAGCTTCAGCGATGTGGTACCCTCCCAGCGCCGTTCTACCTTGGCGAAGGTCCCCGGCGTCAACCCGCTGCTCGGCTCCCCGTCGACGTCCAGCGCCGCGCCATCG
The DNA here is from genome assembly GCA_049975025.1 of Anaerolineae bacterium. Classification (GTDB taxonomy): domain Bacteria; phylum Chloroflexota; class Anaerolineae; order B4-G1; family SLSP01; genus PWVB01. The sequence continues at coordinate 6,523 of JBNGDU010000270.1, forward strand.
GCCCAGGACGGCACGCGCAGCCACAGCGAGAACTCAACCGGTCGCTCCGTCGTCACCGTGAAGTGCAGCGCCTCACGGAACGGGTAGTCGGTCGTCAGGGCCGCGGTCACAGGTACGTCCTTGACCGTGGTGCGGACCGTGCTGGGGGCGTAGGCCACGGCTGCCAAGCCCGGAGGATCATCCTGCGTACCGCCCTCTGCCATCATCCAGAGATGCGCTGCGAACTTGGGCCAGCCCTGGCTGAAGTTGGCGGTGCAGCATCCGTAGTTCGGCTCCACGCCGAAGAGATTGGAGTCGGGGCCGTTGGTGTTCCAGATGCGGTCATCCCGCCTGCTGCACTCCTCCTGATTGACCTGCTGGTCGTATTGGTGTGCCCACATATCGGGCGAGAAGGTGGCGGGGAGCGCGTTGAAGACGACGCGTTCCAGCCGATCCCCGAACGCGGCATCGCCCAGGATCGAGATCAGGTTCTCCAGCGAGAAGGCGTACTCGACGACGGCGCAGAGCTCCGTGCCGTGAGTGGGGCGGCGCCCGGCGAGGCACTCGTCGCCGGTGAACATCCCGGTGACCATGCCGTGGTACTGATCCAGCTTGTCGACCATCGCGCGGGCGGCCTCGAGCTCCTCCTCATCGCCCGTCATCCGCCAAGTGAGCGCCGGCCCCTTGGGCGCCATCGCGTTGTTCACCACGTGGCTCATGTAGTTCCAGCGCCCTGCGGGCGTGGGCGCGGCTGCGGGCCAGCCGCCCGGCGCCCGGAAGAAGGCGCCCCAGTCGAAGCCTTGGGCGCGGAGCTTGACCGCCAGATGGAAGAGCCAGGGTTCGCCGGACCGCTCGTAGAGCCAGAAGAGCGCGAGCAGCGCCTCAAACCAGCGGAACTGGCCCCAGTTGAAGAGCGGCGCGCGGTCGATGTGGTGGTCGATGGCGTCGAAGGCCCGCTCCAGCGTGGTGATGACCCGCTCGTCGCCGCTTGCCACGTAGTACTGCCAGACGACCTTCGTGGCCAGCAACTGCGCCCACAGATCGTATTGCGGTCGAACCTGTTGGCCGGATGCGGCGATCATCCGCCGCGGACCAAGCCAACCGTCATCGTGCTGGTGCGTGATGATGAAGTCCATATAGCGCTCGACCTTGGCCTTGAGCTCCGCGTCCTCGAGCAGGTAGGCGAGGGGGATCACGCCGTCCAGCCAGTAGGGCGCACGTTCCCATGCTTCGGCATCACCCCCGAACCACTGGCTGTCGCGGATATCGGGCCAGAACTCGTCAAGATGACCGCTCAGGCCGGCGGCTTGGATGCGGAGTTGTCCGCGCAGCCACCCCGCCGGCTTGACGGCACCCAACGGCAGCGGTCGAAACGCCGGCGGATGTAGCGATGGTGTCGACATGGGTCCTCCTTGCTGGATGCTGGATGCTCGATACTGGATGCTGGATGCTGGTTGTTGGATATTGGATATTGGATAGGGATGCAGTACTGACGTCGAGACTCACTTGTCAATCATTGCTCCACGGGTCAGGCCTATTCGTGGTGCCCAGACTATACGTGCTCTCTGCGCATCTCCGTGTCACCGTCTCACCGGTCACTCGTCACTGGTCACTCGTTTTCCACAGAGCAGACGGAATCCTGGTGCCCACGCCGCCCGTGATCCCAACTCCCGCCTCATGCCCTATACATCGGCGCGTTGCGGTCGACCACGATGCCGGCCTCCTCGATGCCCTCCCGGATCGCCCGGAGGCAGTCGTGCCAGCCGCCGTCGTAGTGACCGATGGTGAGGGCGTCGGCCCCGCACTGCGCCGAGACCAGGATGCCCTGCTTGACCAGCTCGGGCGTCGCCTTCGGTCGCGGCGAGATCGCCGAGAGGAAGTACTTGTCGATCCCGATGGCGCGCCGGATGCTGTGCAGGTAGGCGCGCTTGAACTCCATGGCCTCGGGGTCGCCGGTTTGTTCCGCGTAGTTCGAGCTTCGTACGGAGTCCATCACCTGCGCGACGGCTCTCAGGTCCAGCCCCATCAGTTCGGGATAGCTGGCGAAGTGGTTGAGCCGCAGGTCCATCTCCGGGCGCGCCTCGTGAACGGCATGGGAGATCTCTCGGAAGAAGCAGGTGAGCGAGTCGATGCGGAACTTGAGGAAGGCGTAGAGCTCCGGCATCTCCGCGAGCAGGGCTGTCGCCGTGGTGCTGCTCTCGCGCAGCAGTCGCAGTTCGAACGCTTGCTTATGGTTGTAGGCGTTGAAGCCGTCGGCGAACCAGCGCATCCGATCGACGATCGCATCCCAGTCCAGGCCCTGGGCCTCGGCGGCGGCGCGGCAGTGCTCGCAGAAGCATCCGCCCGTCGCGATCCCGATGAGCCGCATCGTCTCGCCCTCGCCGGAGGCGGTCCAGGGCTGGCGGCGTCCTGGGTGGAAGCCGACCAGGCACGTCTGGATGAAGTCGATGTCGTAGTGCGTGGCGAGATCCAGGTAGAGCGCGGTCCCGTAGGCGCGCACGTCGGGGTGGTTCGGGCAGATCCGACCCTTGAAGGGCTCACCGTAGACATCGCGCTGCACGATATCCGAGAGTGCGCCCCCGCCCTGGTCGGTGCGCTCCTTGTCGACCCAGGTGTGAGAGAGCTCCGCGCCGACGGTCATCCCGCGCCGCCGCGAGCCCTCGATCAACGCCTGCAGCCAATCGTGTCCCTGGATCTCCGGGTTATCACTCGTGCGGGGCTTGATCCGGCTCTCCCTGTAGGTCTCCGGATCCGGTATCCAATAGGCCCGGGAATCCTCCGTCCAGTAGACCTTCCGGCGGGGATTGTGCGGGTAGTAGAAATCCGTGAGCGGGCGCTTCTCATCGTGCATCAGCGCGACGAGATAGGTGCTGTTGGTCAGCGTCTCCCGCTCCAACACGTCCAGGATGTTGTCCAGGCCCTCATCCAGCAGGTCCCAGGCATATAAGCTGGCGACGACTTCTTTCCAGAACATAGGGTGTTCCTCCTTGGGTTAATCAGCTGAGCGCTAAGTTGCTGCGATGAAGATTGACAATTGACGATTGACGATTGACGATTGAGCACCCGCTAAGGAAGTAGATCTAGCTCGAAGTCTGATCGCTTGGGTACGTCCTATTCGGTTCCTGGACGCGCCCACGGCTCTGTCGTTGCTGGGTTGTCATCTTGAGAAGCAATCGGGTGATCTGTGTTAGAACGTCAAGTCTATGCTCGACGACTGTGTGTCCAAGAACGTGGCGCGCTCAATAGTACCACTCCCGACTCTCGCGCGCGGACCCGAGAGCGTACTCATAGAAACGAGCACGGTCGTGACCGGTGCTTCGGGAGTATCCTTCGGCGAGGTTGGCCCCAATCGATCCCACGGCGCGATACAGTTGGTCGGCTAGACTTCGCGTGCGTCGTTCTGTAGCCAGCTTCTGAAGATCACGCCAGGTGAGGTCGCTAGCGAAAAGCGCCAGCCGATACGCCTCCACCGTCCAAAGAGCGTCTCGCTTCAGCTCATCTGGCACCGATTCTTCCCACTCTTGGTAGTTCACTCCAGCCTCAGCTCGCCCCTCCGATCAATCGCCAATCGTCAATCGTCAATCGTCAATCGTCAATCGCAAATCGTCAATCGCAAATCGTCAATCGTCAGTACCCCATCCTCTCCCGATACACCTCCAGAGCCAATCGATAGCTGTCGTAGTTCGTCCGCGGCGAGATGGAGTGATCCGTCGCGAAGACGAGGCGGGCGTTGCGGGCCTTCATGCCGTCGATGTAAGCCGCGACCTCGCGGCGGATGGTGTCGGGGTCGTTGGTCTCCAG
>JBNGDU010000271.1:0-10284 GCA_049975025.1 Anaerolineae bacterium
ACGCCCAACAGCGGCTGCAGGCGTCCATACTCGTCCGTGCCCTCGAAGAGCGCTAGCTTTCGGACCCGATCCTCAGGCTCCGCGATGGTGTACTGCTCTGGACGCAGCTTGGCTCCTGGATCGAATGAATCCGGGACGCTCGCGTTCCCCTCGACGTCGAAGGCCATGATCAGGAGCGTGGACTCCTGGCGGCCGGGGAATAGATCTTCTTCAGCCAAATCGTCCCCAAAGTCACCGCCGAAAGGTGCGTCGGGGCCGATGTTCTCCATGATCATCCGGGTGCCATCTGACACCTGTGAGAAATCGACCACAAGGTCGGCGCGCTCGCCAGGGCCTAGTACTAGCGTGGTCAGCTCCACAGGCGACGCCAGTAAGCCGTCGTCGGTGCCGACCTGGTAGAAAGGCAGTGGCGAGCCCATCGGGACGATCCATTCACCATCCTCGTTCTGCGCCGCGGCTTTGAGTTGCAGAACGTAGAAGCGGGAGTCGGAGCCGTTCAGCAGGCGCAGCCGGTAGTGGCGCCGTTCAACATTCATCCTGGGCCAGGCCTTGCCGTTGACCAGGATGTGGTCGCCGAAAAACTCGGCCAGGGCGGTCGGACCGCCATCGGGGAAGTCCTCGTCCGGTAGGATCGCGCCTTCCTCGTCGATGAAGCCTTCGTAGAAGGGGTCACCAGGGAATGCCGGGTAGAAGAGCTGGCCATCGGTCGTGAACATGCGGTCCTGGATCACCAACGGTATCTCGTAGGGGAAAGCCGGCAATCCCAGCGGATTGTCGGGCTCTCCGGTGTCCATGTCATCCCGCAGGATGTAGAAACCCGCCAAGCCGGCGTAGACGTTGAGTCGTGTGATGCCCAGCGCGTGGTCGTGGTACCAGAGCGTACCCGCCTCCTGATCGTTGTCGTAGTGGTAGAGGGTCTTCTGAAACCGAGGTCCCTCAACCCGCATCCCATTCACGTAAGGTGACCAGAAGTACTCCGGATTGCCGTCACTGTTGGATTCGGTGTGACCTCCATGCAGGTGTGGAACGACTGGGACGCCGTTGCTCTCAATCGTATACCCGTGATATCCTTCCAGGGCGTAGGCCCAATGCAGGCTGGTGTCCACCGGCAGTAAGTGGGGAAGCGGATTTCCGTCGGAGTCAACCAAGTCGTTGGACCACTGCACATTGATCCGCTTTCCGGTGTGTGCGACGAATGTCTTGCCAGGGAAGCTCGCGTCGGCTTGGCTCTCGCCGTATCCCCAGATCTTCGTCGGCATAGAGTTGTCGTCCGCGTCTCGAAGCCCTAAGTCCTGCATCTTCTCCCACATCCCGACCTGGTATCTCCGACCTCGTGGGCGGAAGATGAAGCTTGGGTCCAGCGCGTTGGGCACCTCGATTTCGAATTTCGGCTGAGTGGCAGGATCAAGTAGATCCACGGTTACATCGTCAAGTTCGGTCAAGGATACTGCCTTTACAGGCTCTGCACCACCCAGCGAGGCACGCACCCTCGCCGGTAAGATCAGGCCCGCGCCCGCGGCTGCACCAAGTTTGAGGAACTGTCTTCGCGTCAGCATCTTGTGCTTCTCCCTTCGTTTTCTGCTTTTCGCTATACCACATTATTGTGTTCCACAGAGGTCAAAGACTTGCCTTCTGCTCTACGCCCCAGAAGGTGGTCAGTAAGGATGGCTTTGGCTCTCGTGGGGAGGAACCATTCCTCCATGTTCTATCTGTTACCATTATATGGTACTTCTGTAATAAAGTCAATAGATATGATACAAATATTCTAAAATATCTCCCTGTGGTTCTAGAAGGCTGCGCTGAGCCACGAGCTGGACGAGGAGCTGGGGCTGAGTCTCAGCGACGTCGAGGATCTGAGGGAGCTGGGGTGCTACGGCTACGCCGATGCCTACAATGCCGAGTACAGGATGGTCTATCGCGGTCGGATCAGGGCCGAAGACGCATTGCGGCCGGCCGGCGATGATGACGAGGTAGCCGCGATCGCGACCTTCTCCGTGGGCAAGCTGCGGGAGACGCTGGGTGCGCAGCCGGAGAGATTCGCCTCTGGGATCAGCTCGTCCTTTGCGCTCTACGATGAGGATCGGTCGTCCAGTTAGGCGAACTCCAACCTAGGCCCGCCTTTGATCACCTAGATACTACTGAATGTGGTACGGTTGTGGATATGGGCCGCCCTCCTACAATAGGGAGCGACGCTGTTCCGCGATTCAGCATGTAGGGAGATACTCTATGAAGAGCAGAGAACGGGTTGTCAGAGCCATTCGCTTCGCGAAGCCCGATCGGCCGCCCATCTCGCACGCCATCCTTCCGTCCGCGCAGTACCACTATGGCGATGCGCTCAAGGAGATCACCGACGCTGTGCCAGAGGATTTTGGCTGGCATTTGCTGCCCGACTTGCCGCGGGAGAAGCTGCCGCCGCTTTACAAAAAGGGAACGAACATCGACGATTTCGGCACGGTGTGGAAGGTCACGGTTGAGGGACGGTGCGGCATCCCGATCCAGTGTCCGATCGCGGCGGATTGGTCGAACTATGCCGACTACGAGTGGCCCCCTGTGTTCAGCGCCGGTGTGCCTGAGTACAGGCTCTACAGTGGTCACATGGCAGGGGAGAGCGATGAGTACTACGCCAGGGGCGCGTGGATCACGTTCTTTGAGCAAATGCAGCAGCTGCACGGGTTCGAGCCCACGCTGGTGGATATCGCCACAGATAGACCCGAGATCTACCGGCTGCGTGACGATTTGCTCGCGTTCAACCTCGCCTGGATCGACCGCTGGCTGGAGAAGGACTACCAGGGCTTGCACTTCGCCGATGATTGGGGAAGTCAGACGAATCTCCTGATCTCGCCGGACCGGTGGCGAAGTTTCTTCAAGCCCGTCTACGGCGCTATGTTCGCCAAGGTCAAGTCTGCCGGGCTCGATGTCTGGTTTCACAGTGATGGCGACATCAGCGCGATCCTGCCGGATTTGGTCGAGCTGGGCGTCGACGTGCTGAATTGCCAGTCCTCCGTTATGGATATGGACCGGTTGCGGGAGTTCGTGGGGGAGATCTGTTTCCGCACGGACATCGACCGGCAACACGTGTTGCCTTACGTCGCCCCGGCGGAGGTCAAGGAGTTCATCAACCGGCTTTTCCACCAACTGGGCACAGCAGACGGCGGGATTGTGGCGTGTGGTGAGATCAGTGAGGATGTGCCCTTAGAGAACATCAAAGCTATGTACGAGGCATTTCTGGAATTTCGATGGTAGAGGCCGTGGGTAGGGACTGACTAGACGGGGTGAAAACGGGGGTTCGTACCAGCGTCATCGGCATGGGATGCACCGGCGTCGATTGGCAATTTCCAGACATCCGTACCGTAGACGGTGGATGTCTTCGAGGGCCGAGTGGCTCACTCTGCAACCAAACTGGGCATCCCCCGCGTTTTCCACGACTATCCCGAGCTCCTGAACCTCGGGAAACTGGAGGTGGCCTCAATCTGGACATCGCGATCCAGCGGGTAGATCGGTCTTCGCAATTTGCGGTAAGTGAACCTACTCAGGTCCCCCGTGCACAGACCCGGCGTGTTGACCTCGATCATCTTGCTCGCGATAGGTGCGTAGGCGCCTCGGAAAGCCACCGCGGACTTGACGACAATGGTGCTCTGCGCTTCGGGCACGATGCCCTGACTGCGCAGCTGCGCCAGGTTGCCGGGCGGCGTCTTGCGCTCCGTCAGCAGGATCCGCACGCCGCCGGTGCGCACCACAGCACACCGGCCCATATGCACTTCGCGCCCATAGAGGGTGGCGAAATGATCAGGCCCCTCAATGGTATATCGACCGTCGGTCAGGCGCTCTACGACGCCGCGAATATGGACGGGGTCCCCGTGCCAGTCATCGCTCTTTCCGCCAACGCTCATCTCCACGGCGCCGTGTTCTCCGGCTGCGATGGCCTGCTCCACGGCCTCGGGATCTGCCAGCGTGACCACTGCGTCATGCGCGCCGGCCTCCAGCAGCGCCGCCAGCAGGGTCGTGCCATCGCCGGGGGTACCGCCACCCACGTTGTCGCCTACATCGGCCAGGACTACCGGTCCTTGAGGTGCCGAAACCGCTCGACGTACGGCTTTGCGGACCGGTAGGCCCTTGTTGTTGGCCGCCTCGTGATGGGCCCAGACGACGTCGGCAAGTTCGGCGGCCAAGCTTTTGGCCAGCGGTTGGTCGCCGACTGTCGTCACCAGGAGGCTCACGCCGCTGAAGGGCGTGTCCGCGTAGGCATAGCCGCCGAGTACGCTGACGTTGAGGACGCGGGTATCCCTGTCCATAGCGCGCGCCCGTTCGTGAACGGGGTGGAGTGGTGGGCGCTCGGTCCACGTCACCAGGGCGTTCAGGAGGAGAGGTGGCTTGGCCAGCGATGCCGCGGGCTGCAGTTTCTCTTCTATCAGGCGGTGCACGATCTGTGCTGCCTCTATGCCGCGCTCGCGCGTGTCCAGATGCGGATTCTGGTCATAGGCCACCAAGACGCTGGCGTTTTCCACCATAGTGGGGCTGAGATTGCCGTGCATGTCGAGCGTACTCACGATCGGGCAGTTGGGTCCCACCAGCGCTCGAATGCGCCGGAGGATATCACCCTCGCAATCGTCGCACCCCTCCGCGACCATCGCGCCGTGCAGGGCCAGTGCCACGCCATCGACGGGTAGCGCGTCCTCCAGGCGCTCCAGGAAAGCGCCCGTCAACGCCTCGTAGGCCTCAGCAGTCACCAGTCCCGCAGGCACCGCCGTAGCGTAGAGCAGCGGCACGGGTTGGTGATCATGTCGGTCCAATCCGGCGAGAATACCACCCATCGCCGTGGCTGTGCTCCCCATCCGTTGAAGCAGGTCCGCTCCCTCGTGGAGGGCTTGCTGCTCAAAGGCCGCTAGGTCAGTGCGTGACGGCGCGAAGGTATGCGTCTCGTGCAAGATACCGCCGACGGCTATGCGTGCCATACGTTCTCCTCCCAACCTATAACGGTCCTACGACGTCCGAACCCATCGCGGTCGTTCCCATTTCACGTCCTCACATTTCACTCGTCACAAGTGCGCCGCGTGCAGCCCTCAGTGGCCCTACAATATGCCGTACCTTGCAAACACCTCTCGAATGCTTTTCCCCTGGCGCAGCTCGTCGCGCACGACGTTCTCACCCCTTACTTTCTCCATAGCTTGAGCGATGACCTCTTCCTCGATAGCCTGGGGAACGAAGACGCAGCCGTCAAAGTCGGCGACGACGAGGTCGCCGTCGTTGACCGAGACCCCGCCCAATTCAACGGGCACGCGAATCTCGATGACCTCGCAGCGACCCATGGAGTCGGCGGGTGAGAGCCCCGCGGCGAAGACCGGAAACGCCATCTCCCTGATCGCCGCGGAGTCGCGGCTGTAGCCGTCGACGATGGCGCCCCGTCCCCCCCGTGCCCGCGCGCAGGTGCTGAGAAGCTCCCCCCAGATAGCGGAGGGACGCGTGCCGTGCCATGTACATACCACGACTTCACCTGGGACAAGGTCGTCTAGGAGCTCCATCTCTTTCTCGTAGGGCCTTTCGGGCACCTCGTAGGTATCGACGGCCAGCATCGTAGCCGCTCGTCCCACGATCGTGGCTTCGGGATAGAGCGGACGGATGTGAGGCGCGACGATCTGCTCTCGATAGCCCAGCCTATCCATGATATCGGCCAGCACCGCTGTGTAGAGTTCTTTGTTGATGGCGTCGTAATACTCAGCGCTATAACGGTTCATAGGTCCCTTTCTGGGTAGGATTTCTGTGTATACCTTGGCTATGAGATCAATACGTCGCACCCAAAGATGCGGGCGACACGACCGTTACGGGGATCGGCGAGCCAGGCGCGAGACCATCGCCAACCGATGCTCGTCGACGTCCATAAAGGCAATGTGGCTCCCGTGGAGCCCCGGGTTCACGCAGGGATCGCGCGCGATCCCTGCCGAGAAGGTGGCGCTCCCGGCGCCGATCAGGGCGATCTCTACTTCGGCCATAGCGGTCTCCTATCAGACCCCCCAGGACATCAGGGGTTGTAACGATTCAAGGATCTCGTCGAGATACTGAGATGCAGCCTCGTCCAGTGGCATCTTGCCGTTGCGCTTCAGCGGACAGTCGATGACGCCCCGGCGGTAGAGCACTTCCTTATAGCATCCGGAGAGCTGGTGCTCGAAGAAGAAGAGGGGCGCCATCTCCTTGTAGATGTGCATAGCGCGCGCCTCGTCTCCGGCCTCCAGCGCGTTCCAGAAGGCGACCACCACGTCGGTGACGTGGCAGCCCGGCATATTACCCGAGGACCCGCGGCGATGTTCTTCGATCAGGTACCGCCCGCCGGCGCCGCCGAAGACGCCCTTACATGAGCCGTCGTTACTCTCAAGGAGTTGGGTGTGCTTGATCGTGCTCGGCGCCGTTTCTTCTTTGACGTATTCGACGTGTTCGATCTCCTGGCATAGGCGCAGCAGCAACGCAGCGCTCATGTCGGTACCGACCGGGGGGCTGTAGTTCTGGATGAAGACCGGTATCCCTGCCGCGTCGCTGATGGCCTGATAGTAGTCGAAGATCAGGTCTTCTGAGAAGTGGCCACGCTTGATATAGGGGGGCATCGCGATCACCCCATCGGCGCCGATCTCCCTTGCGTGGTCGGCGAAGGCCGCAGCGACCTCCTTCGCGACGCCTGCCACACCGATGATAGCTGGAATGCGACCGGCGTTCTGATCCACGAGCACCTCCGCCAGCTTCAGCCGTTCGACGTCGCTCAGTGAGGTGAACTCGCTGGCGTTCACAGGGTAGACAAGGCCGTGGGCGCCGCATTCCACGCAGAAATCCACCACGCGGCGGAAACTCGGGATATCTATCTCCCCGTCCTCGGTAAACGGCGTCGAGGGAATGGTGAACACGCCTCGGAAGGGGGGTGCCTCTTTCATTGGAAGTCTCCTTTCTGCCGACAGTACGACGGGATCAGCGCCTCTCTCGCCGTCATCCTATACCCGCCACGCCATCTTGACAACCGCGGAAGCTGTTCCCAGCTCACGCTTTACCCGTTTCCATGTTGACGGCGCGCCGTCTCAACCCTACAATGAGAGTGTGCTCTCAAAGTGCCCGCGCAGAGTGCGCGTGGAGTGCGCATACTGGCCCGCGGGGACGGCCTGGGGAATGGTTCACAGACAACGTAGGGAGGGTTGCGATGTTTGAGATCGACACGTCAACGGACTTTGGCAAGCGGGTCACGCGGAGGCTTGAGGAAGAGGAGGTCATCTGGCTGACGACGGTCTCCGGCAGCGGGACGCCGGAACCTCGTCCTGTCTGGTTCACCTGGGATGGCGAGCTCTTCCACGTCTACAGCCAGCCCGAGACCTACAAGCTGCGCCACATTCGGGCCAACGATCAGGTGGCGCTGAACTTCGACAGTGATGGGAGCGGCGGCGATATCGTCGTCTTCACCGGTGAGGCCACGATCCTTGACAAACCGGCCGCCGATCAGGACGCGCCTTACGTTGAGAAGTACCGGGAGGCCATGGCCGGGCTGGGGATGACGCCGGAAGATTTCGCCGCGAGCTACTCGGTGCCGCTCCGCGTACGACCCATCGATCTGCGCGGCCATTAGTCGCTGTCTCGCCGATGTCGAAATGCGGAGTGTGACAAGGCGTGCACGAGGTCTACTGGGTGATCCCGGGCCTGCTTGCCGGTCGCTGCGGTCCCGACAAGGTCCCTTGGGATCCGGCGCAACTCTACGCGGGGGGTATCCGTGTTGTGGTCACCGCCGCTTCGGAGGTGCCGGTCGAGGATCTCGCTCGGTTCAATCTGCTGCATCGGCGGGTGAGGATGACGCCGTTGCCCTGGCTTTGGCGACGCGGGCAGCGTCGGTTGGTCCGCCAGGCGCACAGGATATTGCCTTTTGTCCATCGGAAGCTTGAGGCAGGTCTTCCCACGCTGGTTCACTGTCACGACGGCGACGACCGCACCGGCGTGGTGCTCTCCGGCTACTTGGTCACCTACCTGGGTATGATCCCTGAGCAAGCCGTCGCTCAGGTGCGGCGCGCCAATCCGCGCGCGATGAAAATGCCGGGCTACGCCCGTGCCGTCCGTTGGTTCACCGACGGCAGGCCGGAGCATTCGCCACAAAGGCCGCGAAGCTCGCAGGGATAACTCAACTTCCCTGGGGACACAGATTTCTGTGGGCTATCTTCGATTCGAGGACGGTCGCGCGAGAAGCAGGCGCCTACACAACGGGGAAGCGACTGAGCCTTCCAGTAAGGTGACAACCGGAGTGGTTACGGAAATCGTTGCTTTGCAGATTGGCAGTTGACATCATGGAGGGTATATGACGAAGAGAATAAGCATCACGGTCGGCGGTGTGACCGTCGGAGGCGAGCTCAACGACAGCCCAACCGCCGAGAAGGTCTGGGACGCGCTTCCCGTCGAGGCGAGCGCTAGCACGTGGGGTGATGAGATCTACTTCGGGATTCCGGTGGCGGCCCCGCAGGCGCCCGATGCCCGAGCCGAGGTGGAGGTTGGGACGCTCGCCTACTGGCCGGTGGGAAGCGCCTTCTGTATCTTCTTCGGACCCACGCCCGCCAGTCACGGCGACGAACCGCGGGCCTACAGCCCCGTCAACATCATCGGCCGCGTCACGGACGATGCGACCCAACTGCGCGCCGTCGCTCACGGCGCCCCTGTCCGCATCGAGCCCGCCGAGTGACGCTGGGGGCCTTGCGAAGCAATACAGCACGGTAAGCCCTATGGGGCCGATGGCGCGATTCTTACTCCCTACGACGCGACACGTCGTCGCGTTTCCAGTATCGAGCTTCCAACGCCCAACATCAAACATCCAACATCCAACACCCACCATCCACCCCCCAACCTCACTCGCCCCGCAACCAGCTCTGCAGCTCCCGCTGCGTGCGCCAAGCCGCCCGCAGGTCTGGATCACGCTTGACGAGCTGCTGAAAGGTGGCGCCATAGTTGCGTAGTAGCGTGCTAGGTCGTCGCAGGATGTATCTCAGGCGTTCTCGAGCGCTCATCCACTTGCGCTGGGACGGATACCCTAACAGCACGAGGCGGAGATAGGCGAGAGCACCGGCGAGATCCTGGTTCGTTAGGTGTTGCCAGACATGGGGTAGCGGATTGCGGATGTCGCCCGCTATGACGGCGGTTTGAGAACGCGTCAATAACGTCGCCGGCGGCGAAGGAAAACGCGCAGAAATCTCCTCCGACCAGGGCTCGTCCCAGAACCAAGCTGCAAGTTCCATCGCCAGTCCCACGGCGCGAAGCAAGCCCGCTTCCTCGGCCTTCGCAGCGAATTCGGCCCAATCCCTCTCCTCCCAAGCCTCGGTCCAGAACTTAAGGTCGGTCAGCACCTGGACGCTGCGCTCCAGCCCGTGTTGGACTACGCCGTGAAAGATCAGATAGAGTAGGTGATCCGCGGGGTGGGGGGTATAGAGCCCCGGATAGCGTTGTGAGGCTTGCAGTGTGGTTTTCCACGTCTCGAATGAGAAGAGCGCTTGACCTTGCAGCTGGGCCAACCATGTGTGGATCTCCAGCCAAGGTTCCTCCGGAGCGCGTTGCAGGGGGGGCAAATGCCCGTGACGATTGCCCAGAGCGTCTTCAGCTAACTTATAACCTTGACGCTTCAGAGCCTCGAGGAGCCGACGGCTCTCATCCTCAGCGACCAACAGGTCGATGTCCCCGTAGGGGCGCATCCAGGACGCTGGATAGAGCTCGGCGGCAGCGGCGCCCTTGACGAGGATGACGGGTATCCCGAGCTCAGCTGCGGTTGCCCCCAGGGCTCTGAGTTGCTCGTGAACGAGAGCTTGGCTGACGGTGACCTCCCGTCGTCTGCGGCGAATCGTCTCCTGGAGCATCTCAGGAAGCTGCCAGCCCCTAGCCTGGGCTCGCCAGCCGAGCAGCGGCAACAGCCGCGCCCGCCGGGCCCACGCGATCAGCTGCGGCTCGGGCACGCGCACCTCCCCGCGCCACCATAGCGCTAGACAGTCATCCGGGCTCGGTGAAGATGTCGTCATACCGGATCTGATCTATGGCCCAGCACCGCGGCCTGTAGCATAGGCTGGGCCGCCTCTAGTATGGTCATGAAGTACCTCTCTCGTGTTGATCATGCATGAAAGAATTGGTTCGTAGCGGAATTAGTTCGCATGCATATTGTACAACAGGAATGTTACGTTGCGCGTTACGAAACCGTCCTCAGGTCGCTCTCAAATGGTAAGACCCACGTCTTCAGACATCCGTTCCCAGTGGTCGCGTTTGACGAAGCGGCGTCATCCAGTAGGATTAAGATAA
>JBNGDU010000272.1:0-10258 GCA_049975025.1 Anaerolineae bacterium
ATCCTGGGTTGTGCGCATAGTGGAATCGGAATCGCGGGCGATCTCATCATGAAACAGGGATGCAGGACGTCGCTCAAGTCCCGGCTCAAGGTGCCGGCGCTGTGGATCTGGCAGCGATTGCCGTTCCGGCTGCAGGGCTGGATCGAGTGGCTCCTGCTGCCCAAGCACCTGGTCGGGTCGATGGCTGTGGTCTTCGACGACGAGGGGCGCGTGCTGCTCTTTCGGCACACCTACCGCGATGACTATCCCTGGGGCCTGCCCGGTGGATGGCTGAAGAGAGGTGAGGACCCCATGCGCGCTGTGGAGCGCGAGGTGCTAGAGGAGGGCGGCTACCGGATCAAGACGCTGCACGCGTTGGTCATCGGTGGAGACCGTGAGCTGGGGCGTTTGGACCTGATCTTCCTCTGCGACCTGGTCGGGGGCCGCTTCTGTCCCAGCCCCGAGGTCTCCGAGGCGGGCTTCTTCCCGCCGGAAGCGCTGCCGGGGCGCGTGGAGCCTTTCCACGTGGAGGTGGTGCGGTACGCATCCCGCGTTGTGGTCGGCAACCCCGAGGGTCGGGGGCCGTCTCCGAGCCCACCACGCTAGCTGCTTGCACGTGATATTGCGGCTTCGCCTGCTGGCGCATATGGAAGGTGTTGCGCTTTTGACTGGAATATGGTATGCTGATAGTAGCCTGCCGTGAGCGTGTGACCGATACGGGGTTGAGCCAACACCTTAAAACGGGGGACTGGAAGTTCGGCAGAGGATGCGAAGGCCTACTTGGCTAGGCAGAATCAGCCGGCAGGTCCCCACTTGACTCAAAAGGGTCAAAGCCTGCGGCACACGGCGCGGCGGGTCTGACTCATGGCATTGCTGCCTGCGATGAACCCAAGAGAGGCGCCCCTCGGGAGACAACCCTGAGGGGCGTCTGTTGTCACGGACCGGGTCATCTATGACCGGACTGCAGGCCGCACTGCAGACCGCACTGCAGACCGCACTGCAGACCGCATCTCAGGAGACTGCTGAATGGGCCATCTGTTGGGATCGCGGTCAGCCACTATCTGCCGGCGTCCACCGCAGCCGAGTGGAAGACCGGGTTCTGGGGCCAGCCGGTGTTCGAGACTGCGGTCCCCAGGAACTCGGCCCGAAAGCTATCGACCTCCGCGGTGCGGCTGACGTCCAAAGCCCATACGGAGAGCTCGGTGGCCAAGTTCTCGTTGGGGCAGGCGTAGCCGTGAGGCCACTGGTTCTTAGGAATCGACCGGACGTAGAGCTCCTCCAGAGATACCTCGCCGTATCCGGCTGCTGTGGCCTCAGCGCGCAGACCGTCGATCACCACGTGGCCGAACTCGTGACCGATGACGACATCCCGGAAGGTGAGCTCGGGATCCGGCTCGGCGTACTCACCGAGCAGGAAGCTCCAGTAGTAGTTGGCCTCGACGAAGGCGTCGTCGAAGAGACCGTCTTTGAACACGATCTCCCCAGCCCAGTTGTGCCAGACGCCGGCGGGTAGCCTGTAGCCGGAGGCCCTGGCGATGGCCAGATGCCGGCCCTTGGTGTTGAAATGGAGCCCGAGGGCGGCATCGGTGATCTCGCAGAAGCGGGCCTCGCCGTACCTCGCGCCGTAAGCGTCCAGGACCCTGAGGACCGTGGCCAGCTCCTCGGACGACCAATCGCCCCTGAAGACGATCCCTAGCTCGAGCCAGACCTGCAGGCGACGCAGCCGGTCGGCCGGCCACTCGGCGAGGAAGCTGTAGCGACGCTGTTGGCGATGACTCAGAAGCTCAGCGACTTCCATATAGGCGACCTGCTGCTCACCTTGATCTCTGTGCTCAACCGGCGCCGCAACCGCCCTCTGCTCTGGCGGGCAGCACGCCAACAATAGGACGATGACCAGAATGCCTACCATCAAGCTGTAGCCGCTATGCCTGCCGTTCATCTCTGTTCCCCTATCGCTCTCGATCTGGTTGGGGCAGAATTGAGGAAGCGACCGTTCCTCGGATCTCACACTCCCCTTGATTTCGATCTACTTCCAGGGTAGAAAACGGTCGTGCCGGTACCGTCGGTCGATCGTCGCGACATCGTGACGGCATCGTCACGATGCGCTTGTGACGGACTGCAATTGGGGATGAGGTGGGCAACCGTTGCGAAGAGGGCTACGGATTCCACACCCCTGCCTGAACGCTTTGCTTGCTCGGTCGCTATGCTGAGGCCGAGCGTGCCGCGGCATCGTCTGGCGCGTTGCTGACCGAGGTCGATACCTCCTATGGCGTCGCCTATGCATTGGCTGTCCGAGGTAAGATCCTCACGGATCTGGGTGCCTACGAGGGTGCCTCGGCGGCTTACGAGAAGGCTCGAAGACTGGCGGGCGAGGAGCCATACGCGATTCCTGTGTTTCAGGTCCAGGTCGGTTTGGCGCTTGTTTGCTATCTCCAGGGCGACTACGAGGTCGCGCTATCCTACGCCCCCGAGCTCGTGGAGGAACTCGACGCTACGGATGATCCGCGAGCTTGGTGTCCTTTCTTGCGTGTCTGGGCTTGGCTCGTGATGGGGCACGTGTGGCTGGATCGCGGGGAGTTTGAGACGACGGGAAGCTTCTACGAGCGCGCGCGTGCGATGGTCGAGGATCCGGAGACGCCGATCGTCGTACGGCCCAAGTTGGAGCTCGACGTGCGCGCCGGGTTGGCCAGGTTAGCTCACGTCCGGGGCGATGCGAAGCGGGCGCTCGCGCACGTCCAGGCGATCATCGATGCTCTGCTGGACCGTGATATCAATGGCGCGCTAGAGCCGATGCGCGTCTATCTGACGTGCTATCAGGTGCTCCACGCTGCCGGCGACGCACGGGCTGTCGAGGTGTTGCCGCTGGACATCGGGTCCTGCAGAAGCGGGCGGCGACCATCGACGAGGATGGCCTGCGGCGCTCCTACCTGGACGAGGTCAAGGCGAATCAGCGCCTCGGGGCCGCTTGGCAAAGACTGCAGGCGAGCCGGTGATAAGCTCGCCTGCGGCCTTTTCGTCCAAAGCGGTCGGTTGATCTACGTGGAGCCCGGAAGCCCTCCGGGTCGTCCGCCTATCGGGCCCCATCGGCCGAAGCCAGGGCGAAGGAGCGCGCCACGTGGTGGGGCCATTCGCGACCCGCGATGGTAGTCGCCAGGAAGTCAGCCCGGAACCTGGCGGCCTCCGGTGTGCGGTCGATGTTCAGGACCCAGAGGGCTACTTCTGTGACCAGGTTCTCCTTGGTCCTGGCGTAACCGTGCGGCCACTGCTCCGCTGGGATGGCGTGCCGGTAGAGTCCCTCCAGCGATATTTGGCTGTACCCTTCGGCGGCAGCTTCGGCGCGCAGACCGTCGACCAGGACGTGGCCCAGCTCGTGCCCGATGATCACCTCTCGGCGGGTGATGCCGGGACCGGGCTGCGCGTACTTGCCTCGCAGGAACCCCCAATAGTAGTGGCGCTGCCGGAACTCGCGGTCGAATATCCCGTCGTTCAGCACGATTTGTCCAGACTTGCTGTGCCAGGAGGCGGCCGGCACGTCATACCCGGGCGCCCTGGAGAAGACAAGGTGGCGTCCGTTGCGGTCGCCGCGCAGGCCAAGGGCAGCATCGGTCAGCTCGAAGAATCGCCTCTCACCGTACAGCGCGCCAAAAGCATCCAGGACTTGGAGCACGGCGTCGAGCTCCTCGGAGGCCCAGGGGCCCTCGAATCTGATGCCTACCGCCAGCCAGACCTCCAGGCGACGAACCCGCTCCGCCGGCCACGCGGACAGGAAGTCGTAGCGGTGTCCCTGTTGCCCGCTCAGGGGATTTCCGGTCTCTTGGAGCAGTGCTTGTCGCTCGCCGTCGCTCGCCGCCGGCAGGCGTGTCGCCTCCACCGTCTGCCGTGTTACGCCGAATGCGACCGACATCATCACCATCAAGACGCCGATCACAATCCTATTCGAAGTACGCTTCCCTTTCATCACAGCCACCTCCGTCGCTCTCCGCTCCGATGTGCCATACGGTCGGGCGTGATGTATAATTGAGTTAACGCGACACCATTCCTTGCCGACCGTCGGTGTACCGTTTTGCCTTGTGCTCCTACACTATCGATCTGGCGTCCCAGTACTGCCGGACCAACGTGCGAAGGCGTCGCGTTAACGTCCCAGTACCGTCCCAGAGGTCGTAGAATTGAGAACGGAGGGGGGCATGTCCCTGGAAGTCCTGCTTCTTGGCCCAATGGTGGTGCGGCAGGAGGGTGGGGCGGCGATCGCGTTCCAGCGTAGAGCTGCGGAGGCACTCCTAGCCTATCTGGCGACGGATGCCGGACGTCCCTACCGCCGCACGATGCTCGCCGGCCTCCTATGGCCCGAGTGGTCGGAGAGGGACGCTCTGCACAACCTGAGACGAGTCCTCTATCGTCTCCGGAAGGACATCGGCGACGCACCTGCCAGCCCCCCTTTTCTCTTGATCAGCCGTCAGTCCCTCCAGTTCAACGTTGAGAGCGACAGCCGGCGGGACGTGGCTGAGTTCCGGCGCCTCGTGACCGCTGCCGAGGACCACAACCATCCCCGCGGTGAGCTCTGCGCCGCCTGCTTTGATCGTCTGACCGAAGCCGCGGAGCTCTACCGGGGTGACTTCCTGCAGGGGTTTTCCTTCGATAGCGCGGCCTTCGAGGAATGGATGGTGACGGAACGCGAGGGCCTGCACCTGCAGGTGCTGGACGTGCTGACGTGGCTCACCGACTACCACCAGGGGCAGGGCGCCTACGAGCGGGCCCTGCACTACGCCCAGCGGCAGTTGGCGTTGGAGCCGTGGCGGGAGCAGGCACACCGGCAGGCGATGAGGGCGCTGGGGCTCAGCGGGCAGCGGGCGAAGGCCCTGATGCAGTATGAGACCTGCCGAAGGATCCTGGATGCGGAGTTGGGCATCGAGCCGGAGGGGGCGACAAAGGCCCTCCGCGACCAGATCCGACGCGGGGACCTGGTCCCTATCGTCCGCCAGATCCCCGATGCCGGCCTTACACCGAGTCCCCAGCCCAGGGTCGATATGGCCTCACGGGTCTCGAGTGAGCCCCCGCCGGTGCGCGAACCCTCTGCCGTGGAGGAGCCCCTAGAGCAGCGTCGGCTGATCACCCACGTGATAGCGGACGTCGTTGGAGCCGGCGGATCGCTGGCCCAAATGGACGTAGAGGCCTGGTCCGAGATGATGGAGGGTGCTCTGGACGTGTTGGGGGACGAGATCAGGCGCTTGGGAGGTGAGGTGGAGCAGCGCCGGGCGGAAGGCCTGGTCGCTGTCTTCGGCGTGCCGGAGGCCCTCGAGGACGATGCCGCGCGGGCGGTTAGGGCCGCCCTGGCAATGCGCGAGGCATTCGAGACCTACATCAGTGACCTCGGGCAATTCCTGCCGGCGGCTGACAGCACCAGACCTGGATTGGCTGTGGGTGTGGTCACCGGTGAGGGAGTGGTGTCGGTAGGAGAAGGTGTCACCAAGCCCGTGCGCACGCAGGCATTGGCCATCGGGCACCGTTTGCAGCAACACATCAGCCCCGCGATCGCCTGGGCCGATGAGGTCACTTACCGGTTGGCGAGGAGTGCATTCACCTGGCGCCCGCTGGAGCCGGTCCACCTGGCCGACGGCGCGCGCTGGGTGCTCTTCGCGATCACTGGGGAGCGCCTCTCACGCGGCTGGGACGAGGGTCTGGACGCGTTCTCGGCTCCGCTGGTCGGACGCCATCGGGAATTCGATAGACTCCACCGGGCGGTGGATGCTGTGCGGACCGGCCTTGGGGGCATTGTGACGGTGGTGGGCGAGGCGGGGATCGGGAAGTCACGGCTGGTGGCGGAGGCGCGGGATCAAGAGACAACGAAGTCCCCGTTCCAGGGGAGAGACAAGGGTCACGAGTCAACGGCGGGAGACGCTGAACTGGAAGCTAGCGTTGGCTCCGTGCGGTGGGTGGAGGGGCGGTGGCTGTCGTACATGGAGAAGGTGGCTTACCACGGATGGCAGGAGGTGCTGCGGGACCTATTGGCGCTCCCGGAGGCGTGCAATCGCACGGCGTGCGTTGTACTGGAAGATCGAGTCGCGGCGCTATGTCCGGACCGGGCCGGCGCCATCAGCCCGTACCTGGCGCGGCTACTCGCGCTCCCGCTGGACGCGCCGACGGCTGCGCAGCTCGACAGCCTCGTGGATGCCGGCCTGCTCCAAAGCGCGATCTTCCGAGCCGTGACGGACTTTCTGACGTGCGCGACCGCTCAGGCACCGCTGGTACTCGTGCTCGAGGACTTGCACTGGGCGGACGCCTCATCGTTATCCCTGCTGAAGCATGCGATGCTCTTGACCGACCGGGTGCCCTTGCTCCTGATCTGCGTCTTCCGACCTGAGACGGCATACGGCTCCTGGGCACTACGCGAGATGGCGATGCGCGACTATCCGCACCGCCATACTGACATCTATCTTCAACCTCTGAGCGAGGACGAGTCCAGCGAGTTGGCGCTGAGTTGGCTCCAGAGCCGATCGGAAGATCGCTACCCGTCGGAGCAGGCGTTGCGCGCCATGGTCAACCGCGGCGAGGGGAATCCCTTTTTCACCGAGGAGATTCTGAGGTCGTGGGCCGAAGAGGGTGGCGCCACGGAAGGTGAGTCCTCTGAGACAGACCTGGTCCTTCCGGAGACGGTTCGGGTTGTCCTAACGACGCGCATCGATCGCTTGCCGGCGCGGGCACGCCAGGTACTGCAGCTGGCGTCGGTGATCGGTCGGATGTTCCGGTATCGCGTCCTCGCTGATCTTGTGGAGGACCCTGGATCGATGGGCCAGTCACTGGATCAGACGCTGGTGGCTCTACAGCGACACCAACTGATTCGGGATCAGCGTTGGGTGACGGACCTGCGCTCGGATCGGACTTGGGGCTCAGGATACGCCGGTGAACGGGCCTACATATTCAAACATGAACTGACGCTGGAGGCTGCCTATGCCATGCTGCCCCGCCGCAAGCGCCGGATTCTGCACCGGCGGGTCGCGGAGGCGCTGGAGCGGCTCTACCCGGAGCAGGTGGCGACGCGGTTGGCTCAGTTGGCCGACCATTGGGAGCAGGCGGGGGAGACTGGGCGGGCTCTCAACTATCTCAAGCGCGCGGGCGAACAGGCCGCGGCGCAGTACGCAAACGCCGAGGCCTTAAGGCTCTTCACCCGGGCTTTGGCTCTGACGCCGGAGGAAGATGACGAGACTCGATGGGAGCTGCTGTCAGCCCGCGAGCGTGTCCACCATTGGCGGGGGAACCGTGAGGCGCAGACCCGGGACCTGGAGAGCCTGGAGGCGCTTGCGAACCACGACGAGGATCTCCACAAACAGGCAGACGTCGCGCTCCGGCGCGCTGAACTGGCGGCCATTACCTACCATACAACCGCGGCGCTTGAGGCTGGAAGAAGGGCTCTCGACGTCGCTGAAGCGCTGGGCGATCCGGAGATTGAGGCGTTGGCCTACCTGCGGATGGGCCAGGCTATGACGGCGGCTGCCGCCTCATCCGTTCAGGGCCTGAACTACCTTAAGCGAGCGCTATCCGTGGCCGAAGTTGCGGAGCTCCGGCGACTTGAAGCTGAGGCGCTTTACGAGATTGGCCTTGTCCGGACCGTGAACCGTCAGGCGGAGGGGCGGCACCTCATAAGACGGGCCCTAGCCTTCTACCGCGAGGCCGGCGACCGCGCGGGCGAGGCAAGGGCGCTTGGCGCCCTCGCCAGTACGTATCCTTCCTGGGGAGAGAACGAGGAGGCCACGGAGATAGGCTTGAGGGCCTTCGCCGTGCTGCGTGAGATAGGTGACCGTCGTGAAGAGGCCCTCAGGCTTGTGGAGTTGGGCTACGCCACCAAATGCCTGGGGCGCTACGGTGAGGCTATGGCGTACCTGACAGCGGCGCGGGCGCTCTGTCGCGAAGTGGGCGAGTCAGCGCACGAGGCCCGGGCTCTTGTCGACATGGGCGTGCTTTTCGACCTGTTGGGCGACTACGCTAGGGCGCGGTCTGCCTTTGATGAGGCTCTTGCCTTTTCCCCGGAGCGCGCGGGACTGGTGACCCGGGTGTGGGGGCTTTGCCAGATGGGCCTGCTGCTCGTCCATCTGGACGAGTCCGAGGAGGCGCGGGCCTGTGTGCGACGCGCTATTAGTTTGTTGGAAGCGGCCGGTGAGGCAGCGGCCCGCGGCTGGTTGCCCGCAAACCGTGTGCTTGCCCAGATTGCTGAGGGACACGCGTTGCTTCAACTAGGCGACCCCGTTGGCGCGATCACGGCTTACCACGAGGGGCTCGCCGTGGAGCGGAAGGCCGGGCCGCCGGGAACGCCTTCCGAGATCAGGGCCGGGCTGGCGCGAGCGTATGTGGCCCAGAATGAGATGGATGAAGCACTGGGTCAAGTGGAGCAGATCGTTGACTACCTTGAGCGCGGTCATCTTCAGGGGACCATGGAACCGCTGCGGCCTTACCTCACGTGCCACCGCGTGCTCAGCGCCGTGGGTGATCCGCGGGCGGCTGAGTTGTTGGCTGAGGGCTACCGACTCATGCAGGCGTGGGCGGCGACCATCGATGACGAGGGCTTGCGACACGCCTACCGGCACAACGTCGAGGTGAACCGGCAGATCGCTGCGGCGTGGCAAAGACTGCAGGCGAGCCGGTGATAGGCTCGCCTGCAGTCTTTGGGTCCAAAGCGGTCGGTTGATGTACCTGGATCCTGAAAGCCCTTGGAGTCGGCTGCCTATCGGGCGCCATCGGCCGAAGCCAGGGCGAAGGAGCGCGCCACGTGGTGGGGCCATTCGCGGCCCGCGATGGTGGCTGCCAGGAAGTCGTCCCGGAACCTAGCGGCCTCCGGCGTCCGCTCCACATCGAGGGCCCAGAGGGCGAGTTCTGTGACCAGGTTCTCCTTGGTCCTGGCGTAACCGTGCGGCCACTGCTCCGCTGGGATGGCGTGCCGGTAGAGTCCCTCCAGCGATATTTGGCTGTACCCTTCGGCGGCAGCTTCAGCGCGCAGACCGTCGACCGCCACGTGACCCAGCTCGTGGCCGATGATCACCTCCCGACGGCTGATGCCGGGCCTGAGCTGTGCGTACTCGCCTAGAAGGAACCCCCAGTAATAGTAATACTCTAGTAACTCCCGATCGAAGGCTCCGCCGCTGAACGCGATCTGTCCAGATGGCTGGCGCCAGACCGCTGCAGGTATGTCAGACCCCGGCTCCCTGACGACCGCGAGGTGGCGTCCCTTGCGGTCGCCGCGCAGGCCAAGGGCGGCATCGGTCAGCTCGAGGAATCGCCCCTCACCGTACAGCGCGCCAAAAGCGTCCAGGACCCGGAGCACGGCATCGAGCTCCTCAGAGGCCCACTCGCCCTCAAACGTGATGCCCAGCGTCAGCCAGACCTCTAGGCGACGTAGCCTGTCGTCGGGCCAGTCGGCAAGGAAGCCCTGGTTTGACCGGTCCCGGTACCCGAGCAAGTTGACCACGCTTCGAAAGACTGCCGCCCGTCGATCTCGGTCCGGCTTCGCCGATCTCGGATCGAGCGCGTTCGGCACTCTTGCGGCTTCTGCGGGTGCGACCTCTGCAGCCAGCGCCCTCATCGGTACGCTGTACGTTGACAGCGTCACGACGAGGATCAACCCAGTTATTATGCGCCTGCTTGAGATGTGCTTTCCGTTCATCTCAGCCTTCGGCCTTCTCTTCCTCTGTGATCCTCATCCCTGATGTTTCCTCTTCAGCGTGATCTAAAGCGTACTTCAACGCCGTTACTAGAACGCTTCCCAATCGTTACGTCAGAGCGTCGTCGTCGCCCGGCGCCCACTCTCCAGCTTGCCGGTCACCTGTTCGCTACCGCGAGATGGGCACCCAAGCAGGCGATAACAGGGCCGTTGCCCATGGGAAGGCAGAAGCCGATAGCCGGAGTGCGGATCCACCATCGGGTACCGACCTGTGGAACCGGGGATTCACGCAAGCCCAGCTAGAGGTAGAACGGCGCGACAAGCCGCGAGATCCTAGCGGAGTACCGCGCTTTCCGTGCGCGAGATGGTGGCTCGGTCATCACGGCGTGAAGGTATCGCTGTGTGAAGGCGAGCGTCAGCGTGGGTGGATGTCGGCAGTCACATACGAGGGGGGTAGCTCCCAGTACGTCTCAAGGAAGGCGGTCATTACCGTGGGACGCTTCAGGCCCAGTGCGAAGAACGCGAGCTCTGTGGCGATGTTCTCGTTTGCCGGATGGGAGGGATGGGGCCAGTCGTTGACGTCAAACATGCGGCTGTAGGCGACCTCGGGCGTGGGGGCCACGCTTCGCCTCG
>JBNGDU010000273.1:0-10256 GCA_049975025.1 Anaerolineae bacterium
AGGACAGCGGACTCTGAATCCGTATGTGGGGGTTCAAATCCTCCGCCCCCAGCCAAACAAAAAGCGGCCCGGTCCTTGCGATCGGGCCGCTTCCTTATGGGGCTGATTGGGCCGTGGGCTGCAGGTCGTGCGACTATTAGGGTGGTCGCTTGACGAGCCAGAATAGCAGGCAGCAGGAGCGTCGCTAGGACGACACCGTCTGCGCCACAGTGAGGGCCAGGCCCTCGTCTAGGTCAACGGTGGGTGTCCAGCCCAGGTGCTCGCGGGCGCGCGTGCAGTCGAGGTAGATCTCGAAGACCTCGCCGGGTTGCTCGGGACCGTGGACGATCTCGCCTTCGTAGCCGGTATGTGCCTGCAGGAGCTCTGCGATGTGGTTGACGGTCGTGCGCTCGCCGGTGCCGATGTTGAAGACATCGTTGTCACCCCGATCGAGGGCCAGCAGGTTGGCGCGGGCACAGTCCTTCACGTAGACGAAGTCACGGGCCTGCTCGCCGCTGCCGTAGACCGTGGGCGGCTTGCCCTCCAGCATCCGCCCGGTGAAGATGGCGACGACGCCGGCCTCGCCCAGGGGGTCCTGGCGCGGACCGTAGACGTTGGCGTAGCGGAGTATCGTGGAGGTCAGGCCGTGAGTTTGGCGATAGACGTCGAGGTAGACCTCGACGGTGTACTTGCTGGCGCCGTAGGGAGCCAGGGGGTGGACGGGGTGTTTCTCGTCGCAGGGCAGGTACTCAGGCTCACCGTACGCGGCGCCGCCGCTGGAGATGTAGATGAGCTTGCGCACAGTGCCGGCGGCGCGGGCTGCCTCCAGCAGGTTGATTGAGCCCAAGACGTTGGTCTCGGCGTCGAAGTGCGGGTGGGTGACCGAGACGCGGACGTCAATATGGGCCGCGTGGTGATTGACGACCTGCGGTCGGACTTGGTCGAAGACCTCGGCGAGGCCCTCAGCGTCGCGGATATCGACTTCGTAGAAGGCAGCGTCCGGGTTCAGGTTCTCACGCCGACCGGTGGAGAGATTATCGACGATAGCCACCTCGTGTCCGGCAGCCAGGTAGGCATCAACGACGTGGGAGCCGATGAAACCGGCTCCGCCAGTGACTAGAATTCGTTCACCCACAATGACCTCCGATGTTCTCGAATTGCTGAACGATGGAACATTTTAGACGTTTTTCCCCTTCCCCAGCGCGTTCCGCGTATCCACCACCAGCCTAGCACGCTCCCGCACTATCGACCAGTCATACGCCGCGTGGTCGGTCACGATGACGACGCAGTCCGCGTGCGCAAGCGCCCGGGCCAGCGCCTCCCCCGAATCCTCCACCGACACCATCTCAAGGTCATCGTGGTTGAAGCGCGGAACGTAAGGATCGTGGTAGCGGACCCGCGCGCCCTTCTCCCACAGAAGATGGATGATATCGAGCGCCGGCGACTCGCGCAGGTCCCCGACGTTTGGCTTGTAGGAGACGCCCAGGATCAGCACCTCGCTGCCCCTTACCGGCTTGCCCACTTCGTTAAGCGCGTCCTGGACCTTCTGCACCCAGTGGGCCGGCATCGCTGAGTTGATCTCGTCGGCCAGATCGATGATCCGGGCCGTGAACTTTAGCGACTTGAGCTTCCACGAGAGGTAGAGCGGATCGATTGGGATGCAGTGACCGCCGATGCCGGGGCCGGGGGTGAACTTCATAAAGCCGAAGGGCTTGGTCGCCGCGGCCTCGATCACCTCCCAGACGTTCAGATTCAGCTTCTCGCACATGAGCAGGACCTCGTTAGCCATCGCGATGTTGACCGCCCGGAAGGTATTCTCGTAGATCTTGACCATCTCCGCGGCCTCGGTCGAGGAGACCGGCACCAGGGTCTCGAGCGCGGCGCCGTAAAGGGTCTTACCCATCTCCAGGCACCGTTCTGTCGTGCCGCCGATCACCTTGGGCGTGTTGCGCGTCGTCCAATCCTCACGCCCGGGATCCACGCGCTCGGGCGAGAAGCACAGGAAGAAGTCCTCTCCCACTTTGAGTCCGTCACCGTTCCCCGCCAGCCGCGGGAGCAGGATCTCGCTTGTGGTGCCCGGGTAGGTCGTGGACTCCAGCACGACGAGCATCCCGGGGTGGAGGTAGCGTGCGACCTCATCAGCAGCGGAGATGATGTAGGAGACATCCGGGTCCCCGGTCTTGCTCAGCGGCGTCGGGACGCAGATGGAGACTGTGTCACACTCCGCCAGGACGGCGTAGTCTGCCGTGGCCTCGATGGGGACCTCCAACGACCGCAAGGTCTCCGACGAGATATCCTCGATGTAAGAGACCTGTCGGTTGACAGCCGCGACCTTCTCTTCGTCGATGTCGATGCCCTTCACGCGAAAACCGGCCTCGGCAAAAGCCACCGCCAGCGGTAGCCCCACATATCCCAAGCCGACGATCCCCACAACGGCACTACGATCTTCAATCTTCTCGATAAGTGACATGGTTTCTCCACAATATATTTTAACGTTGGAACGTCTTAAGGTCCTTCTCATACGCTATCACCTGCTGCAACGTCTCGTCCAGCGGCGTCGTCGGCTGCCAGCCGATCGTCGCGCCGATCTTGTTGATGTCCGGGACGCGGCGCTCCATATCTTCGAAGCCCGGCTCGTAGGCCTCCGCGTAGGGGACAAAGCGCACACCGTCCTGGTCACGGCCTGTCGCCGCCAGGATCCGGCGGGCTAGTTCCAAGATGGTCACCTCCTCGGTGCTCCCCACGTTGAAGACCTCACCCACGGCCTCGGGCGCCGCAATCAGACCCTTCAGCGCCTCGACCACATCAGCGACGTTGCAGAAGCAACGGCTCTGCTGCCCGTCGCCGTAGACCGTCAGTTCCTCGCCCGCCAGCGCCTGTCCGACGAAGCGCGGGATCACCATCCCGTATCGCCCGGTCTGCCGCGGCCCCACGGTGTTGAAGAGGCGGGCAATGACCACCGGCAGCCCGAGTTGCTTGTGATAAGCAAGTCCCAGGAACTCGTCGACGGCTTTCGAATCCGAATAGCTCCACCGCGATTTCGTCGTCGGCCCGAGCACGCGGTCGTCGTCCTCAGCGAAGGGCACTCGGACCCCTTTGCCGTAGATCTCGGAGGTCGAGACAAGCAGCACCTTCTTGCGGTACCGCGCGGCGGCTTGGAGCACCGAGTGGCTGCCCAGCACATTCGTCTCGATCGTGTTGACCGGGTCGGTGACGATCAGCTCGACGCCCACGGCGGCGGCCAGGTGGAAGACCGCGTCACACTCGCTCACCAGCCGGTCCATCACCATCGCGTTCGTGATCGTGTCGATAGCAAAGCGGAACCGCGACCGCCCTGTCAGGTGTGCGATGTTGTCCATCCGTCCCGTCGACAGGTTGTCGATCACGGTCACCATGTGGCCGTCCGCCAGCAATGCCTCCGCCAGGTGCGAGCCAATGAAGCCCGCCCCACCCGTGATCAAATAGTGTCGCTCTAAGTTCGATAGGTTCACGTTCATCTCAACGCCGCCTCCTCAACACCCAAACCCCACCACCGCAGCGATCCCGCTCACCAGCATCGAGACGGGATCGATCTGATCTCCGCAGGGAGCGATCCCTGCCCCCTCGTTGCGAGCGCAGGGCGTCGTGGGCCTCATCCTGGACTAGAACCGCAGCCAACGGCATCGCCGCTTTGGCAACCCCAATAGCCTCAATGCCAAAGCACCCGCGACAGAAACGCACAAACCCCATTCTAACCCCAAACCGCAAATACACAATATCCGGAAGGCCAATCCGGCATCGACTGATCTTTCCCTTCCCGCTCTCCCGCCTTCTCGCTTTTTCGCCTACTCGCTTACTCGCTCACCCGCTCCGCCGCCTCCCTGGCCCAGGCCTCACGCTGCCGGTCCCCGGCTTGATGATAGCCCCACGCCTGGCCCAGCAGGCGCGCGCGTGCGAATTCCAAAGCGCCGCCATCGGCGTTGAGCACGGCGATCGCCTCGTCCACACGCCCGGCGGCGACCAACGCATCGCCGTAGAGCAGGCGCGTCACCCGGTCCCGGTGACCGGCGTCCCAGGCCCCCTCGATGGTCCTGAGCGCCGCGTCGTAGACATGCCGCGCAAGCAGGATCTGGGCCATGCGGTGGCGCGCGGTAGGGTTGGATGTGGAAAGGGTCATGGCCCGCTCGAAGTGCGCAATGGCGGCGGACAAGTCCTCCTGCCGGCGCACAGCTTGGATCGACAGCTCGTTGAAGCGGTGCGAGTCGTAGACGTTAAGCTCGACGCGAGCCTGGGCGACCGCGCCCAGGTCAGCGTGCCAGGCACCGACCGGTCCCCCTTTGATCAGGACTATCGTGCCAAGCACACCAAGTGTCAAGAGTAGAACTAACGCAATCGCGCGACCAGGCCGACTGCGGGGCATTCTGCGCACCGTGACCGGTGATCCCTGGTTCACAATAGATCGCGCAGCGACCAGCAGCCCAAAAGGCACAAACAGCAGGAGCACGCCCCGGCTACCGTACAGCGCGTCGTCCACCAGCCCATGGATCAGCAGCGCCGTCAAACTCACCATCGGCGCCTCGATCAGCAGCGAACCAACTCTGTCCCCAATCGAGGATACCCGTGTCTCGGACTCGCCATCCAGCGACACATCATCGGACACTCTCGAGAGCTGCCGCCCGCTGTCCGGGGAGGTTCGGCCACCAACTCCTGGTAGCTCCGGCCTTTCTGAATCCAACATCCAATACCTAACATCCAACACCCAATACCCAACCGCCACCGCCGCCATCGCCACATACCCCACCGCCCCCAACACCCCCTGTTCGATCGTCATATCCAACAGCATATTGTGGCTGTGGTTGATGTACCCCACGTGGATAAGGAGCGTGTAGACGGAAAACGGGATCTCGAACATGCCGAGCCCCACACCGGTATAGGGTACATCGCGAGCTAGCAGGTAGCCGAGCCGTAGGAGGCGCAGCCGGTTAGCAAGCTGCGCGGCGCCCGGGAGCTCGTAGGCAAGGATGGCGGACCCGATCCCAACGGCAGCTAGTGCGCCTGTGAACACCAGCAGGACAAAGGCGACACGTACCGTGAGGGGTTGAATCGCGGATGAAACAGGCCTCGAGACTCCCGAGGCGGGTGGGACGGCCTGGGCCGGGACATGCTGCCCGCTAGAGTGCGTCTCGTCCGCATGTCGGCCGGAAGCCCCCTGGCGAACATACTTCACCCGCGGTCCGATGCGCCACAGCAGGCGCCAGAGCCCCCAGAGCAAGCCTGCGGCTAACGCCGCGCTCCAGGCGCCGCGAGAGGTGGTGACGAGCCAGCCGAGCAGCGCGACCATCATGCCCAGGGACGCAGCGACGGTCAAGAGACGGCGGTGTTTTGGACAGACCGCACCACGAGCGGGCAGAAGGATCAGCGGAGCGTAGAGCGGCAGCGCGACGGCGAGCATCCCGCCGGCGACGTTAGGATGGATGCGATGCGCGGTCAAAGAAGGTAGCCACTCTGACAAGGTCTGCCCCAGCGTGGTCAGCAGCGGCACCTTGATGGGGTAGGCAGCCCAGTCATTGGTCATCAGGAAATAGACAGTCAGCACCACGCCGAAGAGGCCCCAAAATCCATAGGCGACGTAGAGCCGGATCAGATCCGGCTGACCGGTAAGCGCCTGATAGATACCCAACGCCCCGACGATAAGCCATGCCTTGGCCCAGGCAGGCCCTGGGTCATAGGCAGCCCAGAGCCCGACGCCGGTCGAGACGAGGAAGAGCGCCAGAGGCAGCGCGAAAGCCGAGACCTTCAGCCGTCCCCGCGTGCGCACCAGGCGCAGGATCCACATCGCGCCCAACAACGTCAGTGGTAGCGGCCCGGGCCACGGCCCCGCGTACCAGACGGCCCCACCCTGCGTATACCACCAAGCCCCCGCCAACGCCGCAAGCAGCAGCTCTACGGTGGCGAGCCAGTCACGCATGAGACGGCGTGTGTCAGGTGTGGTCATGGCTCAGTAGCGTGGACATCCCGAACCGGATCACGTGCGGTCCCTCATCCAGAGTCGTCTCCCTGAGGGCAGGAGATGGCTTGCCGGGCAAGACGCCCCACCTGTCATCTGAGCTCATCCAACATCCAATACCCAACATCCAATATCCAGTATCGTTTCTTGGTGTTCTTTGCGCTCTTCCCGGCAGAACAGCTTCTGCAGTCCCGTGTCGTCCCGCCCCCTCCTCACTTCCAGCCCAACGTCTCCAGGCCGATGCGTACCGCGGACCTGATCAGCCCGGGATCGGTGAGCAGTAACCGCAGATAGGTGAGCATCGGACCGGGGCGGAAAGCCCACTCACGGAAGGCCCGCCGCGCCCAGCGCTCAAGATCCTCGGCCTTGAGGTTAGGATAGTCGAGCACCGTCGAGCGGTCCATATCGACCTCCTCCCAGCGGGTGCCGGGGCGGAACCAGCCGTTCTCCACCACCTCGAAGAAAAAGGGCGTGCCGGGATGCGGCGCCGCGATGTGGAAGAGAACCAGGTCCAACGGCAGACGCTTGGAGAAATCGATGGTCTTGCGGATGGAGGCCTCGGTCTCGCCGGGCAGGCCGATGATGAAATAGCCCCAGTTCATGATCCCGGCCTCCTTCGACCAAGCCAGGGCCAGCTCAACCTGCTCCGGCGTGATCCCCTTGTTCATACGCTTCAGCATCTCCTCGTCGGCCGACTCGATGCCCCAGGAGATCATCCAGCAGCCGGCATCGTGCATCGCCTGCAGCATCTCCGGGTCCACGAAGTCAACGCGGCTGTTACACGTCCACCGGACGTCCAGTCCACGCTCGACGATGCCTCGGCAGATGCCCATGACGTGGTCTCGATTGACGGTGAAGAGGTCGGCGTACATATGGATCTTGCGCACACCAAGCCCGACCAGGAGCTCAATCTCGTCCAGGACGTTCTCCGGCGAGCGGAAGCGGACGGAGCGTCCGTAGGAGACGTGCTTGATGCAGAAGCGGCACGCGCCCGGGCAACCGCGGCTGGGCACGATGAAGGTGTAAGGGCCACCGACCAGCGGGGCCCGATACTGATCGAAGGGCAGCAGTTCGTGACGTGGCAACGGCAGATCGTCCAGGTCGGCGATGAAGGGACGTGCGGGGTTGATGGTGATGTCAGCGCCGTTGCGCCAGACGAGGCCCTTGATTGAGGATAAGTAACGAGTGACGAGTGACGAGTGAGGGCTTGAAGCGTGAGACGTGAAACGTGAAGGGTCGGGCATCGGTTGTTCGTTGAACCACGGCGGGGTCCAATTCGGGTCAGTTTTGGTGAAGAGGCGGTGAAGTCGCTGTGCGAACACCGGCTCGACATTCGGCCACCACGCCGCGGCCAAATTCCCTTCACCGACCTCAGCTTCACTGTCTTCGTCATTCAGCCTTTGACCTTCGCCGCTGGTTGCCTGACTCTTGACCCTTGACTCTTGACTCTTGACTTTTGTCTCTTGTCTCTCGCCCTCTGACCGCCGCTCCAATGTGTCCACGAGCTCCCGCAACGTCAACTCAGGCTCCCCCCTCAAGACGTAATCGAGCGCGGGATAGGCTTCCATCGTGGTACGCGGCATCGGCGTGACGTGGGTGCCGAAGGCCGTCGTGACGGCGCCCCGGGCCTTGGCCAAGAAGACGCCATACATGTCGTTCTCCAGCGTCGGCGCCGTGACCTGCGTCACGTAGTAACGCGGGCGCTTGTCGTCAAGGAGTTGCTCGAAGGCCTCCCAGGTCATGTGGCCTGGGATGGCGTCGACCACCTCGACCCGGAGGTCGGGAAAGAGCGCGGCCATCTGCGCCAGACTGACCTGAGGCCAGATCATACCCTCGCGCGAGCGCCGCCCCACCCGGTGCTGGCTACGAATCCAGATCCCGCCGTCGGGCGCCGGTGGGTTCACCAACAGCAAGTCCACGGACCCAGGCGGTCGCTTATTCATCTCCTCGCGCAGAAGGTCGTCGGTATTGGGGAAGTCGGGGGGCGGCAGAACCTGGCGGGTGCGGGCACCGCGGTTCGGGTTGCGCTCAGGCGCCTTATCTTTGCTCATAGCCGGGTCACTCACAGGCGTAGTCATATGCTAGATCGGCCGCCACGGCCTGCTCGCGCTTACTCAACTCCTCCAACACCCGCATCACGGTCCAGAAGACGACGAGCTGGATCCCCAGGAGCACGGCCATGGTGCTGGCGAGCAGATAGAGCCAGAGTCGCTCGACCGGCCATCCGCTCAGGCCCAGGATCAAGCTCGCAATGCCAAACCCGGCGCCGCCCATTAGGCTGAGCAGTCCCATCCACCAGAAGTGCCGGTCCAGTGGCGGGTCGAAGATCGGGTCACCAAAGAGCCCCATCTGCACCACATCTTGGTTGAAAAGCGCGACGAGGTAGTTGAAAGTAGCGCCCAATGCGAAAAGGTCGAAGCCGACCACGCCGAGCATCATCGCTGCGAAGGCCCCGGCCACGCCCCACGGCCCAAGTTGCGTGATGCCCGAGATCCGCATGCCGACGAAAACCAGGGCAATGACGGCGCCAATCACGAAGAGACCAAATCCCACACCACCCAAGAGCCGCGCCGGATTGTAAGTCAGCGCCGTCCACACAATGGTCTGCAGAAAACGCAGGCCATCCTTCACCACGCTGAGCTTAGAGCGCCCACGGCGTTCCTCATAGGGCATCGGGATCTCGACGAACTTGAGCCCTTCGTGAACGGCGCGGGTGGACATCACCGGCGTGAAGTTGAGCCCATCGGGCAGCGGGTAGAGGTGATCCAACGCCGTGCGGCGGAAGACGCGCATACCGCTGGCGGGATCCACGACCTGCCGCCCGCTGAGTAGCGTCACGAGGTTAGCCCAGATGAAGTTCCCGATCTTGCGCACCATCGGCATGCCGCTGGCCGCCCCAGAGCGCCGGGAGCCAACGACGACATCGGCCCCGTCAAGCGCCTTCTGGCAGAGCTCGGGCAGCGACTCCGGGGGGTAGGTGCCGTCGGCGTCAAGGAACGCGAGCAGCTCGCCACAACCGGCGGTGAAGCCGGTCTTCAACGCCGCGCCGTAGCCCCGGTTGGGGTCGTGGCGCAGAAGTCGCACGCGCTCGTACTGACGCACGATCTCACCGGTGCGATCTCGAGAACCGTCGTCGACAACGATAAGCTCCAGCCCCAGGCCGATATCATTGAGCGCTGGCTCAACCGCCAGCACCCGCTCCACAATCGCGGCGATGCCGTCCTCCTCGTTATAGGCGGGGATGACGACCGAAAGCGTCGAAAACTCAGTGTTCAATGGTTCAGCAGTTGCCATAATGCCTCCTAAGCACAAACTGCCTAGACGTCCGTCACGACGGTCTCACACGACATCTGAGACTCGACGCGGCTCAGAAATAGACAGCGCCACGGGACGCCGACGGCGTCCCATCGATCT
Source organism: Anaerolineae bacterium (assembly GCA_049975025.1). Taxonomy (GTDB): domain Bacteria; phylum Chloroflexota; class Anaerolineae; order B4-G1; family SLSP01; genus PWVB01. The sequence continues at coordinate 9,380 of JBNGDU010000273.1, forward strand.
GGCGCAGCACGCGAGCGGGCACGCCGCCGACGACAGTATGTGGCGGCACGTCCTTCGTAACGACGGCGCCGGCGGCAACGACCGAACCGCCCCCCACCCGGACGCCGTCGGTGATGATGGCGCCAGCGCCAATCCACACATCATCCTCGATCACGATACCTTGGGCGGTGATGCCCTGCTCCACGAATGGTTTGTCCGGGTCGTCAAAGACGTGGTTTACGGCGATAATCTGGACCAGAGGAGAGGTATAGACGCGGTCGCCGATGGTGACGCCGCCTTGACCGCGGATGATGTTATGTTCTCCGATGAGGCTCTGTTCCCCAATGCTGATGCCGGCGTTGGGCAGGTCGCGGAAATTGTAGACGTGAAGCACAGACCCGTGCATAATCAGCGTGCCGGCGCCGATCTCGACCCCGTGAGGGCACGCGTGGATGTAGGTGCCGTGGTCCAGGTAGACGCCCTCGCTCAGCCGGATGTGGTTGGCGAACCGCAGGCGCACCCCGGACTCGATAGCGGACAGCCTATCCATCTTAAGGATCAGGCGATAGAGCAGCGCTCGGGCGCCGATGCCCACCACCGTCGGCATCCATCCCACAAGGCCCTGAACTCCCTGCTCCAGAACATAACGCCCGAGCGTATCGGCCTGACGGCTCAGATAGAGGCGTAGGCCCTTCGCCGGCGCAGTATGGGTCAATGGCGTGGTCCGATAACTCATATGGATTCGCCCCGAAACGTCGTCCCACAACATTCTCAGCTGGTTCAGGTCACGTTCCTATGGGTATGACAAAGATTATATCACGCTCGCGCAACCACGCAATGCGTTGCTTTCTGTCAGCTAAAATCTAAGTGAACGTGGTACGGTTCTACCAAATGATAA
>JBNGDU010000274.1:0-8759 GCA_049975025.1 Anaerolineae bacterium
AAACGCCCCCGAGACGGGGGCTACGAGCATCTGTATCCAAATGCGATCGCCCTACCCACTGAAGAAACTGAGGTTGACTAGAGTAGACCGGCGTGGTATAATTCGGGCTGTCTGAGTTCATCTGTCTGAGATAGAGGTACAGCATCTGTTTCGACGGCTAGAGCATCTGTTTCGGCTGAAATGGCAGACAGGCGCCCCCGTAGCTCAAATGGATAGAGCACCTGCTTGCGGAGCAGAAGGTTTCAGGTTCGACTCCTGACGGGGGTATCAAGGCCACCGTCCTCCCCACCGGAGGACGGTTTGCTGTATATGGGGACTTGCGAGAGAGAGATTCAGCGCTATCATCCATGTTGAGCGCGTCGGACCCGACCTGGATCGACGTCGCCAGGGAGAGAATGCGCTGCGCGCACTTGTAGGTTTGGACTCCACTAAGACTGAGCGGGGAAGGACCACATGACCATATCACTCCGCGGGGTGTGGGACGTACTGACAAGACCCCATGCTGAGATCCGCGGCCCTGCTGAACAGCGGGAGGCCAGGCTGCTCTCAGTGGCGCTCCTCGTCACGATCGTCCTGGGCCTGCTGGCTCAGATCGTGGATGATCTCGCCACCCGACGGGCCGACCAGCCTGAACTGGTGCTGCGCTCCATCGTTGTCTACGTCGCCATCGGCGGGCTGATGTTGCTCTACGGTTTGAGCCGGACCCGTCACTACCGCTACGCAGCCGTGTTGACCACCCTGATGGGCGTGCTGAGCGTGATTCTGGTGGCCATCGCTGCTGAAGGTGCGCCCAGCCCCAACTTCCTCGTCTACCTCCTGATACCGATCCTCTTCACAAGCATCTTCGCCTCCGTAAAGCACACCTTGCTGATCGCGGGTCTCGTCATACTCAGCCTGTTGACCGTGCCCCTGATCGAACCGGGGATCTCTTGGCTGGAGTTGGCGTCCGGGCCGCTTAGCTACATCGTGATCGCAAGCGGCATCCATCTCGTGGCAACCTACTATCGCGAGACGCTGGACCGACTCCGGCGCAGCCGCCTCGCGGAGACCGAGCGCCGCTACCGGTCGCTCTTTGAACACGCCAACGACGGGATCATGATCCTTGACTTCGATGGTGAGAATCTCGACGCCAACCAGCGTATGGGCGCGCTGCTAGGCTACTCGGTGGAAGAGCTGGTCGGTAAGTCATTCTACGATGTCATCATCCCCGCCGAGCACCCCGATGCCGCCCACAGACTCCGGGACCTGCTGGATGGCGAGACACCGCCCATCTACGAGCGAACGCTCCGCGCCAAGGACGGGCGTGAGATTCCGGTGGAGCTCAGCACGACGGTCGTGCGAGACAGGGAGGGTGAGCCGGCCTATGTCCAGAGCGTCATCCGCGACATCTCGGGAAGGAAACTGGCGCAAGAGGCCCTCGTTCGTCGTCACCGTGACCTGACGATGCTCAACCGCATCATCGGCGCGACCACCTCCACCATGGATGAGACCCAGATCCTGCAGACGCTCTGTGGCGAGCTGGCCTATGCCTTCGACCTGCCCCATATCTACGCGGCGCGCGTTTATCAAGGCGAACCCTACGCTGAGATCGTCGCCGGATACGCTCAACCAGGTCGACCCAATCTCCAGGGACAGTCTATGCCGCTCGGGGTGCCTGCGATTTCCCACGTGATGACACAGCGGACAAGCCTGCGCATCTTGGACCCAAAGACGGATCCTCGCGTGGGCAAGTGGATGCGCTCCACGCTGCAGGACAGCGCCGGTGGCCTACTGATCGTCCCCCTGGTCGTGAGAGACCGTGTCGTCAGCATTGTGGCCATGGTATTGGAAGATCCGGATGCGCTGGAAAGCTCCGACATCGAGCTCATTCACAACGCGGCGGCAGCCGTGGCACAGGCCATAGAGACCGCAACCCTCTATAGGGAGCAGCAGGAGCGGGCCGAGGAGCTGACGGTCCTGGTTGAACGACGCACCGCCGAACTTCAGGAGGCGCTCGTTCAGGCGCAAGCGGCCGATCAAGCCAAGTCCCAGTTCGTCAGCAACGTGAGCCACGAGCTGCGGACGCCGCTGACCAGTATTCGCCTCTATCTGGATCTGGTGGGCCGCGGTGAGCCGAAGCGCATCAAGACCTACCTGGCTGCCCTGATGCGTGAGACCCGCCGGCTGCAGAGTCTGGTGGAGGGCTTGCTGCTCCTCTCGCGACTCGATCTCAAGCAGATTCAGGTCAACCCCCGGAGCGTGGATCTCAACGCGATTGCCTCCACCCTTGTCTCGGACCGGCAGACGCTGTTCACGGAGCGGGAGCTTGACCTGAGTTTCGAGGCGGATGCCGACCTCCCGCTCATTGTGGCCGATCCGCAGCTTATCGAGCAAGTGTTGACCAATCTGCTGACCAACGCGATGAACTACACGCCGGCGGGCGGCAGTGTCCAACTGGCGACCGAATGGGTTGAAGCGGATGGCACGGAGTGGGCCACGCTAAGCGTGGCGGATACCGGCCTGGGGATCGCGCCGGAAGAGCAAGCTCGTCTCTTCCAGCGGTTCGAACGCGGTCAGGCGAGCGCCGCGCTCCAGGTGCCCGGAACAGGGCTCGGTCTGGCCATCAGCAAGGAGATCATCGACCTCCACGCGGGACGCATCACGTTCGAGAGCCAACTCGACGAGGGCAGCATATTCACGGTCTGGCTCCCCACCGACTCGCACCTCGCGCCGACGACGGAGGTCGAGCAGCTAGAGCAGCAGGCCTGAGGACGACGAGGGCTACGGTGGGCAGCGCCGGCGCGCGCCCTGATGTCGCTCTGGTCCGCATCAACGCGCGCATTGGGCATGATCTGCGTCTGTCATCCCGAACGGATCAAGCGGACCCCGCTCTCTTTCAGCCTCCGGAGTGAGGGATCTCCTGCCACAGGACCAGGCCACCTTGGACGCCGCGTTTGCTTCGCTTCGAGGCAGTGCTCGCTTCCCAGGACTAGATACCTCCAACCCGTGGTGTTCACGGGCGGGTTCGAAATGACAGAGGCGATGTTACCGTAGCCTAAATCGCGCGACGGCGGTGGTTCGAAACGACAGCGGCGACGGGTTCGGCTTCGTCAGTCGGCGGGCTGTGGCGCTCCGAAGGACTCGATGTACTCCAGCGATTGGTGCCGGAAGTACGTATTGTACAGCTCGGCGTAATGCCCTCCCTGCGCTAGAAGCTCCTGGTGGGTGCCCTCCTCGATGATGCGCCCGTGGTCCATCACCAAGATGCGGTCGGCGTTCTTGATCGTGGACAGCCGGTGAGCGATGACGATGGCCGTGCGGTTCTGCATCAACGTGTCAAGGCCCTCCTGAATCTGCATCTCCGTGAAGGGATCGACGCTCGCCGTGGCCTCGTCGAGGATGAAGATGGCCGGGTCCTTCAGCAGCACGCGGGCCAGCGCGACCAGTTGGCGCTGTCCCATCGACAGGTTCGACCCGCGCTCGCCCACGTCGGTCTCCAGACCGTCGGGCAGATCGAGGATCCAGTCCCCGCCGCCGATGTGCATGGCAGCCGCACACACATCGTCATCCGTCAGACACTCGAACTCCGGGTTGTTACAGCCATAGCGTATGTTGTCGTGCACGGTGCCGGAGAAGAGGAAGGGCTCCTGGGGCACCAAACCAATGTGAAGCCGGTACTGCTCCAGGTCCAGCGTCCGGACGTCGCGACCGTCGACCAGCAGCTCGCCGGCTTGGAACTCGTAGAAGCGAGGGATCAGGCGCGCGACGCTGCTCTTGCCCGCGCCGGTGTGCCCCACCAGGGCCACGGTCTCGCCGGACTCTATGGTCAGCGAGAAGTCCGGCAGAACCAGCTCCTCGGGCACGTAGCTGAACTGCAGATGGCGAAACTCGATGCGACCCTTCACGCTCTCGACGGGCTCGGTCGCGGTCTGAACCACGCGAGGTTCCGCGTCGATCAGCGCGAAGACCCGCTCAGCCGCCGACAACCCGTCCTGGAACTGGCTCCAGAAGGAGGCGATGCTCGTCATCGGCCACCAGAAGAAGCCCACCGCCTGCATAAAGAGGTACCAGTTGCCCGGCGATATCCCCGTCCGCGTCGCCAGGCCCGTCATGTAGAGGAAGATGGCGCTCGCCAACCCCGACGACATGCCCAGTATCGGGAAGATGGAGTTGAAGGTCATATCACGCCTGAGACCGATCCGGTAGGACTGCCGGTTGTTCTCCAGGAACGTCCGGTAGATGGCGTGCTCTTGACGGAAGGACTTGGCGACCACGATACCGCTGATCGACTCCTGGATCTGCGCGTTGATCTGCGCGTTGATCCTGCGAGACTGACGGGTGACCTTTCGCGCGATACGGCGGAAGCTGAGCGCCACCAATGCCGCGAATGGGGCAATACCCATCAGGCCCAGCGTCAGCCAGACGTTCAGAGTCAGGAGCCACCCGGTCAGGATGACGACCAACAGCACCTGGCTGATCAGGTCGACCACCAGCGTGACGACCGCGGAGAAGTCCTGGGTATCGGAGGTCACCCGGCTTACGATCTTGCCGGAGGGATGCTCGTTGTAGAAGGAGAGATCGTGACGCACCGTCGCCGCGAAGACGTCCTCGCGCACCTGCAGCACGACGTCGCCGATGATCACCGCCGAGAGCCGACGGCGCACGTAGTTGGCGACCCAAGCCACCGCGCCCAGCACCAATACCCCGGCGACAGCCAGGAGGATGCGCTGTGTGGAGGGTTGCGTCTTCACCATGTCGATGGTGCGCGACACGAGGATCGGTCCGCCGGTGCCTGCTGCCGAGTTCACCAGGATGAGCAAGGCGACCAACAGCATCTTGGACCGGTAGGGGCGGAAGTATCCGAGGATGCGGCGCAGCAGCTCGCGATCGCTGTAGTTGCGATCGTAACTCTCGCTATCGAGTCCGGCTAGGATAAAGCCCATATCATTGTCCTTCGGTGACTACTCAAGCTAGAGATGGGACGTGCTTGTTTGGAGCGCGGAGCGGTGCGTTTCGGTTTCGCATCATCTTCCGGCCCGTATCGGTGCCTCCCGCCCTATCTCTAGAGATCATACCGCGCGAAGATGCGCCGGTAAGCATCGGACCGCTCCATCAGCTCATCGTGGGTGCCCTGGTCCACCAGTTCACCACGGCGCAGGACCAGGATGCGATCAGCCCACCTTATCTGGCTGAGGCGATGGGTGATGATGAGCGTGGTCCGTTGTTGGCTGATCCGTCGCATCGCCTGCTGGATTTTGTCCTCGGTCGCGCTGTCGATAGCGCTCGTGCTATCGTCGAGAATCAGGATCCGGGGATCGGTGAGGAAAGCCCTCGCGATCGCGATCCGCTGGCGCTGCCCACCTGAGAGCGTCACGCCCCGCTCGCCCACAGCGGTCTCATAGCCATCGTTGAAATCCAAGATGAACTCGTGGGCCTGCGCCTCGCGGGCTGCCTCCTCAATGGCGTCCTGACTTGCATCGGCGCAGCCAAAAGCGATGTTCTCAGCGAGGGTGCGGGAGAAGAGAAAAACATCCTGCTCAATCGTGGAGACCTGGGATCGCAGCGATTCGAGGTTCCACTCCCGAACGTCGACGTCGTCGACGAGCACCCGCCCTTCGTCGGCGTCGAAGATACGGTTGACCAACTGGGTCAAGGTCGTCTTCCCCGACCCGGTCTGCCCGACGATCGCCACGGTCTCGCCCGGACTGACGCTGAAGTTGATATCCTTCAGCACCGGCTTCCCGTTGTAGGCAAAGCTCACGTCGTCGAACACGATCTTCCCCTGCAGCGGCTTATCGACGCCGCCGACGTTCTCGTCCAGCTCCGTCTCGGTCTTGATCATATCGAGGATGCGCTTCGCGCTCGCCACGCCCAACTGCACCAAGTTGAAGGTGAAGATGGAGATAAAGGTGGGGAAGCGCAGGGCGCTGAACAATCCCATATAGGCCACGACCTGGCCCAAGGTCAACAGGTCAAGGTTCCACAGCAGCAGGCCATGCCAAAGGGCCGCGCCCCAACAGACCGTGAAGGCCAGCATCGGCCAATAGCGGGCCTCGATGATGCCCTGCTGGACGAAGTAATCGCGGAAGCTGCGGGCGTCAGAGGCGAAACTCTCCCACTCCTGCGTCTCCTGAGCGTTAGCCTTGACGACCTCGATGCCCGCCACAGCCTCGGTAAGACGTGCGTTCATACTACCGAACTGCTCGCGCCGCGCCATGCTCACGGGTTTCAGGCGCCGGTTGTAGTCGTAGACCGTCACCGCAAGGAGGGCCGCGAAGATGATCGGCAAGAGCAGCAGCCTGGGTTCGATCCTGCCGATGAGCAAGATGGGCACGATGAGGCCCATCAACGAGTCGGTGATGAGCATGATGCCGGGACTGAACATCGCGTTGAGCATCCGGACGTCATTGGTGGCCCGCGCCATGATATCGCCGATCCGCTGTCGTCCGTGAAAGGTCTGGCTCTTGCCCAGGAGACTGACGTAGAACTCGGCGCGCGCGTCCCGCTCGATCCGCTGGGCGAGAAAGGAGACCGAGTAGTTGCGCACCAAGCCCAGGACGCCCTGCACGAGCGCTGACACCACCACACCCGCGCCGATGGCCAACAACGCCCGGTTGGTCCAGGTCGGCTGAACGATCAGATCAAAGGCCTGGCCGATGTAAACCTGGATACCGCTGTACGCCACGTTGTTGGCGGCAGCCGCCACCACCATCACGAGCGGAAAGACCGGATACCGCGCCAGGTGGGAGATGATCCACCGCACGGCACTCGTCCGGTTGTAGCGGTATTCATCCTCTAGTCTGAACTCTCGCTTGCTCACATTCGTCCTCCAAAAGCGCACCCTACAGCGGGCGCACGAATCGCTATTCTCTCACAGGACTCGGGAAATGCAATGTCGGCCGATCCGTAGGGCAATCGCATTTAAGGCTCAAAGCCCCGTCCTCGGGGCGGTCTGAGCACGGACCAGCCTCTGCAACGGGGCTTCCGGCGCCAGAAACGCCCCCGAGACGGGGGCTACGAGCATCTGTATCCAAATGCGATCGCCCTAGGCCGACCCGTTCGGGATGACAGGCGCGCGCCGCGTACCAGCCCCTCAGCGGTCGCTGCTCAATCGTCAATCGTCAACCGCCAATCGGCAATCATCAATCGTAAATCGTCAATCGTCAATCCCCAATCGTCAATCGTCAATCCCCAATCCCCCCTCCGCCCACCCTACGGTATAATACCTACCGACACCGCCCGATACCGTCGGAAAGGACTCACGTGACATCGACACAGAAATCGTCTATCGTCCACAGGACACCGTTTTTCTACGGCTGGGTCATCGCCGTCGTGGCGACCCTCGGCATTATTATGACGAACCCCGGGCAGACACCGGTGATCTCGATTTTCATCGATCGGTTCATCGACGACCTGGGCATCAGTCGATCGCTGATCAGCAGCCTCTACCTCGTGGGCACGGTGGTGGGCGGGCTGTCCCTCTCCGTGTGGGGACGGCAGATCGATCGCCACGGCCCGCGGCTGATGACGGGCGTGATCGCCGGACTGCTGGGCGTCGCGTGTCTCTACATGGGCTTCGTGCAGAACGCGGTGATGCTCGGATTCGGCTTCGTGCTGCTGCGGATGTTGGGCCAGGGCGGGCTCTCGCTGGTCTCGCGGCACGTCGTCAACCAGTGGTGGGTCCGGCGCCGGGGCCTGGTCGTGGGCCTGACCGGGGTCGCGGCGGCGTTGCTGGGCATGGGGCTCTTCCCCAACATCGTCCACTCGCTCCTTGGGCGGTACCCTTGGCGGATCACCTACGCGATCCTAGGCGGCGCGCTGCTCCTCGGCATGGCGCCGCTGAGCCTGGCGCTCCTCCGGGACCGCCCCGAGGACTACGGACTGGAACCGGACAGGGATGGGGCGCAGGACGAAGAGCGCGCGCCGGACGGCGGCGATCCGTTGGTGGAGAGTCAGAAGGCACCCTCCCCGGAGAGAGATTGGACCCTGGAGCGCGCCGTCCGTACCCCGTCCTTCTGGGTGGTGGCGGTCTCCTTCTTCGCCAGCGCCATGCTGGGCACCGGGCTCTACTTCCATATGGTCGACATCTTCGACAGCCGTGGGCTGGCGCCCCAGGTCGCAGCCGCCGTCTACGTGCCGATCTCGGTCACCTCGGCGTTGGTGCGGCTGGGGAGCGGCTACCTGGCGGACCGGATCCAGATGCGCTACCTGATGACAGCGTCAATGGGCGCGCTCACGCTCGTGATGGTGATGGCCCAGGTCTTCAACAGCGTGCCGCTGGCGCTCCTCTACGGCGTGCTGATGGGCGTCAACGGCGGCCTCTCGCAGACCATCGGCGGCGTCGTCTGGGCTTCCTACTTCGGTCGGCGCCACCTGGGTGCCATCGCCGGCCTAGCCTCAACCATCAGCGTGATCGGCTCCGCGTTGGGACCGCTGCCGCTGGGGCTGGCGCGGGACCTGCTGGGGAGCTACAACACCGCCCTGCTGATCGAGGCGCTCCTGCCGGTCGCCCTGGCCATCGCAAACCTCGTGATCGGACGGCCCACGCGCCATATGCCACAGGCCCGCGCGGGGAAGCCGTCATCGTGACCGCGTCGCATAACCGGGAAGGCGCGTGCAGCCCCACCCACCCAGACAGGCACGAGACCACGATCTCGCCGGCGCCCGGTCGCCTGCTGATCACGACCTTCACCGGAGGCCTGGTCTCGCTGGCGCTGGAACTGGCCGCGGCGCGGCTGCTGGCCCCGGCCTTCGGGACCACCGAGCTGGTTTGGTCCGCC
>JBNGDU010000274.1:8769-10198 GCA_049975025.1 Anaerolineae bacterium
CTCTACCTCTCCGCCGGCTACGCTCTTGGCGGACGCTGGGCCGATCGGGCCCCCTACCCCGCCGTCCTCTACACCATCCTGGCCGCCGCCGGCATCGCCATCGCCGTGATCCCCATGGCGGCGCGACCGCTCTTGACCTGGGCCGCGCGGGGGATGGCCACGCTGAACCTGGGGCTGATCGCCGGGCCCTTCGCCGTGGTACTGCTGCTCTTCGCGGCGCCAGTGACGCTGCTGGCCTGCGTCTCGCCCTTCGCCGTGCGGCTGGCCGTGAGGGACGTCGAGGGGAGCGGCGGGGCTGTGGGTCGCTTCACCGCCGTCTCGACGCTGGGGAGCTTCATCGGCACCTTCCTGCCCAACTTGGTCCTGATCCCCAACCTCGGCACGCGGCGGACCTTCCTGCTGCTCTCGCTGATCACGCTGGCGACGGGCCTCTGGGGACTCTGGGACAGCCACCGGCGGCGCTTCTGGCGTCTGCTGCCCGCCGCGCTGGGCGTCGCCGTGCTCATAGCGCGTCCGGCAGACCCGGTCAAGCCGCAAGCCGGCCTGATCCACGAGGAGGAGTCGACCTACAACCTGATCCAGGTGGTCGAGGACGAGGCGGGTCGCCGCTACCTGCTGCTCAACGAGGGCCGGGGCATCCACTCGGTCTACACCCCGCCGGAGCTCTACGCATCGGCCGAGGCTGACCAGCTTCAGATCCTCACCGGCGGGCCGTGGGACTACTACCTGATCGCGCCCTTCTTCAACCCTCCCCCCCACCCGCCCGGCGCGGTCCGGGATCTGCTGGTCATCGGGCTGGCCGCGGGCACGACGCCCACCCAGTTCACCGAGGTCTACGGGCCGCTGGCGATCGCCGGCGTGGAGATCGACCCGGCCATCGTCGAGGTCGGTCGCCGCTACTTCGGGATGACCATGGACAACCTCGACGTGCACATCGCCGACGGGCGGACGTACTTGCTGCAGAGCGACCATCGCTTCGACGTGGTGGCCATCGACGCCTACCGTCTGCCCTACATCCCCTGGCACCTGACGACGGTCGAGTTCTTCGCGGCGGTGCGAGCGCACCTCGTGGAGGACGGCGTCGTCGCCATCAACGTCGGGCACCTGCCCGGAACCGAAGCACACGGCGGCTGGCGCCTGGTCGACGCGATGGTCAACACGATGCGCCAAGTCTACCCCGCGGTCTACGTCATCGACGTGCCGGGGAGCTTCAACGCGATCGTCGTCGCCACGATGCAGCCCACGAATGCCGCCAACCTGACGGCGAACCTGCCCCTGCTGGACGACCCCCGCCTGCGCTATCTCGCCAACCGCGCTCACGCCAACCTGCGCGATCCTGGCGAGAGCGAGATCGTGTTCACCGACGACCATGCCCCGGTGGAGCAGCTCACCCACGCCCTGGCGCTGAGGTACATGCTGACGATTGACG
>JBNGDU010000275.1:0-10184 GCA_049975025.1 Anaerolineae bacterium
CGCCGCGAGGACGGGGCTTTGAGCCCTAAATGCGATTGCCCCACTACCGGCTGCCCCATACCTTGCTTTTTAGGGTCCGTCGGGTAGCATGACGTAGTGTCGTTGTGTGAAATATTTTTGATTCAAGAAGGTGTTTGTGCAAAGAATCCATAGGATCGCTGTTGTGGACGCCAAACACCATGTGGTTGATCAGATGGTTCGAGGAGCCTCTCTATGACGTCATCTCGCCTCAGTCAGTTTTGCGACCGTGCGCTGGAGGCCGGTTGGTTGCTGGGCGTCACAATTACCCCGGTCTTTTTCAACGTCTACTCCGATCGCGTCTTCGAACCGGACAAGTTGACGACACTTCGGTCCTTGGCCATGGTGATGGCTGTGCTTTGGATGACACGCTTCATCGAGGAGCGGGTCAGAGAGGCGTCGCCTATCCGTTTCTCTCTGCGGACCCCCATGGTATTGCCCGCTCTGCTGACTATGGTGGTCTATCTGATCAGCACGCTCTTCTCTCTGGTGCCCTACACCAGTCTGATAGGATCGTATCAGCGCTTGCAGGGCACCTATACGCTTCTGGGATATCTGGTCGTCTTCTTGGCGATTCTGACCAGCCTCAGGACGCGCGTGCAGCTGAGTCGGCTGATCACGGTTCTCATCCTCAACAGCTTGCCGATCTCTCTGTATGGCATCATCCAGCACAACGGCCTAGATCCCCTTCCCTGGGCCGGCGATGTGATGCGGCGTGTAGCTGCCAACATGGGTAACGCGATCTTTGTCGCCGCCTATCTGATCATGATCGTTCCCTTGACTGCCGCCCGGATCGTCCAGAGCTTCGGCGACATCCTGGGGCGTGAGGAGGCCCGGATCTCCGATGTCCTGAGGGCTTCCGGTTATATATTCGTCTTTGCAGTTCAGCTCCTGACGATTTGGTATTCTCAAAGCCGCGGTCCTTGGTTGGGGATTGTGGCCTCCGGATTCCTCTTCCCCTACCTGGCTTTGATCGTGCTCCAGCGCCAAGCCATAGCCGAGGACGGCGCTGAAGGCGGAAAGCTCGGCGATGCGTTGAAAGGCTTTGGATTTGGGTTAGGCTCCCTGGCATTAGCCGGCGCCCTTACCGGTTTGGCCTTCCTGGTGTTACGTGGCCCCTGGGCCGCTTATATCGGCTTGGGGCTCGCGGCTCTGGTCTTTGGTGGGCTTTGGCTCCACTTCATCGTCGAGCGGAAAGGCTGGCGTTGGCTCTGGATTGGCTGGGGCAGTGTGGGGTTGATCATAGCCGTAGCTCTGATCCTCGTCAACGTGCCGGGGCCCCTCCAGACACAGGTGCGGGGCGTGGAGTCCTTGCGACGACTGACGACTATCACCGAACTGCAGAGCGGCACCGGCAAGGTCCGTGGCCTGATCTGGCAGGGGACCGTTGATCTGTTGTCGATACACGAGCCGATCCTCTATCCCGATGGCACCCCGGATCGCTACAACTGGCTGCGTCCACTCGTTGGATACGGACCGGAGTCGATGTACGTGGCGTACAACTCCTTCTATCCGCCGGAGCTGGGTCGCTATGAGTCGCGTACCGCCTCGCCGGATCGTTCTCATAACGAGACACTCGACTCGATGGTGTTTAGCGGCATACTGGGGCTGGGCGTCTATCTGTTCACCTTCGTGGGTTTCTTCTCCTGGGGATTCCACTGGCTAGGTTTGCTCTCTTCGCGCCGGCAGTTGCTCACCTATATAGGTCTGGATGCCTTTTTCGCGGTCTTGCTCTTCATCATAGGCTGGCAGCTTGAAGGCGCCTATTTGTTTGCCGTGGCTATCCCCCTGGGTGTTTTGATCGGGACGATGGTCTACCTGACCTGGCAGGCCTTTGCTGCATTCTTCGAGACCACCGCAGCCGCGACCGAGGATACCGCGGCGGTGCATCCGCATAGCCTGATCTTGATGGGCGTCCTGGCGGGCGTGATCGCCCACTTCGTGGAGATCAACTTCGGCATCGCCATAGCTTCGACCCGTACGACCTTCTGGGCCTTCGCCGGGCTGCTGGCTGTGTTGGGCCTGACGTGGGTGCCCGGACGCACGTCAGTGCTTGATCAAATCTCGGAATCGTCAGAACCTGATCCCTCGCCGGATCGACGTCGGCGGCGCCGTTTCTCGCGGGCGCGAAGCTCCGGCGCACTGCTCTCGCCATGGCGTGCTGCCGTGTTAGCCCTAGGCCTGAGCGCTGCATTCCTGCTCGGCACCCTTGCTTTTGACTTCGTGAACAATCCCGGTCATCTGACCAAGGCCGGTGAGATCTTCATAGGTTCCCTGATCACTCGACAGGTAGGCGGAGAAGCTACGCGCTCTTACGGCGCTTTGATGATCTTCGTCTTCACCTGGATGCTCTACGGGGTCATCGGTCTTGGTGAGCTCGATCGTGAGGGGGTCTTCGATGTGCAACGGGATCGTCGATGGCCTAGGGCGATCGCGATCTACGCCGGGGTCTCGCTGGTCGGATTGCTGATATTCGGTGGCCTCATCGCCGGACACCAAGCCGCTTTGAGTCGGACGCAAGTTACCACGGTTGAGGAACTTGTGGATGTCGGCGTTGCCTTAACTGGATTGCTAGGTCGATACTATGGATTGGTCTTCACTGTGCTCGTCTTGATGGGGCTGGTTTTGATGCAGGAGGAGCGACGCCCTCGGTCATCAGGCAGTGTGGTGGGCTATGCCGTGCTCACGGTTCTCATTCTCGTCAGCGTCGTGGCGATCCGGGAAGGTAGCTACAATTTAATTAGCGCCGATGTGATCTACAAGCAAGGAAAAACGTTTGCCAATGGACGATCGATCAACGAGAAGCAGATCGGCATTCAGCATTATGAGCGTGCCATCGAGTATGCTCCGCGTGAGGACTACTACTATCTATTCCTGGGCAAGGCCTATCTGGAGTTAGCTCAGGGCCTGCCCGATGACACGCCTCGCGAGCAGAGGGAGGCCATCTTCCTTGAGACCGAGGAGATACTCATCCGGGCCCGGCAGCTGAACCCTCTGAACACCGATCACAGTGCGAACCTGGCGCGCTTCTACAAGTCCTGGGCCGCGCGGGTGGCGATACAACTGCAGGGCGACACGTTGAGCGAGGAGGAAAGGGCGCGGTTGCTTCAACAGCGGCAGGAGTTGCTGACGCTGTCGCTGGAGAGATACGACGAGGCGCTGACCCTAAGTCCCAACAATCCGATCCTTTGGAATGAGCTCGCGCAGCTCTACGTCATCGACATCGGCGACCAACAGAAATACGAGGAGACCATTCAGGCGTCCCTGGACCTCGATGAGAAGTTTGAGCAGACCTGGATACTCATCGGGCAAATCCGCTCCAGCCAGAATGACCTCGCGGGGGCGTTGGAGGCGTATGGTCAGGCACTGGAGATCAAGAACGACTGCGCAGTGCGTGGCGCCGTGGGGCGGATTCTGGTGCAACAGGCCAAGTGGGATGAGGCCGTCGACGCTCTGGAAACGTCCATTGCCGAGTGTGATCGATCGGGCGTGCTGTGGGAACTGTACCATCTGATCTCTATCGCCTATGCCAATCAAGGCCGTCTGACGCAGGCGATGGATGCTGCGGAGACGGCGCTGATGTTGGCTCCCGAGTCGCAGAAGCCCGCGATACAAGAGGTCATCGATCAGCTGGAAGCCCGGGGGCAGCCGCAGCCCGCGATCGCCCCCTGAGGTTGACGCGCCTATGGTATCCGACATCACGGCCTATCTCATCGTCTTTGTGGGCGTCCTCCTGCTCGCGGCGGTAGGGACGCCTATTGCCCGCAAGATCGGCCTGCGGCTGGACGCCGTCGACCAGCCCGACGCCTCCCGCAAGGTCCACACCGTGCCCACCCCGAGGCTGGGGGGCATTGCGATCTTCCTGAGCACCTTGATCGCGGCCTTTCTCCTGCGTGGCGCCTTCAATGAGCTGAGCGGTATATTGGTCGGGGCCACGCTGGTTTCCTTCCTGGGATTCTGGGACGATCGCTTCTCGCTGAGTGCGGGCGTCAAGCTGGTTGGGCAGATGTTCGCCGTCGGTTTGCTGATCCTCTCCGGCGTCAGGGTAACGGCCATGCCCGCTGACTGGCTTGACATATTTGTCACTTTCCTTTGGGTCGTGGGGATCACCAACGCCCTCAACCTTCTCGACAACATGGACGGCTTGTCCGCCGGCATTGCAGCTATTGCGTCGGCGCACTTCGCCATCATGTGTGGGTTCAGCGGGCAGTATCTGGTAGGCGCGCTTTCGGTCGCCGTGATGGCTGCGTGTATGGGCTTCTTGGTCCACAACTGGAACCCCGCTACGATCTTTATGGGTGATTCGGGAAGTCTCTTTCTGGGCTTTATGTTGGCCTCACTCGGTATCAAACTCCGATTCCCCGACAACGTCCCCTTTGTGACTTGGATGATCCCCATCTTGGTGCTGGGCGTCCCGATCTTCGATACCACGTTGGTGACGATATCGAGGCTCCGGCGGGGTCTCAATCCCTTGACCACTCCGGGCATGGACCACACGTCCCATCGTTTGACCTACGCCGGGTTTTCCCGGCGCGAGGCGGTTTTCCTGCTCTATATCACAGCCTTTGTCCTGGGGCTGCTGGCCGTATTTGTGACCCAGGCGACGATCTTTGAGGGCTATTTGGTGGGCGGGGTCGTATTGGTGGCGGGGATGATCGGGATATGGCGTCTGGAACTACCTCCCTTTTGGCCGCCGCGGGCGGTAGAGGCCGGGGAATGAATGGAGATTGACCTCAAACATTGCGAAGTCCTGGGGCAGACCTGTGAGCTGCCCCTTTTTGTCTTGAGGTGGACAAACGAGTTTTAGTGGTATAATTATCTTCTAAATTACAGAATAGAGGAGTATGCGAATGCGTAAGAGACGATGGACTGCGCCGGCGCTCGTGCTGGCTTTGTTACTGTTGGTCACCGCTTGCGGCACAGAGACGCCTGAGGCAACCCCGACGCCGGAACCGACGAATACCCCCGCGGCTACAGAGGCTTCGCCGTCACAGGAGGTCCTGCCGACACCGGCGGCGACCGCTGATCCCTCTGAGCCCGTGGTGGTGACACCTCCGGAGGAGGTCGGGGTTTGTGAGCCTGCCCCGTTGCCTGAGCTCGCCGTTCCCCCCGTGGATGAGACCGATTGGGTGAAGGGTGCGGATCCTGATGAGGCTGAGGTGATCATCTACGAATACTCAGATTTCCAGTGCCCCGGCTGCGCCGGCATGTATCCTGTGCTCAACGACTTTCTCGGTGTGAATCCAGGGGTCAGCCTTGTCTATCGACATTTCCCTCTTGATTTCCACCAACACGCGATGATCACGTCCGAGGCCGCTGAGGCCGCGGGCGCGCAGGGTAAATTCTGGGAGATGCACAACCTGCTCTTCGATAAGACCCAAGAGTGGGTTCCCATGTCCGAGGAGGAGATCCGAGAGGCCTTGACAGGTTACGCAGAGGAACTCGATCTCGATGTCGATGAGTTCAACCGGGCCTTGGACGACGGTGTCTATACGGAGGCCGTGCGCGCTGAGTACGATGATGCGCGTGAGTTAGCGCTGCCGGGGACGCCCACGTTCATCTTCAACAACGTACTCTTCCCTTCCGACATTGGGCTTTCGTTTCAAGGGCTGATGGCTTTCCTGAACATCATGCAACAGCAAGACGATCTCTTCTACGATGGCCCGCCTGAAGTAACGGTCTCCGCCGAGGATTCCTACGAGGCCGTGCTGACCACCAGCCAGGGCGATATCCGGATCAGATTGTTGCCGGAGTCTGCGCCAACGCATGTGAACAGCTTCGTCTTCTTGGCTCGTGATGACTGGTATGGGGGCTCCGACTTCTTCTTCGTTCGCGATAACTTCGTCGCCGTCACCGGTGATCCGACCAACTCGTCCGTGGGGTATCCCGGATACTACTGCACCGGCGAGGAGCAGAGCACCTTCGATCGTCCGGGGCTGGTAGGGATGTTGTCGAACGGACAGTTCTTCCTCACCCTCGGCGCCGATGCCGCCCAGCTCAACGGTCAATTCGCCCTCGTCGGGCAAGTCATCGAGGGATTCGACGTCCTGGATCAACTGACCCGGCGCGTTGTGGGCGATCCCAATGCAGCCGAAGCCGATGTGTTAGAGTCGATAGAGGTCATCCAGAACTGACCTTGCCACGTCAGTCTGAGGGGATAGGGCATGCCTTGACCGGGACGCTCTATCCTCTCGCTTTTACCAGGGGGAACCGCTGGCAGGCAACTCGGTTGATTGATCTACGATGTCTTGTCTAGGTATGTGACGATCGGAGGCAGCTCAGTGGAGTCCGGCTCAGCAGAGGCAACCTCAGTAGAAACAGCATCATCGGAAGACAACGCGCGATTGCCGTCGTGGATGTGGGTCGCAGCCGGCCTGGTTGGCCTTGCCATAGCTGGTCTCGGCCTGTTGCTGCTGCTGCTCTCGGCGCTCTTTCCGGCCTTCTTTGCGCCGCTCATCGTTATCGTCGCTGGAGATGGTCTGATAGGCCTTGGCTTGGGTGTCGCTTTGGTGATCGCCGGATACCGCAGGCGGCGAGCGCTCCCGGCCCAACGGTTTTCCGGCGTCCGAGGTTGGTGGGTCTTTCTCATTCTCGGCCTTCTCGCGCTGGTCGCCGGAATCCTGCTGCCAAGCGATACACACCGGAGCCTTCTGTTCGCCCCCGTGTACCTCGCGCTGATTGTGGCCCCGGCGTTTTTCTTCTTGTCGATCGTGACCTTAGCCTCCGGTCCACGATTGTCCATAGCCTATCCCCATCTTGCGCTGGCACTGTCCGGTGGCGCTTCGTCCGTTCTTTTGGCTGCTCCGGTTGAGATCCTCGGCTTGGTGCTCAGCGGCGTCGTCACGACCGTGGCGGCCATGTTTATCCCCGGCGGCGAGGGAGAGATTGACCGTCTGATGATGCTCCTGGATCGCTGGTCTGCCGGACCGCCGACAGACCCGGAGCAGGTTCTGTCGTTGGTGGCCTCTCCCATTATCCTGGCGACCTTGGCCTTGACTCTAGCTCTGGTCACCCCGCTGGTTGAGGAGTTCAGCAAGGCCCTGATCGTCGGTCTGGTTGGCTTTTGGCTCAAGCCGGGACCGCTGAGCGGCTTCCTCTGGGGCGTGGCGGCGGGCCTGGGTTTTGCGCTGGTGGAAGGGGTCTCCAACGGGGCGCTGCCCCTGGGGGAGACCGCCGGCTGGTTTGCCGGCGCCGGCACCCGCTTCTTCACGACGGCGATGCATGGGTTGACGAGCGGCCTCGTGGGTTTGGGATGGTCCTACTTCTGGCGACGTCCAGATCCGCGGCGATGGCTTCTTCCCCTGTTCTATGGGCTGGCTGCGCTCTTTCACGCGCTCTGGAACCTCAACGTGATCTCGACCCTTGCCAGTCTTAGCCTGGGCGTTTCGACGCCCGTCATTGGCGGCAGCGTCATCGTCCTCGGTGTTGTCGTTCAGGTGACGCTTGCATTAGGCGCTTTGGCCGGCCTGTTGGGTGTGCCCTTCTTGTTGAAGCGACATTCGACGGCTTGAGGACGGTGCTATGGAGGCTCAGGCTAACGATCGTCTAGCGCCATTGCTTCGTCGCCTGCAATCCGATCCTAAGTTCATCCGCAACGTGACTGCCTGGCGGACGCTGCCGGCTCGACCGCCGGCGGCGGGACCCTGGCCCGCCGGATTGGCACCTGAGCTCGTCGAGACAGGGCGCCGGATGGGCATACCCAACCTTTACACCCATCAGACGGCGGCTTGTGAGGTGGCTCTTCAGGGCCATAGCGTCGTCATGGCGACGGGCACCGCATCCGGCAAGACCTTAGGCTACGTGCTGCCGGTCCTGAACGCGCTTTTGCGCGATCCCAACGCCACGGCGCTCCTGCTCTTCCCGACCAAAGCCTTGGCTCACGATCAGATCGCGGCGATGGAGCGCTGGATCGCTCATCTCGACAAGCCGCTGGCTCTGCGCCCCTACGATGGTGACACGCCTCAGCGCCACCGCCCGGCGATCCGCCGGGAAGCTCGTATCCTCGTCTCCAATCCCGATATGATGCACCTGGGCATTCTGCCGCACCACACACAATGGATGCGATTCTTCCAGGGACTGCGCTACGTCATCTTGGACGAGCTGCACACCTATCGGGGCGTGTTTGGAGGCCATGTCGCCAATGTGCTCCGGCGGATCCGGCGGATTGCCGGGTTCTATGGCGCCAACCCGCAGTGCATTGCCGCGTCGGCGACGATCGCCAACCCCCGAGAACTGGCGGAAGCGTTGTGGGAGGATGAGGTCGCCGTCATCGATAGCGATGGTGCCGCCTATGGCAAACGTCACGTGCTTTTCTACAATCCTCCCCTGCTTAACCCTGATCTCGGCCTGCGGGCCAGCGCCTCCGGCGAAGCGCTGGCGCTGGCGACGAGGTTCCTCAGGGTTGGCGTGCAGACGATCATCTTCGCTCGCTCGCGCCTGTCGGTGGAGCTGCTCCTGCGCGAGATGCGACAGCGAGCCGCGGAATTGGGGTACGACGCCCAAGTCGTCCAGGGATATCGGGGTGGTTACCTTCCCCACGAGCGGCGAGCGATTGAGCAGGGCCTTCGCTCCGGCTACGTCCGGGTGGTGATCGCGACCACCGCCCTGGAATTGGGCATTGACATCGGCGCTCTGGATGCCTCGATCCTGGTAGGATATCCCGGGTCCATTGCGGCAACGCGCCAGCAGATGGGGCGCGCCGGACGCCGGGCGAGCACCTCGTTTTCCGCCTTGATCGCGACGCCGGCGCCGCTTGACCAATATCTCATCTCCCATCCGGAGTACTTCTTCGGGCGCTCGCCGGAAGAGGCCCGCCTGAACCCGGACGCTTTGACGCTGCTCGCTTCTCATCTGACCTGTGCCGCGTTCGAGCTGCCCTTCCAGCGGGGCGAGCGTTTTGGCGGCGCCTCTGACGTTGGGGAGTTGCTCGACGCGATGGCTGAGGAGGGCATGCTCCATCGTAGCCGGGGCCGGTTCACGTGGATCTCGGACACGTATCCTGCTCAGTCGGTCTCGCTGCGGGCCGCCTCGCCGGACAACGTGGTCGTTCACAGCACCGAAGGGGGCGTGATCGGCACCGTCGATCGCCCCAGCGCGCCGCGTTTGGTCTACGAAGGCGCGGTCTACTTCCACGCCGGCGACCCCTACCTCATCGAGTCTCTGGACTGGGATCAAGGCATCGCGCAGGCCCGACCGATGGACCTCGACTACTACACGGTGGCCTCGTCGACAACCAAGGTGGAGCGATTGGCCCTGCGCCGGCGCGTTCCCGATGACGACGAGTTCAACCAGGGCGTGGCCCGGACCGATGAGGAGGTGCTCGTCCATATCAGGCCAACGGCCTATCGTCGCGTCCATCTTGGGACGCGAGCGACCTTGGGATGGGGCGAGATCGATCTTCCGGAGCAGCAGATGCAGACGGAGGCCTTCCGCCTGATACTGGGCCCCGCTTTGGTCGAGTTGTTGGCTCAGGAAGGCGTGATGGTTGCCCCGTTGGACTACGGGCCGGAGTGGCCCGATATCCGGGAGCGGATGTTGGAACGGGACGGTCATCGTTGCCGCCTTTGCGGCTTGCCCTCGGCAGCCGGACGTCCCCTTGAAGTCCACCACCTGACGCCGCTCCGCACGTTTATGGCGGAGTACGCGCGCCCCATGGCCCTGCGGCTGGCTCACGCACCGGAGAACCTCCTGACGCTCTGTCCCACGTGTCACCGCCAGGTCGAACGCGCCCGCGGCGCCCGCACCGCGCTGAGCGGGCTCTCCTATCTGGTGCGGAATCTCGCGCCGGTCTTCCTGATGTGTGATCCGGGCGACTTGGGGACCGCGGTGGAGGCCCGGGATGCTGAGTCGGGCCGGCCGGTCGTCATCGTCTACGACGCTGTGCCCGGTGGGGTGGGCCTTTCGCCGCGGCTGGTGGATCTATGGCCCCGGTTGGCCCAGGCGGCGCTGGATCGCGTCGCGGGGTGTGCCTGTGCCGACGGGTGTCCCTCTTGTGTGGGTCCGGCTGGGGAGAGCGAACCCGGCGCCAAGCGCGCCGCCGCACGGCTCCTGCGTCACGTGACGGATTAAACGATCTCATCAGCACAACCGCCGTATGCGACGTGGGTTGTGCCTCCGATGGTGGTTGGGCGTACAACGGCAACGGCGACCGTGCGTCCGGTAGGGGC
>JBNGDU010000276.1:0-10092 GCA_049975025.1 Anaerolineae bacterium
GATGGTACCTTCTCAGGAATTCGCCCCCATTTTGAAACGCGCCCTGACGCTCTACAGCAGTTGCGGGAGCATAGCTTCGTGCTACCATCAAATCACAATACCATCAGTACATTAGGCAAAAAGGACGGCGCATGAACAAGAGACTGAACCTTACGCTCGACAACCTAGATGAAATCCTGTCCAAAACCCTCGACCCCGACCAAGTCGCCGAGGCCAAGACGCTCTTCCTCAAGAGGCTGGCCGAGAACGCCCACCGCTTCTACCGTGGCAAAATCCAGACCATGCCCAAGGCAGGGCTCTACGGCTTCGACTGGTTCAACGTGTGGTACACGCCCGGGGTCTCGAAAATCTCAACCACGATTCGCGACAACAACGCGGCCTCTTACGAGCTCTCCAACCGCGGCAACCTGGTCGCCGTCGTCAGCGACTCGACCCGGGTCCTGGGCGATGGCAACGTCACGCCGCCGGGCGGCCTTGGCGTGATGGAGGGCAAGGCTTTCCTGATGAAGTACCTCGGCGGCGTCGATGCCACGGCCCTCTGCATCGACAGCCGGGACGAGACCGGGGACCACGATGCTGACAAGATCATCGACTTTGTCAAGATGGTGCAGCCCAGTTTCGGCGCCGTCAACCTCGAGGACATCTCTCAACCGAACTGCTACAGGGTTCTCGACACGCTTCAGGACGCCTGCGATATCCCGGTCTGGCACGACGACGCCCAGGGCACCGCGTGCGTCACGTTGGCCGGACTGATCAACGCGCTCAAGATCGTCGACAAGCCGATAGATGACGTGGAGATCGTCTACCTCGGCGCCGGCGCCGCGAACACGACGGCCGCTCGCATCATCATCACCGCCGGGGGCGACCCGGACCGCATGATCATGTTCGACTCGAAGGGCGGGCTCCACGAAGGGCGGGCGGACCTGGCGTCGGACCGGCGCTTCTATCGCAAGTGGGAGCTCTGCCAGCAGACCAATCCCGACCGCGTTGACGACTTCGACGATGCCATGACCGGCGCCGACGTCCTGATCGCTGCGTCCATACCCGGCCCCGGCGTCGTAAAGCCGGATTCGGTCAGCCGGATGGCGGACAAGGCGATCGTCTTCGCCTGCGCCAACCCTGTGCCCGAGATCTATCCCCACGAGGCGAAGGAAGCTGGCGCCTACATTGTCGCGACGGGACGCGGCGACTTCCCGAACCAGGTCAACAACTCCCTCGGTTTTCCGGGCATCCTCAAGGGCGCGCTGTTGGCCAGAGCCCGATCGATATCCGACGGGATGGCCATCGCAGCTGCGGAGTCCCTGGCGAACTTCGCCGAGGCGCGCGGTATCGGTCCGGAGGACATCATCGCGCGGATGGACGAGCACGACGTCTTCCCCCAGGAGGCCGCTGACGTGGCGATGCAGGCTGTCGAGGAAGGTCTGGCGCGGGTGAAGGTGAGCCGCGATGAAGTGCACGATCAGGCCACGCGCGACATCGAGATGTCCCGGCGGGCCGTCGAGCTCCTCATCGATGAGGGGCTGATCCGGCAGCCGCCACGGGAGCTGCTCGATGAAGCGCTCACTTGGACACTGGAGCAGCTACGGTAGAGGTGAGCAGGTGAACATTCACGTCGACACCCGCGCGAAGTTAGGGCCGCTTGAGCTCTGGCGTCACACGATAGGTCACGGCGGCATCAACCCCCACCCGCTGTCCGATCGCGTGGTGGCGGGCGCAGCTGCGCTTCAGCCCCGGCTGATCCGCATCTTCGTCCAGGAGTTCTTCGCCGTCTATCCAGACCACGGTCGCTTCGATTGGTCCCGTCTGGACCCGTACATGGAGGCGCTGGCGCGTACCGGTGCGCACCTCGTCGCCGCCATCACGATCAAGCCTCCGCCGCTCTATCCCGAGATCGATCACGACCAATGGCGACCCAACGACGTGGACGAGTGGCAACACGTGGTCCGCTCGCTGGTCCACCGCTACTCCGTCGAGCGCGAGATCGTGACGCACTGGGAGATCGGCAACGAGCCGGACCTCGGAGAGGGAGGTGGCGCACCCTATCGCATACCCGATCCGGTTTCTTACGCCGCGTACTACGATATGACCACGCGCGCGGTTTTGGAAGCCTTTCCGACCGCCAAGGTGGGCGGCCCTGCCATCGCCAATCTGTTGCAGGAACCCTTGCCCGGGTTACTTCGGCATTGCGCCCAAGCCGACGTCCAGCTGGACTTCCTCTCGTGGCACCTCTACCACAGCGATCCCAGTCGGCACGGATATCTCACGCAGGTCGCCCGTATGCTGACGAAGCAGGTCGGGCTCAATCTGGAACTGATGGTGACGGAGTGGAGCTGCGGTTTCCCGCCCGTCAGCGTGGCAGATGAGGCGGACGATGCCCGGCGGGCCGCGCTGGTCGCCGCCGCTGTGCTCGAGATGCGCAGATCCGGCCTCGATGGTTCTTTCTACTACCATCTCTGGGACCAGACCTGCAACCCGGAGGACTTCACGCCTTTCTTCAGCGCCCAGGGAGCGGCGTTCATGGTCCGCCACTGGAATGAGGTGCCGCATCGCTTCGGCCTGTTCGGCGTGGACGGAGAGGTCCGCCCACAGTACTTCGTCTTCTGGATGCTCGCTCACCTCGGAGATACTGAGCTCCGAGCCACGTCGGACCACCGCGCGGTGCGCGTGCTCGCCGGGCAGTCTGCCGGTGAAAGCGCCGTCCTGGCGATCAATCACAGCCTGGACTGGAACGAGGATCAGGTGGCAACGCTGCGTTTCAGTGGGCTGAAGCCCGGGCCACGGCGACTGGTGGTCTATCGCATCGACGGGACGCGTCGTTGGGACGAAGCTACGCCGGGAATGAAGCCCATCGAGGCGCGAACGACCTATGTCCTGGAGGATTTCGCCTGCCAGATCAAGCTGCCGGCGAACAGCGTGGCGATGGCGCAATTGCGCGACATCGAGGGTGACGAACCGAAGGGCGCGAAGTGAAGCCCCTCATCATCCTGGGCGCCGGACCGCACGCGCAGGAGATGGCGGCGATCGTGGCCCAGGTCAACGCGCAGGCGCCGACATGGGACCTGATGGGTTTCATGGTGCCGGAGGGTCACGCTGAAGCCGCCGGAGAGCACGTGAGCTGCGGCTACGAGGTACTGGGCACCTACGCGGAGCTGGAACGCTATCCAGAAGCTGAGGTTGCTCTCGAGTACGGCTGCGGTACACCGGACCTTCCGCGAGAGAGGGTTGTCTCTCTCGTCGCACCGATGGCCTTTGTGGCCCCCACCGCCTCGATAGGCGTGGGCTGCGTCATCTACCCCAGCTGCTTTGTGGGCCACAACGCTGCGCTGGGCGACCGGGTCTTCGCGCTCAGCGGGGCGATCATCAACCACGACGACCACCTGGGCGATGACGTCACGGTCTGCAGCCACGTCAGCCTCGCCGGCTTCGTCCACGTGGAGGCGGGGTGTTACCTGGGCCAAGCCTGCACCGTTCGTCAGTACGTGCGCATCGGTCGGGGAAGCTTGATCGGTATGGGGGCCGTCGTGCTCGAGGACGTGCCGCCGAACAGCGTGATGGTCGGCAACCCGGCGCGGAGGCTGCGGGACAGGGTGTGAGACCTGAAGGCCTCACCCGGGATCTCACGGCATCACAGTGTCGAAGTGGACGAGCTCACCGCGCTCGATTCGGAGCACGTAGACAGGCTTGATGGGATTGTGCTCAGGATCGAAGGCGATCGGACCCGTGACCCCCTCAAAGTCACCCCGCTCAATCGCCAAGGCAACCCGCTCGGGATCGTCGATGGAGCCGGATCGTTCCATCGCCGTGAGCAAAATCGTGGCCGCGTCGTAAGCCAGGGCGGCGTTAGCATCGGGCCGGTCCCCGAAGCTTTCCCGATAGCGATCAGCGAAATCCCTCACAAGCGGGCGTTCATCCGCATAGGAGAATTGCGTGGTGTAGTACGCACCTTCAAACACCCCACGGTCCAGCTCAGGTGATGACCACACATCGGAGCCAAGCAGCGGGGCCTCGACACCACCCTCACCGAGGATAGCCATAACCTGATAGCGATCCTGCAGGATCTCGTCTACGGCTAACGACATGGCTCACCTCCGAGGCCATCACTCTCAGACTCTCAACACGAATCACACGTAGACGGAGGCCGGGGTCGAATTGAGGAGAGCGACGGCATCTACATTGTAGCACCAGCTCTGCCAGCCACAAAGGGAAGGCTGGGTTGAGGTGACCATGGGCGTGCGGATCGATGGTTGAGGAGCGACACAGTTATGTACCACACTCGTGGGACAAGCGCCTGTGCCAGATCAGAACGCGACCTCAAAGGCCCGATCGCAACGCCGCCCCTGCACGAAGGTCTTGTTCCAGTCGTAGTCCGGCTTCACCGAGATGCGGGGCAACAGCGGAACCGTCATCATCGTCATTCGCCGGGATGTGACGCGGATCAGCTTGAACTCGAACGGCGTCTCCACAAAAGCACTACCCGTGACAACGTGCGCCTGCCCCCGCACCTGGTGAGTGTTGATATGATTGTGGCCCGCAAGGACCAGGTAGAGGCTGGGATAACGTGCCACGAGGTCGAGCACCGCCGCTGTCCATTCCGCCGGCGGCGAGTGATAGGGTGTTGCGAAGCCGGTCTGATCCGGCGGCGCGCCGAGGACATCGGCGTGGGTGCACAGAATGTGGGGCAGGTCGGGACGACGAGCCAACGCCGTCTCAAGATACGAGCGCTGTTCCGGCAGGAAGTGGGGGCGCTGCTCCTCGCGCCAGAAGTAAGGGATGTCGCACCAGTGTGGCGGCGCAATGTGGATCACACAGTCCTCGCGTTCGATGGTCGCGGTGAGTTCGCCGCCGGGGAAGAAACCAGGGGCCTCGCGAATCCAGAGCTCCGCTGGGCTCTCGGCCTCGTCGGGCGTGGCGACGTCGTGATTGCCCAAACACAAGTAGGTGGGCACGCTGAGGTCGTAGGCATCACGCGCAGACCGCAGCGCCGCCGGCGTCGCCCGATCGACGATGTCACCGAGATGGAGCACGAAATCAACGGTCCCCTCCTCGGGATCGACCACGACCTGCCCCTCCATCCACGCCTCCAGCTCGGCAAGCAGCGCCGGCAGCAGCAGGGCGTAGCGAGGCTGCTGATGGTAACCCACCGGCTCCCCGCCGGCGGCATCCAGATGCGTGTCGGTGATCACGACGAAAGAGGTCACGGTCAGCCTCCGACAAGACCCAGCTCAGTCCGCTACCACCCAACTCTCGGGCAGCAGTGCCTCGACACCGCGCTGAGGCGTATGGGTGACCCCGGAGACCTCACCGAGGGTGTCCCTTGAGAAGTTCGCGATGACCCGCGTGCCGTCGGCGAAGGCGGATTCCTGCACGTAGCCGTCATCCGAGAGAATGCGGAAGTGAACCATCTCCTGTTTGCCGATCCGCCTGTGCAGGCGAGCCACCGGGAGCGCCGCTCTCAGCGCCAGCTGAACCTCGGGATCGTCGAACCGGAACTTGTAGAGAAAGGTCTCCTTCCCCCGACCGGTGTAGGCATATTGCGCGCCGAAGGGGAAGACGTCAGGCGGGCATCCCATCAACGCGTCGAGCGCCGCCTGGAGACGCGGACGGCCCCCACCGTATTCGAAGTGACCCGGACCACGGGTACGTCCGTGCCACGGATTGTTGTAATTGTGCACCTCCCACCAAGTGTAGAGCATGCTGTCATGGTAGACCAGCATCGTCAGGGGAACGGGCCAGAAAGGCCACGGCCCGTACTGAGGCCACGCCTTCACAGAACCCATGTCGAGTTCCAGGGCGTAGGCGTCGTTGAAGTTCTCCGAGCTGACGATGAGCCCGCGTTCCTGATCCGCAAGTAACGTCCTCTTGATATACGACCGCTCCTCCGTGCGCGAAAGCGGACGGCCCAAGTGGTGCGGATGGTCAAGGGCATAGCACTCCAGCGGTGGCACGCAACTCAGCACGTCGAAGTGATCCCAAGTGATCGGCGCGAGATCCTCTCTCAGCGCTCGCTCCTGGTAGTCGGGAATGAAGCTATAGCAGACGTGATACCATTGCTGGTCATCGATCGCCCAGTGTTTCATCACCTCGCCACCGGCGTCGCGCCGGAGCATCGCCCGGGTGGTCTCCGCGCCGTCGTCGAGCGCCTCGTTGAGCCAACTCCAGGGCGCCACATCGTAGCCTATGGCCTTGATGGCCTGCAGCGCCTCGGACGGGATGTCGACCGGCGGCACGCCACCCATCCGAAGGTCCGGATCATAGACGTTGAACCGCACGGGATAGACGAAAGCCCGGTCAAAGCCGTAGTTCCTCAGCCGGCGGCATCCCTCGACGTAGTCGACGTCATCGCGACAGTAACCCACAAAGGTCATAAGTGCCCCGAATAGCCGCTCCAACCCGGGCCTTTCCGTAAGCTTCTCATCCCAGGTGCGGAAGCGACCGCACTGCTGCACCCACCGGCGGTACCGCTTGGCGATGGCGACGATGTCTGGGTCGGTCGCGTAGATCCGCACGACGCGAGGGTAGCGCATGCTGCCGAGCGAGTCCATCTGCACGTTGGCGGCCCAGAAGCTGCCTGCGTCGTCTTTACCGAGCCACCACCTCTGGTCGTCGGAGGTCTCAGAGGTCAGCAGCAGACCGCCGCGCTCGCCTAGATAGCCAATGAAGGGCATGGAGAATCCGGTGTGCGATCCCTCGGGGCGAGTCGTCTCGAAAGACGGGCCGCGACCATCCCACAGCATGCCCTGCATGATCGGCAGGAGCAGCCGGAGTGGCTCCTCTTCGGGCTCAAAGGCGCCGGGGAGCGAGACAGCGCGCACCGCGTCGGACGCCGGCGGCGGCGTCCGCACCTCCACGTGATCGTCCCGCAGCACATAGACCATCGTGATATCGCTCTCATCGGCCCGGTAGCTCACCGCCAGGGCGTCGTTGTCCCGCGCACTGGCGGCTGCCGGTGCCAGGGGTTTCCACGTTGTAAGGTCGTGGCTGGCACCGAAGATCAGGGTCGACTCGTCAAGCTGCCAGCGGGTGCCACGCCGGATGTCAACGACCGTGAGGCCCCGACCGTTCTCGCCGCAGACCAATGCCATCTGCTCACTCTGCAGTCGTATCATCGATCACCCCACTTCCTCTAGACCTGGCTCGGATGGCTTACGTATCCTCACGTTTGGACACGGATATCCCACGGACCTCCGGCAAGGTCAGCCGGCGTTCATGAAGCTCTCGATCGAGCTCCAGAGCAAGGATGTCGCCGCGTCCGTTCAGCCGGGCACGATCGCTCCATGCCGGCCCAGCAGCGCCGTCAGCTCTTCGAACGGAACCGCACCTGGCGTCGCGCCGTGGGCAACCGCAAGAGCTGCAGCCGCGCCCGCAACCTGTCCCATCGCCATACAGGGGGCCTGAACGCGCAACGCCGAGTTGGCCAGGCGATCGCTGCTCACACAGCGCCCGGCGACCAGCAGATTGCGGCTGTCCCGGGGTATAAGCGCCCGCAGGGGCACCGTCGGCACGACGCCCTCGCGCAGTTGCTCCGGCTCCACCCCCTCGGCGGTGTGGACATCCACCGGATAGAATGCGTAGCAGACAGCGTCGGGGTAGAAGCGACCGCTCACATAATCGTCGAGGGCCACCGTCGTCTCCCCCACGATACGGTAGGTCTCGCGGACGCCGGTCTCCGACGCCATCGAGGCGACCTTCGCGCTCTCGCAGCCGGGCAGCGATCGCACGAAACGCAATAGTCTCAGCAGCGAACGACGCCCCGCGATATTGGCAGCCGTCTGCGTCAAGGACGTCGCGCTATCGGCGCCGAGGACGTGTTGGGCGTTCTCGCCGCCGGAATGGAGAAAGCTCATGAAGAGCCCGTCTACGCGGGCGATGTCCCCCGGTTGAAGGTCCCCAGTCCCCAGGGCCTCCCGGTAACGACCTTCGATCAGCCCTGCGTCAAGATCGCCGACGTCGTAGCCACCCAGACGGAAGCGCAGGGTACCGGGCTGAGTCTCCTCACCACGCACCCGCCGATAGCCCGTCATCGCGACGATGTCGGCATCGCCGGTGCAGTCGATAAGCTGACGACACCCTATCCTCAGCCGGACCCCCTTACCGACAGCGTCGACTGCCCAGCCATCGGCTGACCCACGGACTTGCGTGGGATACAGATAGTAGAAGAGCTCCACCCCGGCGTCCAGACACGCCTCCTCCGCCACGGCAGCGTAGGTCGGGCCGTGAAGCGGCACCTGGTGGCGCCAGTGTTGCTCGCCGTAAGGCTTGCTGAAGTCAGGGAGCGTCCCGCCGCCTAACTCAACGGTGCGGAGCACCAACGCCCAGCCGATTCCGGCGATGATCTGCCTGCCCCAAGCGTGAAAGAGGCCTGGATATGCGACGTCACCGGTGGTCATCGTGCCGCCGAGCCACGGCCCGCGTTCGAGAAGCACTGTGCGAGCGCCGGCGCGCGCGGCTTGGATGGCGGCGATGGCGCCGGCTGTGCCGCCACCGACGACCAAGACGTCGACGTCCGTTGCCCTCGTCTCCACCGGCGCTACCTAAGTACCTCGATACGCCTTCAGCACATCCCCCGGACGCTCGGGAAAGGCGGTGACGCCGCGGGACCGGTCAAACTGGTAGATACGCCCACGCGGGCGCTCTCGATAGAGAAAGGCTCGCAGATCCCCATCCTCCAGCGCATCTGCCGCCCCGGGGACACCACACGCGGCGACAGCCTCACCCCGCAGGCGCCGGCGAATCTCGGGATACTCGTCAACGAGATTCTCAAGCTCCATCGGATCGTTGGCGAGGTTGAAGAGCTGCTCCCGACCGCCGTTCGCCATATAGATGTACTTCCACGCTGGGTCCCGAACCATGACCTTGAAGAGCCGCGTGCCGGGCTCACCGTACATCCCCACCACGTGGGAGCGCTGCGCCACGTCACCCGCCAACACCCCCAACAGATCCGCGCCATCGCGCATGTCGGGCGCGTCGGCAGCACGCGTGGCGATGCCGAAGAGGTCGACCAGGGAGGCCAGAACCCCGCTCCGCGTGTCGGCGGGCAGGCGCCCAGGCCAGCTCACCAGGAACGGGACGTGACACGAGGGCTCGAAGAAGCTCTCTTTCTGCCACGCGTGATGATCGCCAAGATGATCGCCGTGGTCCGCGAAGAAGCAGATAACGGTGTCCTCGGCATCCCCCCGCGCATCCACCTCGTCCAAAATCCGCCCGAGGCAGTCGTCGATGTAGCTGATCTCGCCGTAGTAACGAGCGCGCAGGATCCGGGCGCGCTCGTCGCTGATGTCATCTGCCCATATGAGCCGGTTCATGTAGGGGATCTGCTCATCCATGTGGTCCGTCGTCAGGTCGCCGCGCACGGGATCGGGCATGCGGTCGGGATCGTACATGCGGTTGAAGAGTACGGGCGGCGCGAAGGGCGGATGCGGCCCGATGAACGAGACAAAACCAAAGTAGGGTCGGTCATCGTCTACACGGAGCTGGTCGACGGCGCGGTCGGCGGCCCAACGCTCGACGGTGATCTCGGCGGGCAGGGGGCTGACCTGGGGCATGTAGTACATCTCGGTCCGCTCCCCCATCAAGGCCTCGATGTAAGCGAACTCCGCATGCTCCTCTGCAATCCAACGGGCATAGGCATCCCGGTGGCGTTGATCGGGACTGCCGTAGAGCTCCTCGCTGTGCAGGTGCACCTCGTAGCCGAGATCCTCGTCCCATGGCTGAGTGTGGAACTTGCCAATGCCGAAGGTCCGGTAGCCCAGCTCGCTGAGGGTGCGCGGCAGGTAGGAACCGCAGCGCCCCTCCATCGTCGGCACCTGCTCCGGCAGCGGCTCAGAGCGGGCGTTGCTGAAAACCCGCGTGGTAGGCGACATCCGCCCGGTGCGAATCGAATAGCGGGCGGGCACACAGACCGGACAGGGCGTGTAGGCGTTGGTGAAGCTGACACCGCGCCGCACCAGACGGTCCAGGTTCGGAGTGTAGATGTCGTCATTGCCCAGCGCCGCGATGGTGTCGAATCGCTGCTGGTCGGTCATCACGAACAGGATATTGGGTCTATCAGCCATGCGGCCTCCTTAGGTTGCAGGACACTGCAACAACGCGTGC
>JBNGDU010000277.1:0-6183 GCA_049975025.1 Anaerolineae bacterium
TCTCCGCGTTGATCTCCGCGATCACGATATCCGCACCGGCCTCGGCAAAGGCGTGGCAGAAGGCTTTGCCAAGTCCCTGACCACCACCTGTTACGATGCCCACCTGACCTGACAGAGAGAACTTATCCAATAACATACTTCACCTCACTTCTGTGTGGTTTTGATACCACGACATCAACGAAACTTGCGCTTCCGGTCTCCTCCCGAGCGTCTGCAGTCCTTCGGCGGGTACGGACAAGGCGCTCCTCAACCGATCAGACCAGGGCTGAGAGGACGCCGATCGCGTGACGGATATCCTTGATCTGCTGCGGGCCGCTGATCTCACGCTCGATCGTCAGCGCTCCAGTATAGCCTAAACGCTTGAGCTTGGCGACCAGCGCCGGGAAGTCAACCCGGCCCTCCCCCAGCGGCTTCTCCACGCCGAGGTCGCGACCGTTAGCCGGATACTCGCCGTCCTTGGCGTGCACGCCTCGCACGTAAGTGCCTATGACGTCGAGGGCGTCCACGGGGTTGGCCTTGCCGTACATCAAGAGATTGGCCGGATCAAGGTTGATACCGAGATTGTCGAGACCGAGGTCCTCGATCACCCGCAGTAAGACCACCGGCGTCTCCTGACCGGTCTCGAACCAAAACTCGATGTCCTTCTCACCGCAGTAAGACACGACCTCCCGCAGGGCCTCGAGCAAGCCCGGGTAGAGGGGATCGGTCATGTTCTCGGGGATAAAGCCCACGTGGGTCGTGATGGACTGCACCCCGACGCGCGCGGCGAAGTCCGCGCCCCTTTTCAGCACGGCTACTCGCTCTTCGCGATGGGCTGGCGGGACCAGGCCGATAGTGATAGGCCCCTCCACGAAGTTCCAGACATAACGTCCGGGCGTGCCCGTCCATATCGTGGTGATCTCGACATCGTGCGTCGCTGCCGCTGCTGCTAAGCGATCCGCGGCCTCCTGCGTGAACAGGTCTGGATTCCAACAGACGACCTGGCAGGCTGAAAGACCCAGCGCCTGAACTTCCTCGATAGTCTTCTCGGGGCCGTGGTCCAAAGGCGCCATCACTCCGATCTTAAGTTTCTTCATGGGTTATCCCTCCTGTTGTCAAGACGGGCGACGTCTTCTTGATCACATCTATCTCCGCCTGGATCAGGCGTAGTGAGTCCCGGGTCGACTCCGGTGGACAGCGGTCCGGGGAGTTACCGGTCTCCACGCACTTCAGGAAGTAGGCGATCTCCTCCAGGTAGCCGTCACGAGAGGCGATATCGACAGCCTCGGATGCTACCTCCTCCAGGTCGTCAAAGAGTCTTAGCTCGCCCCCCTTGTAGCTGAGGAACGCCTCGTCAAACCAGGCCTCGAATCCAGCCGTAAACGGGATCTGCGCCGCACTCCACCCGGCGTGCATGTGAACCTGCGGCCCCCCGTCGTAGCCGAAGCAGGCGTGAATCACGTCGTAGGTCTTCGCGACCTTTGAGGCGCGACCCGTAGCCTGGATGTGATCCGGCGCGCCAAGGACGGCGTTGATGTAGTCAACGTCGTGGATATGCAGATCGAGGATCGCGCCACCGCTTCGAGCGGGATCGAGAAACCAGTTGTCCGGCGCCCAGCCCGGGCGGCCGCCGATCCGCCACATGTTAAGGGACCGCAGCGCACCATAGCGCCCTTCGTCGATCAATCCGCGAAGGAAAGCATATTCCGGCCAGAAGCGGATGACGTGAGCGATCATCAAGCGGCGATCGGCGAGCTTGGCTGCTTCGACCATCTCGTCCGCAGCTTCAACGGACAACGCCATGGGCTTCTCACAGATGACGTGATAGCCGGCCTCTAGGGCAGCGATAGCGTAAGGGGCGTGAAGGTGGGTTGGCAGGCAGATGTCAATGACGTCGACGTCCGCGTCCTCGATCAGGTCCATGGCCTCACCGTATCTGGCCACGTTTGAGAAGTCAAGGTCTATTCCACCGTCTGAGATGTTGATCTGGACAGCCTCGCGCGCTTCCAGACGCTCCGGCACAATGTCGGCTATCGCCGATAGGCGCGCGTCGGGTAATTGCAGATAGCGAGCGGTATGGAACCAGCCCATGCCGCCCATTCCGAGGATACCGACTTTCAGCATAGGAAACTCCTTTGGCGAGAAAGCGATAGAGCGAGAAAGCGAATCAGCGAAAAAGCGAGAAAGCGAATTGGCAAGAAAGCGATTAGCGATAGGGCGAAAAGGCGAGTTAGCGATTGGGCGAATTGTTGGCTGAATGGGTGGTTAGCCGGCGGACATGTCGATAACGGCCCTCAGGACGCCGTCTTGATGGCCATCCACGACTTCGAACGCCTCGTCGATGCGGTCCAGCGGGAAGATGTGGGTAGCTATCGCGGCGGCGTCCACCACACCTGAGTGCACCATTTCAATGGCGCGCGGATAGGTGTGTTTCATCCGGCGCACAAGCTTGATCGTCAGGCCCTTGCGACGAACCACCGATGCTGTCATCACCATCCTGTTGTCGTCAGGAATGCCCACGACGACGACCTTGCCACCGGGTCGTGTCATCCGAGCCGCCTGGTCGGGCGTTTCGTCGGCGCCGGCTGCCTCGAATCCCACATCAACGCCCCGACCTCCGGTGCGGTCTAGGACCTCAGCCACGACGTCGACCTCTTCGGGATTAAAGGCGGCGTCAGCTGCGTATTCGACGGCGAACTCGCGGCGCGCGGCGATGGGCTCCGTCACGTAGATCATCGAAGCGCCGTTCACCCGCGCCACCGCAGCCGTGAATAGCCCAATCGGCCCGCCGCCGAGAACGGCCGCAGTCTGCCCGACCTTGAGATGGGCCAGGTCCACGGTGTGGATCGCCACACCTAGGGGCTCAAGCATAGCGCCTTCCACGGGCGTCATGCCTTTGGGCAGCGGAAAGCAGTTTTCCGCGGGCATGACCATGTACTCCGCCATCGCCCCCGTGTGGTTCGGAGAGCCGCAGAAGAGGACGTTCGGGCAGATATTCGGATGGCCCTTTAGGCAGAACTCGCAAGTGCCACACGAAATCGCGGGCTCAACAGCGACGAGCTGCCCCACCTCAAGGTCATCAACGCCCTTGCCGGTCTCGGCGACCCACGCCGAGAACTCATGTCCGATGATCATGCCCTCGCTCACGAGAGCGCCGCCGATGCCGCCCTCGTTGTAGTAATGGCGGTCGGAGCCACAGATCCCCACCGCGGCGATGCGAAGGAGCACCTCGCCGGGACCGGGTTTTTCCGGACGTGGTACGTCGATCAATCGGATATCGTGAATTTCGAATAAAGCCGCTGCGCGCATAAGGTTGCGCCTCCTTCGAGATAACGCTTGGAATGATTGGGAATCGCTGTCAGAGCGCCAAGAACGCAGGGAATACGAGAGACCGTAGTTGCAGATCGGGCACCTTAAGCTGTTGTCGACTTCCGGGTCTCTTTCGCTCCCTGCGTTCTCAAGCTCGTGAAACTAGACGCGCGAAGGACAAGGGGCGAGGCCATGCGCCGTATAGGCTCAGCTGCTCAGACCGGCGCCCCTCGTCCTGACCGGTCTGCATTAACGGATCCGAGATTTCTCGTCTCGCTCCCACATATCGGCGTTCTTCCCGAGTTTCTCCTTCAGCGGCTCCGTTGCCTTGGTCAGAGCGGTCACCACATCTTCGGAGAGCTGCAACTCAGCAGCCTCAGCATTGGACCGGATCTGGCGCGGGTTCCGTGCCCCGGCGATGACCGTGGTGACCGCCGGCTGCTCAAGCAGCCAAGCCAGCGCAAGCTGAGCCATAGGTATACCCGCGTCATCGCTGATCTCACGAATCCTCCGCAGCGCCGCCGCGGTCTCCTCCTCGGCCCCGGGACCTCCGTGGCGTGTCATCGAGCGCTTCTCAGAGGAGAAATGTCGCGTGCGCGCCCGCTCGTCGGGGATATCCTCAAGCGTCTCGAACTTGCCCGTGAGGATACCGTGGAACAACGGGCTATAGGGCGCAACGCTGACATCGTGCTCCAGACAGGTCGGTATGATCTCGTACTCGATCGCCCGAAAGAGCAGGTTATAGGCCAACTGGTTGACCTCGATGTGGCTGATCTCCAGGATCTCCGTCAGATCCTGCTTACCGAAGTTGGAGCAGCCCACGAACCGGATTTTGCCCTCGGCCTTGAGGCGCTGCATCTCGCCCATCGTCTCCTCAAAGGGAATCTCCCAGTTGGGCCAGTGCACGTAGTAGACATCGATGTAATCGCTGTTGAGCCGCCGAAGGCTGGCCTCACAGGCGGACCGGAGATCCTCGGGTCGGAGATTGCCCTGCGAGACCTTGGTCGCGATGATCACGTCCTCCCGCATATCCTTGAAGGCCTTGCCTAACAGTTTTTCCGACCGTCCGGCGCCGTACCCCTCCGCGCTGTCGAAGAAGTTCACGCCCACATCCACGGCGGTGTGAAGGGCGGCGATGGCTTCCTGTTCGTCTTGATCGCCCCAGACCCGATCGCCGGCGATAGCCCAACATCCCATGCATATGGTACTCACGTTAAGGTCACTTCGTCCAAGCTTGCGATACTCCATAAAGGCTGCCTCCTCAGGCTGGCTATTGGATGTTCGATGTTCGATTATAGTAGGCGAGAGGGTTTCCTCAAAAACCCAGAACGTCGTCGCCAGGCGTTACGTCTCGACGCGCTGGATTCGGATCTGTCCGATCAGGCCCCAGGGCCAGATGACGTAGTCCGGTGTGTAGCCCCCGCCGGTGCGCCGGAAGGAACTCCAGTCGGTCCACGGTTCTTGACCGGCTTTACGGTGGAAGGGGCCCATCATATTGCGTGGGCTGCTCACCACCTCAACGCCGATCTCGTTCTCACCGGCTTGCAGATAGGGTGTCAGATCGAACCCGTTTTCCGACTGCCATGGGATATGCCCAACGCCCTCCCCGTTAACGTGAATTGCCACGTCGACAGCCGCGTACTCACCCAGGATCAGGGTCAGGCGCTCGCCGGCACTCGCATCGTAGTCCAGCGTGGACAGATAGACCATACCGCCCGGATAGTGGAAGTAACCTTGGAACGTCCAGTCGCCGAAGTGGAGCGTCTCGGGCTCCTCAACGATGACGCGATTCACGTCCACACCAAAGTCACCGAGTAGGTAGATGACCTCTACCTCCATCCGGTTCTCATAGTCGCAGGCAAGCGTGAGGGTGTTCGTGCCCTGCTGAAGCGGGGGCAGCGCCACCTTGTCGAAGCTGCGATCGAGGTACCAGTCGACGGCCTCGTTGGACACGGCGTCGCCATTCAAGGTGAATTGGAAGTCCTCTGCTCCCTCGACGACGACGAAGACCGGAGTCTCCGGCACGGTCTCGACCTCGAACTCGAAGTGAAAGGCGACGGGGGTCCCGTCGTTCGGGTGGGGCTCGTCCACCCACTTATACCGCTGCGGCAGCCCGTTGTAGTAGACGTTACGCATATCGAGCGCGTCACGGATCTCCTTCTGGGCTTCCCAGACGCGCATGACCTCGCTCCACTCGCCGTCCTTCATTCGGTATCGGCACATGTCGAGAGTCAGCGCGTTGGGTTCGGTGCGGCGGAAGTCGCAGACCGGTCCGACGTAAGTGGCGTTGGAGAACCGATTGTGGCGGCGCGTTCCGGCCCAGCTCACACCCTCAGCCGCCATCTCCGGGGCTGCTGAGGTGTCGAGTACGTACATTCGGGATCCTGCCGGTCCGAAGTCCGCCTCGAAACGGACGGCGCCCCCCAGCACCGTCACGGGCACCGGCTGGATCTCGCCGGTCAGAAGGTCCCACTCCTCCAGGCGCCCGACGCCCTCAAATGTCATCTGGGCATGGTAGCCTTTGTTCCGATCGTTGTTGACCACGAAGAAGACAGTGCGCACGACGTCATTTTCGTCTTTGGCCTTGCGCTCCATGTAGAGAAGGGTGTCGAGCTCTTGCCCGTGGATGTCGATCATGCTCACACGGCGGGGGAACGCCGTCTCCAAAGCGTACTGCAGACCCCGGACATCAGCCAGCACGATCACCTCAGGCCGGGCGAAGAGGGCCGCCGCGCGGACATTCGCCTCGGCCTCGATCTGGGTGGGCACGGGGGCGAAGGCTATGATCACGCCACCGGCCTCAACGAAGGCCTCCAACAACTCAACCGTGCTCTCCAGGAGGGTCTCGGTCCCCGGCGGCACGATGATGACACCGTAGGAAGCTTCGTTTATCCA
>JBNGDU010000277.1:6283-10043 GCA_049975025.1 Anaerolineae bacterium
CCGTTGTATTTCCACCAGGTCGTGTTGTAGTTGAAGGAAGGAGGATAGTCGCGCTTGCGGCATCCGCGCAGCGAGTAAAGGGCCAGGTGTTGGCAGCGCAAGCTTACGCCTAGAACGTACTGCCAGTCGCCCACCCACTTCTGGTCCTCAAAGGTCATCTCCCAGCCCGAGCACCCGTAGGTTTCCGAGAGCACGAATTCGCGACCGAACTGGTGTGCCACGCTGGTGCACTGCTTCACGGTCAGGTTCTCGTGCGTCTGTACGGTGAGCATGTCGATACCGGGCACGTGCTGATACTGGTAGTGGGGCATCAACGCCCCGCCGCGGACGATACCGCTGCCCATTTCGTTCTCGCTGAGATAATGTCCGGTGAAGGCCAGGCCGTGCTGCTCACACCACTCACCGACCTGCTTGGAGAACGCTTCCGTGTACCGCTCGCTGATCGTCCACCAGAAGTCGTGGCGCGTCTTGTGCGATTTCGGGCCGTCCAAGAAGAGGTAGGGCACGACATTGAGCAGATCATAGCCCCGGTGAGCCCGGAAGTGGCCGTCCAGGCCGTCGGTCCAGGGCACCCAAGGTAACCGAGCGCCCCGCCCACCTCCGGCCACGTTGGGCTCGTCGGTGAAGATACCGGGCACGGTGTCGCCAAAGGCCTCCCCGACCTCCTCGTAGTACGCCTCATAGGTGATATCCAGAAACGCTGCGACGGAGTCCGGATTGAGGTTGTCAGGCGGTGCATCGTCGTTGAACCACTCACTGGGCGCGGCGATGGCCCGGCGGAAGACCAAGATGGTCTCGTCCGCCTCCGCGGTGGCGGCCTCGTCGGCGGGCAATCGCTCCGCAGCTTGAAGGTCGCCCCCCTCGATGCGGGTGCGGAACACGGCCAACACGCCCTCGTGGTTCTCGGGATTGTAGTCATCGTCGCCGATCATCTCCAGGCGCTTGGCCCGGAATGCATCGCCGCCCCGCGCGGGGACGAGGCCGCCGGCCGCTCCGGAGGGCCAACGATCCTCATCGTAGAGCCAGGCATAGGTGCCGGCATCCTCCGCCGCGTCGACGGTCTCACGGATGCAGCGTATCCACTGCTCACCCATGTACTCGGTCTCGAGGCCTTCACGGGAGTGCATAAAGAAGCCACCCATCCCGTGAGCCTTCATGTCATGCACCTGGCGCACCAGCTCCTCGACCTCAAGGCGATCATTCCACGACCAGAAAGGCGCGCCGCGATACCGTGTGGGCGGATCGACAAATAACTTCTTCCAGTTACTCATACTTTTCCCTCCTGATAACGTAAAGGATCTGAGATGTTTCGTGTAAGGTACTAGAGCGGCAGCTCGACGGGCTCGCCCCCCAACTTCGCTGACTTTCGGATCGCTAGGATGAGCTCTTGATCGAGGCGCGCCTGGTGGGGCCCGTAGGTTGGCTCGACATCGTTGCGGACCGCGTGAATCAGGCTCATCAGACATGAGGCTACACCGATCTCGTCATCGTGCCACTGGACGCCATGGCCTTGGACCTCAGGGCGGAACGGGTTGTCCCACCGTACGATAGGCAGATCCGGATCACCGGTGTGAGCGACCATCGCGACAAGCGCGCCTCCGTCACATCGCTCCCAGCGGCGCTCCACGGTGATAAATCGGGGCGCCTCACCGCCCGGCGCCAAGAGCGAGAGCTTCTCCTCCACATCCAGCCCGACGCCGACGGTGATGCCCATCCCCTTCTCGGCCATGAAGCGGCTGCTGCGCCACCAACGAAGCGCCGAATCGTAGCCTACGTTTGTCCAATGGAAGACGCCCAACTGTCCGCTCTCGAACTCGATCATGCCATGCTCCTGGGTCTCCTGACGCGGCCCGAAGGCATCGGCGTTCATCGACCAATGGGGTACGAGATCGTACCCGTGGACCGAGCCGGTCACGCGGACCGGCACCGCGTCGAATCCGAGGTAGCTGCGCATGACACTGATGCCATGATAGCCGTGTCCGGCGTAGTCGTTGAAGGAGACGTAGACCTTGCCGAAGATGCCGGAGTCGATCAGTTTGAGCTTCAGCTGCTCCAGCGGGCGACGGTGAAACTGTTCGGCTACCTCGACCTTCAGTCCCTTCTCCTCGGCGATCCGGATAATGGCGTCGGCTTCGTCGAGGTCATGGGCGATCGGGGTCTCCAACAACACGTGGAGTCCGTGCTCCACGGCCATTCTGCCGACGACACCGTTGGCGCTATAGGCGACGGAGACGATGCCGATGTCGGGCGCCGTCTCATCAATCAACTGATCGATATCGGTGTACCATTGTGTGTTGAGTGCCTCGCCGAGTGCACGTGCCGAACCGACACTGCGCCCCCATATCCCCACCAACTCGACCTCCTCAGGAAGTGCCTTGAGAATGGGGCCGTACATGTAGTTCGAGCGCCGCGCAGTCCCGATGATGGCGACCCGCAAGGGGGTCTTGGAAAGCGTCATGGGTGTTCCCTCCTATCTCGCGTCATTCCGCCGTTGCGGATGCAACGCTGCTATGGAAACGTCAGTTCAGGAACCATTATACGATCAGCGGAGAAGAGGCGCAAAGCTGAGCCGCATAGGCGTGGAGCGCTCGCTGTAAAGGACAGGATCCCTGTGAGCGGGGTTTCGCGGCATGAGAGACGTATCACCTCGGCTGACCGCGTGTGGTATGGTGCACGGGTTGATGATCTCGTAGAGCCCATCTGAGAAGTCTCGCCACTTCCGCGTCGCTTGGGGCAAAACGCTGGTTCAGCGCTTGCTTCGCTGCGGATGGGCATCGGGCGCCAGGAGGGCGAGGAATCGCTCAACATCGTAGAGGGCGACCTGCGCTGGTGGTGAGATCTGCAACGCGATCAGGTCGAACGCATGCTCGACCTGGGGCAGCTCCACCAAGACGGCAGGGCGTCCGGCGGCTCGGAGCAACTCGTGGAGCGCCCGCACGTCCTCGACCGGCGTGATGTGATCGTGCAGCCCCTGGAGCAGCAGCGTCGGAGGGCAATGGGGTCCGGCATACGCCACCGGAGAGAAGCGAAGCAGATCCTCCTGTACCTCGTGCAAGGGACCTCCAAAGAGCCGGCGCACCAGTTTGGACCACGGCAAGTATCCCTCCTGCGGGAAGAAGCCCAGCATGCGACCCAGCGCCGTCGCCAGGGGATTCATCGTCTGCTCTGACCAGTGGTGCTCGAGGGTTCGCAGGTCCGGGATCCCGTAGTAAGAGATCGCACCGCGGACGGAGGTGTCGATGCCCCGCAAATCCTCGGGGTCGAACTCGGGATGGTTGGGCGTGTAAGCGGCAAGCATCGCAAGATGTCCGCCGGCCGATCCGCCCGTGAGCACAATACAAGAAGGATCCACGCCGTAGCGCGTGCCGTTCCGTTTCATCCACGCCAGCGCGCGCTTGGTATCCCCCAGCATCCCAGCCATATCGGTCTCACGCGCCAAGCGATAGGCCACGTCCATCACCACGTGGCCCTGAGACGTCAAGTGGCGGAAGAAGGGACGTGTGGCTACATCTTTGTCAAAGGCTTGCCAGCCACCGCCGTGGAGATAGATAACGGCGACCCCGGACCGCCGCACGGCAGGCGAGGGCTCCCAAAGATCACATAACAGCGGTCGCCCCTCACCGGGTACCGTGGCGAAGGCAAGATCCCGTGTCAGCGTCGGCGTTGGGGGAAAAGGAACCTGACCCCACTGCCATCGCCACCGTAACATGCGCGCCAATCGGGGCGCCGGGACGTCCCGGGCTAGCCTTCCCTCCCAATC
>JBNGDU010000278.1:0-9995 GCA_049975025.1 Anaerolineae bacterium
GTCCCCATGAATCACTCTCCAGTCGGCTGGAACTCTGATGTGATTGATCAGCCAAAGGAGCAGCCCACGCTGCGGCTCGTAGCGCGTTTGAAAAGCGCCACCTACGACGCGAGGATCACGCAGTGTTTCGATGACCGATTCGCGCCAGTCGACAGGTAGTTGCGAGTCCGCGTGGCAGAAGAGGAATATCTCGCCCGACGCCATCGCCGCGCCGTGGTTCATCTGCGTCGCCCGGCCTCTGGGCGCGCGGACGATCCTCACGCCCGCGGGGATCCGCTCCAGCGTCCCGTCCCGGCTGCCGCCGTCGCAGACGACGATCTCAATCTCCTCCTGACTGTAGTCCCGTCGTGCAGCCTGGATGCACTTGGCAATGTTATCCGCCTCGTTAAGCGCAGGAATGATCACAGAAACGAGCAAGGTTCCCTTCCCTACCTATCTCATGTGGATTGTTCCCTCTTGCTCCGTCGGTAGAGCAAGCCCGCGATGATCGGCGTAAGGACAATCGCCGTTGTGTCCAGGGCGAAAGCGACACCGGTCTTCCAGGGATTACCATCGGCGGCTGCGTCCCCGAACAGAACCAGTGAGGTGCTTCCCGGCAGTATACCTAGCGCCGTGGCGGCCAAGAACGTTGGGATGCCGATCTTGGTCACGCCGGCAACGTAGTTTTGGAGCTCCCACGGCAGCACAGGAACCAGCCTTAACAGCAGCACGAAGAGAAAGCCGTCCATCCCCTCTGAGCGTTCGTAGAGCTCCTCCACCTTCTTCCCATCGATCCGGCGCTCAACCCAAGCTCGTCCCAACCATCTGGCAAGCATAAACGGTATGACGGATGAGAGCGTGGCGACGAGAAGCACGAGGGGAAGACCCCAGATCGTGCCGAACAGCAACCCCGCCACGGGCGAGAGTATGGGAGCGACGAACGGAATCGGAGCAACGACCGTGTAGAGGATGGCCCAGACCAGCGGTGCCCACGCCCCGGTGCCTTGTATGAACTCGCGGATCACCGAGGTATCGACCAACGCTTGCCGCGAAAGGAGCGGCCAGATGATCGGTGCCAAGATGCTGATGGCAAGAAGGACGATGGCCGTGAGTTTTCCCTGCTTCTGGGTGTGGGATGCCGTCCCCTCCACTGGCGCTTCGTTGGGCTTCGCGGCGTCCATCGCCTCTTCGCGACTCGATCGGTAGGCGCGGGCGATATCTTCGGGAGTCGCACCGAGGTAGAAATAGCGAAAGCGGTACCAGCCGGTCAGTAGATACTGGCGTAGCGGGCCTTGCTCCAGCAGACGGCGGCTAGATGAGACAACCTGCTTTGGGAGCGGCACCATCCTGATCTTCCCGTGCTCGTGCAGTGCCCTGGCCATCTCGACATCCTCCATCAGGGGGATCTCCGGGAAGCCTCCGATCTCCTCGAAAGTTTCTCGGCGCATGAATTGGCATCGGTCACCGTGCAGAAGACGCCAGTTATCGCGGATCTTGATGCGGTTGATGACGCGGACGAAGCCTCGCGCCGGTTTAAAGATCCTTTGGAATCCGCCCCCGCTCACCTCCGGATCGCGCAGGATCTTCAGAACCTCCTCGCGCCAGCCCGCCGGTAGTCGCGTATCCGCGTGGCAGAAGACAAAGACCTGGCCTCTGGCCGCATCGGCGCCTCGGTTCATCTGTACCCCGCGTCCGGTAGGTGCGTGGACCACGGTCACGTCCTCCGGCACCACGTCAAGCGTCGCGTCGATGCTCCCACCATCCGCGACGATGATCTCGACCTCGTCCGACGCGGCTCCGCGTCGAGCCGCGTCGACGCACTCTCGGATGTTCTGGGACTCATTGAACGTGGGTATGATGACGGATACGAGCACGCTACCTCCAGCCCTTCTCTTGAACCTGTCTTTACAGATGGGGTGCCTCCCTGACTTCTTACCCTTCTGCCAATTGCTGGGCAGTCTTGAGAAACTCAGGTGATGCCTGGACAGGATTGTGTTGCTTCCACCACACTTCGTACTCCGGCAATTCGTCAATATCGTTCATCGTTTGCAGATGGGTCAGTGCGACGTGTTCCCGTCG
This sequence comes from Anaerolineae bacterium, assembly GCA_049975025.1. Classification (GTDB taxonomy): domain Bacteria; phylum Chloroflexota; class Anaerolineae; order B4-G1; family SLSP01; genus PWVB01. The sequence goes on from JBNGDU010000278.1 coordinate 2,059, forward strand.
CGCGGCAACCTCCGTCTGATGCAGCACGCGATCGGTGCTCCAGTCAATGGCGCTGAACAGATCCGCGCCCGGGGCCTGCAGGCCGATCAGGTAGTAGCCGCCGTCCGTAGTGGGTCCGACAATCCCAGCGATGCGGTTCGTCCTCCGCTCGACCGGTTTCTGTAGGGCCGCGAAGGCGTCGCGGACGGCGGAGATCGAGAGCTCCGGGATGTCGCTCCCCGTGAGCACGACGTGCTCGGCGCTTTCCCGGTAGGCTTGCTCAAATGACCGAGCCATTCGGTCGCCCAAGTCCCCCTCCGATTGAGTCCGGACGACGAACTCTGGAAACGCTGCCGCGAAGAAATCGACGTCCTCCGCGGAGGCCAGCGATAGTTCCACGGTGATGCCGGAGGTATTGGCGGCGATATTCAGAAGGTAAGTGTAGAGCAGGCGCGCGTAGACCCCGGCCGCCTGTTCCATGCCGATCGTCGCGCCAAGACGCGTTTTGGCGTGTCCGGGTAAGGGGCGTTTCGCATAGACAATGAGACGTCTTCGGACCATAGGAACCTCCTTCGTGAGTTCTCTATTGGGGTCTTAGGCGTCGAGATAGGGATCGAATAACCCTCGCTGGAACTTCAGATCCATGTATTGCGTTATCTTGTGGAAGGTATCAGCATTTTTGACAGCGTGCTCGCCGGTCTGGTATGTCACATAAGCCATCGCGGACCACGATACGCCGCGCAGGTAGTTGAAGGGATCGCGAAGGCGAACCCGATCGTGAATGGTGTCGCGCAGATGAGCATCGTCGGTGTGCGAGCAGTAGACATTGAGGAAGTGCTCCTTAGTCTGTGCCGACATCCGGTAATCGGTCTTCCACAGCGTAGTCATCGGGGCACAGAAGTGAGAGAGATCCTGCGACGGGTCCCCGTAGAGTGGCTTTTCCCAGTCGACCAGATGGAGGGTGCCGGCCTCCCGATTGGCGATGAAGTTGCCGGAGTTGACCTCGGTGTTGATGATGCACGGCCACGGATCCTCCACGAAGTAGCGCTCCGTGTGGCGTGCCTCCTCGGCCCACGCTAGAACCTGGGCCAGGTAATCCCGTAGTTCGGGGTCCGCTAACTCGGATTCTAGGTAGACCGGGAGAAGGCGCGCGCATTCCTCATAGGTCATCGTGAGGGGCTGCTTTTCGACGATGAGCGGATTATCCTCCTCCGGTACCTCAACCGCGTGGACCCGGCTGAAGAGTCGCGCCGCATCCTCCAGATCACGGCGGTAGTCCATGGGCTCGCCCGGCAGATATTCCATGGCTAGCACGCCATAGTCCAGGTACTCCCGGCTATCATCCACCCCGTAGGGAAGTGGGGTGACGCCGCTGGCGGTGAGCAGGGAGAGGGCATTGTATTCGTAGACAATCTGAGCGTCGAGTTGGAGCTGGCTCGCGACGTTAGCCCTCAGCACCCACCGGACATCGCGCTGTTGGATGAGATAGTTAAGGTTGTACTCGCCCTGGGCCAGCGGCGTGACCGCGAAAGGCGCGGCCTTGTTCCAGTCGGGGATGGCTTCGAAAAGCACCGGAGCCGGCGCTTCGGCAACGTAGCTCTTGACTTGTGGCAGAAGCGACTCGAGGTCCATGTCGCCAACCTCCTATGCTCGCCTGTGGACTCACAACAAGCCCGTGATAGGGCGGGTCGACAGGACACGCCGTACTCCGCCAGTTCAGTTGCGAGCCGGCGGCCCCAACTTCGTCCTGCGCATATCTTAGCAGCGAAAGGCTGGAAAACGAATGGCCTCGGGCGGTTTCTGGGGCGGCAACCGCCAGAATTGGGGGCACGAGCAAAATGCTGACGACGTAGATCAGGATCAAGAGGTCAGATCAGCCCGAGGAGCTCGGTCAGAATGGGGATGAGCAAGGCTGTCAGGATGCCGTTAAGCCCCATTCCGAGCCCGGAGAAGGCGCCGGCCTCCTCGCTCATCTGAAAAGCCCGAGCCGTGCCGATGCCGTGGGAGGCCAGCCCTATGGCAAAACCCCGCGTGCTCTCGTCGCGAATGCGCAGCGCGCTCAGGATCGCATCACCGCTTACCGCGCCAATGATGCCGGTGAGTATGACGAGCACGGCGGTCAGCGGCGGCAGTCCGCCGATCTTCTCCGAGACCCCCATGGCGATGGCGGTGGTCACCGACTTAGGGGCCAGCGAGAGCAGCGTGGGCGAGGAGGCACCCAGCAACCGGCCCAGTCCCACGGCGGACACAATCGCCGCGATGGATCCGACGCACAGAGCGCCCAGGATGGGGATCAGCAGTCGCTGGAGCTTGCGAATCCGTGCGTAGAGCGGCACGGCCAACGCGACCGTGGCAGGGCCCAGCAGAAAGTGGATGAATCGCACGCTTTCGAAGTAATCATTGTAGGGGGTCTGCGTCAGATAAAGAACCGCTACCACCATCGCGATCGAGCTCAGCACCGGATTGAGCCACGCTACTTGTGCGCGTTGGTAGACCCAAACTGCGAACCAGTAGATCACGAGGGTCACCGCAAGCCACATCAGAGGTGTTCCGTTGAAGGCGTTCCAGAGATCGAGCAGTTCGTCCATACGAGCCCGCCCTATGAGCCCTCGCCGGTGGCACGCGAGGTGCGCTTGACGAGATACTGCATGGTGAGCGCTGTGACCGCGATGGCGATAAGGGTGCTGGCGATGAGAGCTACTGTGATCGGCAGCCATTCCCGGCGGATCAGAGCGATGTAAGCCACGATGCCTGATCCGGCGGGCACGAACATAAGTGCCAGGTGCTCGAGGAGGCCCCCGGCGGCTGCTTCGAGCCCATCCGGCGCCTTGCCCCAAGCCATGAGCGCGAGAAAGAGCAGGATCATACCGGCGACAGGTCCCGGCACCGGTAGCTCCAGGAGGCGCACCAGAATCTCGCCCGCTAATTGGAAGAGCAAAAGCAAGGCAAGGCCGCCGATCACGTGTATCGTCCTCGCCTTCCATACTTGAGGAAGGCTTTGGAAGCAAAGTCCTGCCACTTGGGATCGAGGCCGATCGAGGCGTTATCACCGTAGTAGCCCGCGACGAATCCGCCGCGTCCTCGCCAGAGCTTGTCCAGCATCTCCTTGACCTTGGCCTCAATGACATCCCGGTCGCGGGTCTGGAGCGTCTTCTGGATGTCAACCGGGCACCAGAAGGTGATCTTGGCTGTCTCCTGGTGTTCCGCCAGTGTGTCGATGCCGTGAAGATCGGGTTGATCGAACTGCAGGAGGTCGACCCCGGCCTCGATCAGGCTCGGCACGATCCCCTCGATCTGACCGCAAGAGTGCATGAAGACGCGGATGCCGGCGTCGTGGGCGACGCCGCAGAGGCGCCGGAACCTCGGGAAGAACTCCTCGCGCCACAGCTTGGGATTGATCAGGGTTTGCTTTTGTGTGCCCCAGTCCTCAGGGAACATCACGCTGTCGACGCCGGCTTCGGCATAGTTGCGGATCATTGTCACCAGCATCTCGTCGATGCGATTGTGGAGGCGGACTATGCGGTCCCGCTCCAGCACGATGTCCATCAGGTACTGCTCGAAGCGGCGCATCTTGCGCGCGATGTTGAACGTGAAGCCGGGCATGCCCCCGATCAACCATCGGTGCAGTGTGGCGGCGCGTCGCTCGCGCACGCTGTCGTAATCCGCAGGGTCGCTGTAATCCGGGAAGACGTAGGTGTCGACGTCCTCGAGGTCGTCCAAAACGCCTCGGATCACCTCGCCTTTGGACGTGGGATCGACGCGACCCCAGACGTTGCCCCACTCGTCGATCCGCTCCCATCTGTTGGCACCTGTCTTACGCCAATCCGTGGCTTTAGTTTCGACGGTGTTTCCGGCATGTACGAAGTCGGATGGCTCGAACGAGTGCGCGACGCGCTCGGGGCCGGCGTAAGTTAAGGTGGCCTCTACGATCTCACGTGGGGTCATCCTCGTCTCCTCCTGTCTCATTAAGCTGCTACGAACTTGGCGTGCTTCCAGACGCTCTCCGTTACCAGGGCTTGCACCACGTTTGTCTCGTCATCCCTCTATTTGGCGACGAAGTGGTAGCTGCCGGACGCCAAGGCAAAGACAGCCACGCCTTGTTCGTAGCGCAGGAAGTGGACGCCGTCGGCCTCGTCTGCCGGCGCGTCGCCCTCCGTCACGGCGTGCGGCTGCTGAGTCGGGATCTCGAGAACAGCGGTCGTGTTCGCCGGGATGGTGACTTCAACATGCGTGCCGTCGTCCTCGCGTCGCCAGGCGCTCTGTATGGTGCCATGGGCGCTACGATAGCTGGCCCTGACGTAATCCAATCCGCCGCCAGGGCGGGGTCGCAGGTGGACCTCCCTGTATCCTGGGAGGCCGGCCTCGATGCCCGCGACCACCCGGTAGAGCCACTCTCCGATGGAGCCGTAGGCGTAGTGGTTGAAGGAGTTCATCCCGGGGTCGTGGATGCCGTTCTCCTCCGTGTAGCCGTCCCAGCGCTCCCACATCGTCGTGGCGCCGTTCTTGATCATGTAGCCCCACGATGGATAGCTCTCATTGTTGAGCAGCTGATATGCGACGTCTAGATGACCGGTCTCCGCGAGCACAAAACAGAGCTCCGGCGTGCCTAGGAAGCCTGTGGCTAGGTGCCCGTCGCGTCGCTCGATCGCTTCCACGAGATGGTCCGCTGCGGACTCGCGCAGCTCCTCGGGCAGCAGGTCGTTGGCCAGCGCCATCACGTACGCCGTCTGGGTACCGGTCTCAACGCGACCATCGGGATGGACGTAGGCGGCGATATAGGTCTGGCGGATCTCCTCGTAGAGCGCGATATAGTGGACAGCGTCCGCGTCGCGCCCGATGGCGGTTGCCATCTCTGCCATCATGCGCGTTATCTTGGCCCAGTAGGCTGTGGCGATCTGCTCTGCCGAGCTGCCACCTTCCAACGCTACCCAGTCGCTGTAGTTGTTGTTCAGCCGTTTGGTCCGAAGGAGAAGGGGATTCGCCTCCGCGATGTAGCGCATCCATCGTTGCATGGCGTCGTAATGCCTCCGGATTATCTCGGTGTCGCCGTAGACCTGGTAGATCGTCCAGGGCACGATAATCCCGGCGTCGCCCCATGCCGGCGCGCCCTCGTTCATCCCGTCGATCTGCGGGACGATGTCGGTAAACGCGCCGTTCGCCATCTGCGCGTCAACGATGTCGTCCATCCACTTCGTGAAGAAGGCCGCGACGTCCATGTTGAAACTGGCCGTGCGGACGAAGATCTGAGCGTCGCCCATCCACCCAAGGCGCTCGTCACGCTGCGGACAGTCTGTCGGCACGGAGACGAAGTTGCCACGCTGCCCCCACAGGATGTTCCGCCATAACTGATTGACCATAGGATTTGAGCACTCGAAGGCCCCGGTCTGGTCCATGTCGTTGTGCATCACGCGCCCGGTCAGCGCATCCGGTCCGAGCTCCCCAGGATAGCCTTTGACCTCGACGTAGCGGAAGCCGTGGTAGGTGAAATGTGGCTCGAAGACCTCCTCCCCGTCGCCCTTCAGCACGTAAAAGTCGGTGGCGCGGGCACTGCGCAAGTTCGCGGTGTGCAAGCTGCCATCGGGTTCTAGAACCTCGCCGTAGCGCAGGCGGACCTCGGTGCCGGTCGGCCCGGCGACTCTCAGTCGCACCCATCCCACCATGTTCTGGCCCATGTCCACAATATAGCGGTCGGATCCGCGCTCACGGATCTCGATGGGGTGGGTTTCCTCGGTGACTCGCATCGGCTGATCGGGCTGCCCCACCAGCGCTACATCTGGCGCAAGATCATCGACGATCACGGACTGCCAAGTCTCGGCGTCGAAGCCAGGGGCGTCCCAACCCGGATTTTCGCGGCGAGCGTCGTAGCGCTCGCCCATCTGGATGTCAGCATAGACGATGGCGCCTGGGGAGGCTCGCCACTGATCGTCACTGACGATCAGCGAGTCGCTGCCGTCTGCATACTCGATCGCGATCTGCGCGAGCGCCCGCGGATAGTCACCGTAGTATCCGTTCAAGCCCTTGAAACCGAGGTAGCCGCTGTACCAACCGTCGCCCAGGGTGATGCCCAGGACGTTCTCGCCTTCGTGGAGTTGTTCGGTGACCTCGTAAGCTTGCACCTGGATGCGCTGATCGTAATCGGTCCAACCGGGCGCCAACTCGGCTGCGCCGACCCGGCTTCCGTTCAAGCTGGGGATATAGACGCCCTTGGCTGTCGCGTAGAGCGTCGCCCGTGCGATCGGTCGCTCGACCTTGAAGGCGCGCCGCAGGTGGACGCCTGGATGAATCCCTAACTCCGGCTCCGGATCAGAGTGGATACCGATCCATTTCGCGTGCCAATCTTCGAGGCTGAGCAGGCCCGTCTGCCAGAAGGCCGGCGCACTCGGCTCCGAGGCCTCGCCGTTCTCGTCCCAGATCTGCACCGTCCAGTAACATAGCTGCCCGCTCGTAAGCGGTCGCCCGTTGTAGGGAATCTGGGTGGTCTGATTCGACACAACCCGACCGCTGTCCCAAAGGTTGCCCTCGCCGACCTCCAATGCGTCCTTGGTGTCGGCCACCAGAATGCGGTAGGCGGTTTGGCGCTGGCCTCGCCGGTCCGATTCGATGATCCAACTGAGGCGGGGCTGGGCGACCGTTAGCCCTCGGGGATTTTCCAGATACTCGCAGGTCAGATCGGTTGGTTTCGCTCCTAGCGTCATCTTGGCTCCTTATCTCAAAGTGTTGTCATTCTGTGCGTTTGTCACCTCACGGCGATCTTCTCGGCATTGGCGGTCTGTGACACCCCCAGGTCGCCGTGCCAGAGGTGCTGCATCTCCTCACTCTTCTCAAGAAGGTCCTCCAGCTTGCCTTCGGCCTCGATCCTGCCTTCCTTGAGGACGATGATATGATCGGCACGCCGCGATATGCCTGGCCAGCAGTTCCCAATATTGCCTGAGCGGCATCTTCAAGGCTGAGTTCTCCTGTGGAACAGGTGTTCAAAAGGCCTTACTACTCTAAAGCCTTTCGTAGTCCTGTCAACCCGCTTCAAGCAATCGGCAGACGATCTGTCCGAACGACGGCGATTCGATCTTGACAAACTCGAACAAGCTTGGTATAATGATAGTACTCCAAAGAGAAAGGCAGACGTTGATCTCCGAGGAGTAAGGGAGTCCCGAGTAATTGGAAGACGACCTTATCGAAGCTGAAGTCGGAGAAGTGAATTGAGTAAGCTCGGAATAAGCCAAAGGCTTTGAGATGCTCAAGACACAACGAAGACAGAAGCAACTCGAAGCGATGAAGCTTCATTAACAAATGGAAGATGTTGCGGAAGATGAAGGTAACATCGGAAGTAAGTTAAAGAAGCGGAGCTAAGAGAGACCAAGTAGGCGGAAGTGAAACTCTCTGAACTCAGAAAAGAGGGAAGAGAAGAGTAGGAAAGCCGAAAGGAAGATAAGGACGCAAAAAGGTTACTTGGGACCCCTTCTTTTATGGAGGGCCATGTCGCTGCAGTGATGAGCCCGCAAGTAAGGGCCGCGCACCCTGTTTGATGGTAGACGACCCCCTGAAGTCCTCAGGGGTCGTTTTACGTCTGGGGTCAGCTTTTGACGTCGCTCTGAAAGACCTCTGGCTTCAGCAAGCCCACAAAGGGCAGGTTCCGGTAGCGTTCGCGAAAGTCAAGGCCGCATCCTACGACGAGGCGATCGGGCAGGTCAAACCCCTTGTACTTCAAGGGGATGTCGATGAGTCGACGGACGGGCTTGTTGAAGAGAACGCAGACCTCCAGGCTGGCGGGATCACGAGCTCGCAGGCTCCGCAGCAGGTAGCTCAGCGTCAGACCGGTGTCCACGACGTCCTCCACGAAGAGGACGTGCCGCCCTGTAATCGGCATACCTAGATCCTTTTCAAGCCGCACCATACCTTGGTCCCGGGTCTCCGGCGAGTAGTTGGCGACGGCCATGAAATCCACCTCGACCGGGATGGTT
>JBNGDU010000279.1:0-2685 GCA_049975025.1 Anaerolineae bacterium
GTCGAGTCATGTGTTCGCCTCCAAAACGTCTAGCTCTGGTGCTGCAACTCAATGATCGGAAGATCCGTGCGCAGCGCCTGCCCGTTGACGCGGACACCGTGGTCGCGTGGCAACAGACCGGTGAACATAGTCGCTCGCGCTGGCATACAAATGGGATTGTTGCAGTACGACCGCCGGAAGAGCGTCCCCCGTTCCGCCAGACGATCGAGGTTCGGCGTCTGCACCACCGGGTTGCCGGCACACCCCATGTGGTCTGCGCGCATCTCGTCAACACAGAAGATCAGGACGTTGGGGCGGTCGACAGAATCGGACATAGGCTGGTTCCTCCAATGACCAAGACAGTAGGGGGACATCAAGAGTCAACAGTCAAGAGCCGTTGAGTGATCTGTCGAGACTTCAGAATTGCCCCCCACACCTAAGACGAAGTGAATGCCGCTCACCGGCACATGACTCTTCACTCTTGTCTCTTGATCGCTTCCCTATCCCACAATCTGCGAAACGATCCCCGCTCACAACTCCGGCTCGATCACCGTCTCATCGAGGGGCAAGCCCAGCTTCTCGTATGCCGCGCGCCGACCGGGCCGGTCCTTGTCCTGAATGCGTTTGGCGCGGTCCGCCACCTCATCGGCGATCTCCTGGGGAACCACGACCACCCCATCATCGTCAGCCAGAATCACGTCCCCGGGGTTTACGACGACGCCCGCGCAGACGATGCGCTCGTTATCCGATACAGGCGTCAGCCGCCCCATGGGATGCTGCGGCGAGCGGACCGAGCAGAAGACGGGCGTCTCCTGAATGACGCACTCATAGGAATCGCGGCACGTGCCGTCGATCACAAACCCCACGGTGCCCTTGACCCGAGCCATCAAGGTATTGGCCGACCCAAGAATGCCGGCGTACGTGCGCTTGGCGTCGATGACCAGCACCTCATCCGGCGCCCCGTACGGTCCCGCCTCGTGCCACAGTCCCTCGGGACCGGGTTTGTACTGAAGCTCATCGAACACCTCATAGGTCATCGGCTCCAGCGGTTGATCGTTGAGGTCGTACTCCATCGTGTGAGCGACGCCCGCGAAACGCACGCCGGTATAGAGCGGGCGCATCTCGGGATCCATAACATATCGCTCCTGCAACCCCATTGAGTCCAGCGCATCACTGACATCCGAGGTACGGACAGATCTGAACGTCTCAAGCGTCGATTTCTTGACAACCATCTAAGCCCTCCTGGGTCATCTGGGTTTTCAATGAACTCTACAAGGTATATACTCCAAACAACGCAAACGCGCTATTCTGAACAAGCCTGAACAAGGAGGTCCTGTATGACTACCGTCCCTAGTACCGATGCGGAAAGCGCCCCGGAGACCGCCCCGAAGACCGTTCGCTTCGGCATCATCGGCGTCGGCGGCATGGGCACCGGTCATGCCCATAACATGCCCAAGATCCCCGAGGCGGAACTCACCGCCGTGTGCGATATCGCGCCGGAAGCCCTGGCGGCGGCGACAGAGACGTTCGAGGTGCCCGGCTTCCAAAAGCACACCGATCTTCTCGAGAGCGGACTCGTCGATGCCGTCCTTATCGCCACACCGCACTACTTCCACCCGCCCATCGCCGTGGACGCAATGGAGCGCGGTATCCACGTCATCAGCGAGAAACCGATGGCGGTCACCGTCTCCGGCGCGGAGGCGATGATCGAAACCGCCGCACGCACGGGCGTCGTCTTCGCCGTGATGTTCCAGCAGCGCACGCTCCCCATCCACCAGGCCGCCAAGCGCCTTGTCGAAGAGGGCCGGCTCGGCGAGCTCTATCGCACCCTTCTGATCGACAGCCACTTCCGCAGCCAGGCCTACTATAACTCCGCCGGTTGGCGCGCCACCTGGAAGGGCGAGGGCGGCGGCGTGCTGCTTAACCAGGCGCCTCACGGGATGGACATCTTCACCTGGCTGGCCGGTATGCCCTCGCGCGTCGTCGCTCAGGTCCGAACGCGCCAGCATGAGATCGAGGTCGAGGACGAGGCCACCGCCCTCCTCGAATACGAAAACGGCGCCATCGGCTACCTGCTCGAGACCGTCAACGAATACCCGACCGGCACGCGAGTGGAGCTCTGTGGCGAAAAAGGCAAGCTACTGATCGCCAACGGCGAGCTCCGCTTCTGGGAGGTCAAGCCCGGCGTCCGCGCCGGCTCCGACACCGTCGACGAGATGTGGGGACATCCTGACGCCGAAGAGGTCGAGATCGACCTCAAGGAACGCGAGACCGGACACGCCGCCATCGTGCGCAACGTCGCCCGAGCCATCCTCTACGACGAACCGCTGATCTCGCCGGGGCCCGAAGCGATATACAGTCTGGAGCTAGCGGATGCGATTCTCCTCTCGGGTCACAAGAACGAGCCGGTCGACCTCCCCGTGAACCGCGATGAGTACGACGCGTTCATCGAGGCCAAGAAAGCGACGTCCCGGGAAAAAGATGTCGAGGATCAACGGATCACCGATCCCAACCACGTCGCCTAGCTCAACGCCAACCCACTCGGAAGCTGCCCCTCATAGAGGGCTCTCAGGAGGCCCTCTGTGAGGGTGGCTCAATCCAGGTGGAAGACCTCCTCCATATTGGCCCACCACTCCCCCTCGGCCCTGCTGTCCAGGGGCTCCTGCATCTCACTCATCAACCTGTTCCATTCCTGCGCCTTGGGGT
>JBNGDU010000279.1:2785-9945 GCA_049975025.1 Anaerolineae bacterium
TCCAGGGGCTCCTGCATCTCACTCATCAACCTGTTCCATTCCTGCGCCTTGGGGTCGCGGCCCACGCGGGCCATGTCCGCGCGCAGATCCTCGCCATCGTACTCGAAGTAGGCGAAGAGACAGCCGTCCTTGTGGAAGATCGAGTAGTTGTGGATGCCGACCTGGCGCAGCCCTTCGAGAACCTCGGGCCAGACGTTCGCATGATAACGTTTGTACGTCGCCAGCTTCTCGGGTTTGACCCGGATAACCTGTCCATAGCGTTTCATCGATATCTCCTTATATCGTTTCCGATGAACATAGGAGTTTGCGGATATCGTGTCAAGAGTCAATTTCGAGAGTCAAAAGTCAAGAGTCATCGCCTCGTTACGCAATTTCTTCTGCGCAAGACAGCCCGTTTGTAGTAGGTGCCGCCTCCTACACCGTGGGGCTAGCGCCGTTGCCTTGTCTGCAAAAAAACGGCGCTGAAGCGCCGACTACCAACGAGGTTAATATGTCAAGCATCCAGCTTCCAGTATCGAGCATCCAAAATCTAACCCCCAACCGGATACCGTCCATAGATCCGTATCGCACGCTGCATCGCCCGTACGTTCTCGGGCCTGGCATAGTACGGGATGCTGTTGGAGCTTCCGGCGATGTAACCGCCGCCGGGCCCAGCGGTCCGGATCGCATCGCGCACCAGGTTCTCGACCTCCTGCGGCGTGCCACGGCTGAGCGTATCGACGCTGATGTGCCCTACCAGGCAGAGCTCACCGTCGTAGCGTCGCTTGAGCTCCCCCAGGTCCATCGCCTCCGGTTCGATCGGATGCAGTCCGTCCATACCCAAAGAGAGCAAATCATCCAGGATCGGTACCAGATTGCCGTCCGAGTGGAAGATCCAGGGCTTGGTGATCTGCTCCACAACCCGGCGGTAGTGCGGTAGGAAGAGTTCGTGGAAGGTCTTCGGCGAGACATAGGGTCCGGTCTTGAACGCGATATCGTCACCGAACCACAGGAAATCGAAATCCAACTCGCACAGGTGTACGACCGCCTGCGCGTACCAGCTTGTGTAGATCTCGAAAAGCGTCTCCACCAGCATCGGATCGTCGTAAAGCGCAAGGGCAAAGGTCTCGAAACCCATCCCCAGGATCACGGGATCCGATCCGAGGTTGAGAAAGCAGAAAAGCGCTCGATCGGTATCTCTGTAACGCTCGATAAACTCGCGGTAGGGCTCGTAGAGCGCGGGATCGTCAGGATCAGGTAGGTCAATGCGGGCCAGGTCGGCGCGGCTCTTAATCGCACCGCCGTGGACCATATAGTGACCGTCGACCTGCTCCTGGATACCCTGGTGGCGCAGGAAGAGATAGGTGCCAAAGCCATCGAGACCCAACTCCTCCACCAACGCCAAGGGCTCGTAGCGCTCGCTGCCGAGGAGTGTCCCGCGAAAGACGGGCTGATCCCCGGTGCCCAACTCTCCCTGAATCTGATCCGCCGGCTGGGGACGGCCCAGCAGCGCCAGTGCGACCGGCTCGTCAACTACCGACTCCAGAAATGGCACCTGGTCCGGCTCCTCACACCGCAAAGCCGTCAACACACGCTCTCTGGGCTTCATATGTATCTCTCCAATCTCATCATTTCTCAGCACCACAATGACGTTCGGCGCCAGGCGTCATATCCCCTAGAAGGCCCAATCCAGATCGATAGGCTTGCGCTCTCGGCTGGAGGTCGCCATCTTCTCGATAATCAAATCGACGTTGTAGCCATCGATGACGTCCGGATGGCCTTGCTCGCGACGTACGAGGCAGTCGGCAAAGTAAGCCACCTCTATGTGAAAGGGGTTAACAGCGGGGAAGCGGTACTCCGTCGCGGTGCCGTTCACATCGTCGTAGTGGACCAGAAGTGTGGCGTTGTTCTCGGGCTCGTCCCACTTCACGATCGAGAGATCAAGCCTCCCGTTCACGCCGTTGATCTGGACGAACTCGTCCCAGCCGTTGCGCTCGTAACCGATCCGCTCCAGCGGATGGGTAGCCGACTCGAAGCTCGCGACCAACCCGCCCGCATACTCGAAGAGGGCCGTGGCCTTGCGATCGAACTCAGTCCCCGGCACGTAGTCGACGTGGGCATAGAGACTGTCGGGCCGACCGAGGAAGCTCAGCGTGAGGTCGATCAGATGGCTCGCCGCGCACTTCATCACCGCGCCGCCGTACTTCTCGATGGCGGTGTGCGACGGCTTGTCGCCCGTGGCCTCGTAGTAGTTGCCCCACGGCTGGAACGTCCGCACCTGGGCGCTGAAGAGCCGCCCAAGGGAGGGCAGCAGCTCCCGCATCTTACGGGACGCCGGGAAGAAGCGCTTCATATAGGCGGTGAAGAAGAGCTGTCCGCTGCCCTGCGCTGCTTCAACGACCTCACGTGCTTCCTCGGCGTTGTCGGTCATCGTCTTCTCGACGACGACGTCCTTACCGGCCTCCAACGCCGCGAGGCAGATGTCATGGTGGTGCTTCCCGGTGGTCAGAACGCTCACAACCGTCACCTCTGAATCCGCGATCAGATCCTGGTAGTCGGTCGAGAAGCGCGCTCCGAACCTCTCCACGTAGGGCGCCGCCGCCGCCGGGTTCAGGTCAGCGATGTGCACTATATCGGCGCCGATCTTCTCGAGACCGCCGAAGTGAAACCGTGAGATGTTGCCACAGCCGATAATGCCCCATTTAGGTCTCATCCTCTTGCCTCCTTTGGGCGAAATCTCCGTTCGCCGAATCGCTCAAGCCCAACATCTAGTGAACTCCTCCATCCCCGGGAACACAGGGCCGGACAGGTCTCGAACAGATCGCTCCTGCCCAAGTCTTCCGGTCAAACGCCATGCTCCCGCACGGTCTCGATCATGGCGTGGATATTCTCATCCGGCGTCTCCGCCCCGACCTGATCCCCCGTGCCCACAATCAGCCGGCTAGATCCCTCGAAAGTCGCCAAGATCTCCAGCACCTCCCGCCGGACGTCCGTAGGCGTCCCCCTGATCAGTGTCTCGACCGTATGAACGTTACCGTTGAACGTCGTCCGATCCGCCAGCGCGGCGCGTACCACGCCGAGATCTGTCACATCACCGCCCGGCGGGCGCTCGAAGGGGCAGATACAGTCGAGGCCTAAGTCCGCCAACTCGGGCAACACAGCCATACACCGACCGTGGAAGTGGTGGTGAATCAAACCACCGCACGCGTGGGCAGCCTCAACCGCTGCTTCGAGCACCGGCTTGTCCCATGTGCGCCAGATCTCGGGGCTCAAGAGCGACATCGTCGACCACATTGAGGCGATAAAGATCGATCGCGCGGAGGTGTTAGCGAATGCCGCGTGAATCTTTCGGACGAGATAATCGATATAACGCTCCTGGAGCGCGCGCATCTCATCCGGATGATCGTAGAGATCCATGATCACCTGTTCTAGACCACCCTCGCGGGGATATCCGGCGAAGTCGACGAAGGGCAAGCCCACGTAGACCTCCAGCAGGTAGTCCTCACCGACCACGTCCAGCGCGCGCTGGACCGGCGACCAGTCCAGCTCCTCGGGCGGGATCAGGGCCACCGCCTCGTAGGCGGGCCAGTCGAGCGCGAAATCCTTGATCGGCCGCTCAACAACCCACGACGGTTCCGTCTGATCCAGAATGCTACGGGACGTCAGCGAGCGGCCCAGGGACTTGACGACCTCCCGACGCTCAAAGCGACCGGGCGCTGTCTCGGCGATCTCTACCTCTCGGTTGGCCCATCCCTCGGGCTCGTCGGGCGCCACGATGCCCCAGCCCTCACACCCATAGTGGCGGAAAGTCTCCAGGAGTGCCCGCCAGTGCGGCACGTCCAGTTCGAGCTCGTACATTGGGATGTCCAGAACCCGCGCCGGAACATAGTACCAGAACTCGGGAGCGACGGGGATGGTATCAATCGGCCTGCCCTGGTAGGCTGCCAGCATTCGCTGCCGTGGCGTCATCGTGCCCGCTTCCATCGTCGCCCCCTTGGACCCTACGCGCCCGCGACGTCGACCATCACCTTCACCGTCTCGGACCGCGCCGTTGCCGCGAAGCGCACGGCCTCGGGCACCTCCTCGAAGGGGAAGGTGTGGGAAATGAAGAGATCCGGGTCGATGACGCGCCTACGAAGCAGATCCAATGCCTGGGGCCAACCCAGGTTCGGGATCGAGTGGACGCCGCGCAACTGGAGGCGTTTGAAGTGAAAGTCGTTACCGTCCAGCTTGATGGTGCCGGCCTTGCCGAACTTAATGCCGTTGTAGGCAATGATCCCGCCAAACCGGCAGAGTTTCATCGCGTCGGGGATCGTCGCAGGCGGTGCGGTGACCAACACCCGGTCGACCCCCTCGGGCTCGTGGACTTCGAAGTAGTCCACCAGATCCTCTTCATCGACGCGGATGCAGTCGGTGACGCCCAACTCCTGGGCGACCTCCCACCGTCGGTGCGAGTGAGCGTGCCCCGTCAGGTAGATACGCCCGGCTCCCTTCACCATCGCCAGTTTGGCGATCATCAGGCCGATCGGACCGGGCCCGAAGACCACGACGCGCCCGGCGAGCGGGATCTCCGCGGCCTCCACCATATCGATCGCCACGGTCAGCGGCTCTGCCAACGCGCCGGCAGGGAAGCTCAGACCCTCGGGCATCGGATAGACCGAGGTGTAGCGCACCTTGATGAACTCGGCAAAGCCGCCGGGCGAGCGGTGGTGGTCGAGGTTGGCACAGTGAACGACGTTGCCCCGCTTGCACTGATCGCAGACCCCACAGAAGGTCGAGTTCTCCACCACCACGGGATCACCGAGCTTCACGTTGGGCACCGCCGCGCCCACCTCCACGACCTCCCCCGAGAGCTCATGGCCGATCGGAGACCAATCCTCCGCGACGACCTGGGCCACCAACACGTCCCAACCACAGACGCCGCAAGCCTTCACGTCAACCAGCACCTCATCGGGCGCCAACGACGCGATCTCCACATCGCGCAGTTCGAATTTCATAGGGGCTTTGGTGTAGTACGCTTTCAAGAGTACCTCCTCATACCGTGTCCCTCACTCACCGATCCATCGGGTGACAACCGACCAACTCTGTCGTAGTCGGGGTGTGCCCACCTCTACGCATAAGCCCGTTTGGACCGCGGACATCTTGTCCGCCCTAGCATTGGAAACTTGACGGCGACCGATCTACTAAGAATGCACGCAAGATGCATCCCTCGCACATATAGCATCCATGGTCCAGGCGTGTCCGTCCAGCAAGTGTGCGGGCGAGACGCCCGCGGTCCAGAGCACCAGGTGCCGTTTAATCGTCAATCGTAAATCGAAAATCGCCAATATCCTCAATGATCGGGCGATCGAACTTCGTCAGATAGTCGACGAGCGCCCGGCGCAGCCGGTCTCGAACGCCACGGAGGTCAGGTTCCTGTGCGAGGTCATGCAGATCATCAGGATCGTGACGGGTGTCGAAGAGCTGCTCAATGCCGCCGTTGACGTAGTAGAGGTATTTGTAGGCGCCATCGGTCGCAAAGGCAGTCACGTGATCCAGGCTGTGCTCCCCACCGTACTCACCGCAGATCACCCGGTCGGCGTCCCCTTCGCCTCGCGCCATCGCCGGCAGGAGAGACATGCCGTCCATCGGCGTGTGAGGCGACAGACCGGCGAGCTGCAGGATCGTGGGACAGATATCCGCGGTCATCGTCGGCGAAGCAATCTCCAGTGCGGCATGCGCCTTGGGTACGCCCGAGGGCAGCCTGACGATCAAAGGTACCCTCGCGGCGCTGTTCAGGAAGGTGGTCTTCGCGAAGAGCCCGTGGTCGCCGAGGTGCTCCCCGTGGTCCGCCGTGAAGATCAAGGCTGTCTCGTCATAGAGTCGGCGCGTCCTGAGCTCGCCGAGGAAGCGCCCCAACTGATAGTCGATATGAGACACCTGACCGTAGTAGCGGCGGCGGGCCTCTCGGATCGTCTCTTCCGAGAGATGGTCATACTTATGCGAGAGCCGTCGCTCGATGAAGTCCGGCGGATATGCGTCGCCCTCGACCCAATCACCCCAGACAGGGTCAGGAATCGAGAAGTTATCGTACATCCGGTCGTAAGGGACCGGCGGGTCAAAGGGGCTGTGGGGCGCCTCGAAGACGAGCCAGAGGAAGAAAGGACACTCAGGATCGCGCTCTGCCAGGAACCGAATCGCCTGCTCGACGACCCAATGGGTATGCGTGAAGCGCTCGGGCATCGGCGCCACCGCTGGGTAGACCTCGTTGCCGCCCAGGCCGTGACCGCGGTACATCCCGGCGTAGGGCGTATCCTCAAGCCAGATAACGTAGTCGTTAGGATGAAGCGTGATATGCTCAAACCCCATCCGGGCGCGGTCCGGCATGAAGTGCATCTTGCCGATCGCCTTAGTCTGGTACCCGGCCTCGCGCGTCAGGCGCGCCGGTAAGCTGGGGGCGTATCCCGCGGCGGTACCTATCGGAGAGCGCACGCTGAAGTTGTGGGTCAGACCGAAATGAGAGGCCGTCCATCCCGTCAACGTCGTCACCCGCTGGGGCATACAGACGGGACAGTCGGCGTAGGCCTGGGTGAACCGCGCCCCTTCGGCCGCGAGTTGATCGAGGTGCGGCGTCATCACAGGATGGCGCGTGCCATTCTGGCGCCCCACGTTGGCGCATCCCAGACAATCCCCGCGCCATTGGTCCGCGGTGATCAACACGACATTGGGTCTCTCGGTGGACATCGGCTAACCCTCCTCGTCCAAAGGCATGAGCTGATCGCTCAGCGAGAGCGTCCGACACCAGGTCGGACCCTCGACCACCAAATGGATAGCCGCTTCTTGCCTTCCGACGGTCACCGTTACGTCATCTATGCCCGGCGAGAGCAACGTGACCAGCGTCACATCGTCGTGGGCCCGGCCTTCCGTGCACCATCGCAAAACCGTAGCGGATGGGGCGGTGGGCGTCGTCGGGGCGGTCGCCGCCGACGTAAGCAAGCCGGGCACCGTGGCATCAAACACGAGGTTGAGCGCAGAATCCTCGCCTTGGAGAAGCGCCCGGCGCTCGCCAAGGGTGACATCCGCGAAGGTGTGTAAGCGCGATTCAACCCGGCCCGGATGGGGCAGCTTAACCCGGTCGACGATCAGCCCCACGCGCTCCTCCAGCAGCAGGAAGCAGCGCGCACAGAAGACCGCCGCCGGAC
>JBNGDU010000280.1:0-2356 GCA_049975025.1 Anaerolineae bacterium
ACTGGACCTAGCCGGTCTCGTCCCGTCGCATGACGTCCTACAGCTGAGCTGGTCTCAGGATGAGGTGCCCGTCACTGACGGACGCTGTTCGGTGAGGGTGCCGTCGCTCGACGGGCGCGTCCTAATCCACCAGTTGCCCGAATAGCTCGGTCGCGACTGTTGGGGCTATGCACGGCTCGCGGCGTTATACATAGTTTGTGCTGGGATCAGGTAGCGGATCTCCCTTCCCCCTTTCGAAGCCGATATTACGGGATTCTTATATCGCTCTTATGCTCTTCCAATACTTACCCCTTATACTGTGTACCGGAATGATGAAACATGGAGGTATACTATGGCAAAAATCGTAGGTATTGACCTGGGAACGACGAACTCCGTTGTCTCTGTGATGGAAGGTGGACAGACAACGGTTATCCCGACGGCAGAGGGGCGACGTCTGCTGCCCTCAGTCGTGGCCTTCACCAAGAGCGGTGAGCGCTTGGTCGGCGATCCGGCGAAGCGACAGGCTATTGTGAATGCTGAGAACACCATCTACTCGGTTAAGCGTCTTATGGGCCGTCGAGCCGATGAGAAAGAGGTCGAAGTGACCCGAGAGATGGTGCCGTACAAGGTCGTTGCCGGTCCTCACAATGACGCACGGGTTTACGTTCCTGTTCAGGATAAGGAGTATACGCCGCAGGAGATCTCGGCGATGATCCTTCAGAAGCTTAAGAAGGACGCTGAGGCCTACCTGGGCGAACCTGTCGAGCAGGCCGTCATCACGGTGCCGGCTTACTTCAACGACAGCCAGCGTCAGGCGACCAAGGACGCCGGGCAGATCGCGGGCCTTGAGGTCATGCGGATCATTAACGAGCCCACGGCGGCGGCCCTGGCGTATGGTTTGGATAAGGGTGCGGACGAGACCATTCTGGTCTTCGACCTGGGCGGTGGCACGTTCGACGTCTCGATTTTGGAGGTCGGTGAAGGCCTTATCGAGGTGAAATCGACCAACGGTGACACCCACCTGGGTGGCGATGACTGGGACGAACGACTCGTCCGTTGGATGATTGATGAGTTCAAGAAGCAGCAAGGTGTCGAGCTTTCCGGCGACCGCCAGGCCATGCAGCGCTTGCGCGAGGCCGCCGAGAAGGCCAAGATTGAGCTCTCCACGATGATGGAGACCGAGGTCAACCTGCCGTACATCACGGCGGACGCGACAGGCCCGAAGCACCTCCAGATGCGCGTGACACGCTCCAAGTTTGAGCAGCTCACGGACGATCTGGTGGATCGGTGCCGCCGTCCCTTCGAGCTGGCCCTCAAAGACGCCAAGCTATCGGCCGGTGATCTCGACGAGGTGGTCCTGGTAGGCGGTGCGACACGTATGCCGATGATCCAGGAGTTGGTGCGCAATCTGACCAACGGTATGGAGCCTCACAAGGGTGTGAACCCCGATGAGGTCGTCTCTGTCGGCGCTGCGATCCAAGCGGGTGTTTTGGCCGGCGACGTGACGGACATCCTGCTGCTGGATGTGACCCCGCTTTCGCTGGGCGTTGAGACACTGGGTGGACGGATGACCAACCTGATTCCGCGCAACACCACGGTGCCCGTCCGCAAGAGCGAGACGTTCACGACGGCGGAGGACAACCAGACCGCGGTGGATATCAAGGTCTATCAGGGCGAGCGCCCGATGGCGGCGAACAACATGTTGCTTGGGCAATTCCGGCTGGACGGCATCCCGCCGGCGCGCCGCGGCGTGCCTCAGATTGAGGTGACGTTCGACATCGACGCCAACGGCATTCTGAACGTGAAGGCGCAGGACAAGGCGACCGGTCGCGAGCAGCACATCACCATCACCGCGAGCACGAACCTTAGCGAGGGTGAGGTTGATCGCCTGGTCGAAGAGGCGAAGCTTCACGAGGAAGAGGATAAGCAGCGACAGGAGCTGGTGGATGCTCGCAACGAGGCTGATGGCATGATCTATCAGATCGAGCGGACGATGGACGAGCTGGGCGAGAAGGTGCCTGGTGACGTACGCGCCGAACTCGAAGGTTTGATGAACGATCTGCGAGAGCTGAAGGATACCAGCGAGGATCCCGCCGCTATTCGCCGCAAGATGGATCAGCTCAAGAACGCCGCGATGAAGCTGGGCCAGCAGGCCTACGGTGGTCAGCAGCCTGGCGCTGCGGGCCCCACACCCGGCCCGAACGTGGGGCCAGGATTCGATACCGGTCCCCAGGCCGGTGGCGGACCCGCCGGTGAAGGCCCTGACGTTGTCGAAGGCGAGTATCGAGAGGTTAGCTAATATCAGTCAGGCGAGAGCCGATTGACAGGACGCCCCGCGTACAGGAAGCACTGTACCGGTGTATAAGATAGTGGATTG
>JBNGDU010000280.1:2366-9924 GCA_049975025.1 Anaerolineae bacterium
GAAGGGGTGGCCTAGGCCACCCCTTTTTGTACAGATTGATGTTTTCAAGGCAGGAAGTGGAGATGAATTATCGAACAAAAGGTACGAATATCCCTGTCAGGAAAGTGGGGGACAAATCTCAGGGGTCGGACGAGGCCCGGAACCCGGAAGGCGTTGGGGGCTTGGAAGGTGTCGGTCGATCACAGGACGATCGGCGGATGGCTAACTCCCGCGGTGCGCGGGAAGGCGTCCGGCAGACGAGAGAGGCATCCACGGATCCGACCGACGATCAGACGAGAAGGGGAGATGTGGATGTGGTAAAGGGGAGGAGACGAAAGCGTTCGCCTGAGATCCCGGACTTGGACGTCTCCGGTGACCAGGCTGTGGATTGGCGCGACGCCGCAATGCGTCTGAAGGCCGAGATGGATAACTACCGCAGGCGACAGCATCGTTGGGCGGAGGCATCCGTTGAGCGTGAGAAGGCTGAGCTGTTGCGCAAATTCCTGGAGGTCATTGACAACCTCGAGCAGGCGCTTAAGCACCTTGATCCTCAGGATCCGGCTCATCAGGGCGTGCAGCTTGCCTATGACGGCATTCTGACGTTGTTGATCCGAGAGGGCGTGGAGCGCGTCTTTGCTCAAGGTCGTCCGTTCGATCCCGAGATCCACGAGGCTGTGGCCGTCGTTTCGGCGCCACCGGATCAGAGGGTGGACGTGCGGGTGGTCGAGGAAGTTTCCTCCGGGTACCGCTTCAAGGACCGCGTCCTACGACCGGCCAAGGTTGTGGTGGCCAAGCGAGGCGGTTAGCATTGTTAGGGATTGAGGAGCACTTTTATGGATTATCAAGATTATTACGCTGTGCTCGGGGTACCCAAGGATGCTTCAGAAAAGGACATCAAGCAGGCGTATCGCAAGGCCGCGCGTAAGTACCATCCCGACTTCAATCCCGACGACGAGACCGCGGAGGAGAAGTTCAAACAGGTCAACGAGGCTTATGAGGTCCTGTCGGATCCGGAGAAGCGCAAGCTATACGATCAGTTCGGCAGCGAATGGAAGACGTGGCAGCAGCGAGGCGGTGCCCCCGAGGACTTCTGGGAGCAGTGGGGCGGTGTGCCAGGTGCCGGTCAGCGTCCTGGCGCCGGACGTACCTATACCTACACCTATGGCCCCGGTGGCGTAGGAGCGGGCGCCGGAGACTTCTCCGATTTCTTCCAGCAACTCTTTGGGGGGCTCGGCGGTGGGCTTGGCGGACGTGGCGGTTACGAAGACCTCTTCGGCGGCGGCATGCGTGGGCGCCAACAGCCGAGGCGTGGGCGCAACTATGAGCAACCGGTGGAGATCACGTTGGAAGAGGCCTATCACGGCACGCAACGCGTCTTCCAGATCGACAATCAGCGGATCGAGGTGTCGATACCGGCCGGCGCCCGGACCGGTACGCGGGTTCGCGTTGCCGGGAAAGGCGCGCCCGGCGTGGGCGGCGGTCCGCCCGGCGATCTCTTCTTGCTCATCAACGTGGCCCCGCACCCGCAGTTTGAGCGCGACGGCAATGACCTGGAGACAGATGTCGAGGTTGATCTTTACACGGCGATCCTGGGCGGCGAGGTCGCTGTGCCGATGCCTGATGGACGGTCGGTCATGCTGCGCGTGCCTCCCGAGACCCAGAACGGCACTCGGTTCCGGCTGCGCGGCAAGGGTATGCCGCACCTGAACAACCCAGGGCGGCGAGGCGATCTCTACGCCGTGCTGGACGTCGAACTGCCGCAGCGGTTGAGCAGCGAGGAGCGTGAGCTCTTCGAGCGGCTCCGAGCGATGCGTTAGGTGGAGGTTACCCGGCATGATCAGGTTTCTGGAGGTTGTTGATGTTTAGGAAGATTCTTTTCGCACATGATGGCACACCGGCGGCCGAGCGGGCGCTGGTCTATCTCGAGCACGTCGCGCGCCAGGAGGAGGCCGAGGTGCTCGTACTCCATGTCTATGAGCCACCGGAGCGCTATGTGGCGACCCATGGATTCGAGAGATTGATTGAGCAGTTTGAGACTGTGGCTTCTGAAGTGGTGACGGATACGGTTGAGTATCTGCAACAGGCGGGGGTCTCCGCCATCGGCATGGTGGAGAGCGGCGCTTCGCCCGCGCAGACGATTCTCGAGACGGCGGCTGATGAGGATGTCTCTCTCATTGTTCTTGGGACACGAGGCCCGAGGAAAGTAGCCGATTTGGTGGTAGGTCATGTGAGCATGGAGGTCCTGCGTCACGCCCGTTGTCCCGTCTTTTTGGTGCCTTGAGGGAGAGGAAGATGAACCGAAGATCGCGCATTTGGGTTGTGGTCGTTTTGCTGGTTGGACTGTCTCTGGGGTGTCTGGCGCTTCCGCCGCTCTCAGAGGATATCGAGCCCACGCCAACGCCGCTCGCACCGGCGCCGACCGTGGAAGCCGGTCCGGTGGTCGTCGCGCCACCGGACAACGCGCTGGAGAACCTCCAGACGCAGGTCGAGGCCGTCTACGCGGCGACCGGGGAGTCGGTCGTCAACATCTCCGTGAGGACGATCAGCTACGATTTCTTTATGAACCCTGTGCCGCAGGAGGGGAGCGGCTCCGGTTTTGTCTATGATAATGAGGGCAACATCATCACCAACTTCCACGTCATTGAGGGAGCCGATGACATCCGAGCCACGTTCGCTGACGGCACGACGCTTGCCGCCGAGGTCGTGGGGTCCGATCCTACCTATGATCTAGCGGTGATCAAGGTGGATCCGACAAAACACCCGCTCCGTCCAGTCACTATGGGGGACTCTCAGAATCTGCGGATCGGCCAGTTTGTGGTCGCTATCGGCAACCCCTTTGGTCTGGATCAGACATTGACCTTTGGGGTGATCAGTAGCTTGGGCCGCATTATCCAGAGCCCCGACCAGGGGCGCTTTATCGGCGAGGCCATTCAGACCGATGCGGCGATCAACCCCGGCAACTCGGGCGGTCCGCTCTTGGACCTTGAGGGACGCGTTATCGGCGTGAACGCGCAGATCGTGAGCCCAAGCCGGGCCAATGCCGGGATAGGCTTTGCGATTCCGGCTCAGATTGTCAAGCGGGTCGTGCCCGTCCTGATCAGTGAGGGCGAGTACGCGCACCCCTGGATGGGTGTGGAGTTTCTGCCGCTGGGACTGGAGCCTGGATTGGCCGAGGTGTTCGCCGAGGCAGGTTACAAGGTGCCCTCACAAGGGGTGCTCATCATCAGCGTCGAAGAAGGGATGGCGGCCGATCGCGCCGGCTTGCAGGGCGCCGAGGCGGTCGTGCAGACCGAGTTGGGGCGGGTGCCCCTCGGCGGTGATGTGATTCTGGAGATCGACGGGACCGAGATCCCCGGCCCTCAGGACTTGATCGCCTATCTCGAGACCTACACGCAGCCGGGCGACACGATCGAGGTGACGATCTTCCGCGATGGTGAGACGATGACGGTGGACCTAACGCTGGGGGAACGCCCATAGTCCTAGGTAGAGCGAGTTCTGTCCGCTACGAAAGGCGCACAACCTCCCGCTCCGTCAACCAGGCATCCAGCGCGGCGAGCGCGCGTTTTGCGCGGGCTTCGCCGCGGGCGCGTTTGCCCCGCACCCGCTGAGCCAACGGGGGCACCAGCCCGAAGTTGGCCTTCATGGGTTGAAAGTCGGCAGGGTCAGCATGAGTGATATAGTGCATCAATGATCCAGCCATGGTCTCTCGCGGTAGGCCGGTAGGCGTCTCTCCCGCAAGCAGGCGCGCGGCGTTGACCCCCGCGAGCCATCCGCCCGCGATATTGCCGGCGTAGCCCTCCAGTCCGGCGATCTGGCCGGCGAAGAGCAGGCTGTCACGGTCGCGGTACTGGAGCGTGGGCTTGAGCAGGTTGGGCGCATTGATATAGGTGTTGCGGTGCATTGAGCCGTACCGCACGAACTCCGCGTCCGCTAAGCCCGGAATCATCCTGAAGACTCGGTCCTGCTCCCCGTATCTCAGGTTAGTCTGGAAACCCACGAGGTTGTAGAGTGTGCCGGCGACGTTATCCTGACGTAACTGAACGACGGCATACGGTCTGCGCCCTGTCCGCGGGTCCTCAAGTCCCACGGGCCTTAGGGGGCCGAAGGCTAGGGCCTTCTTGCCCCGCCCCGCGATGACTTCCACGGGCAGGCAGCCCTCGAAGAAATGCGCGTCATCACGCTCGAAGCCGTGCAGTGCGATCCGCTCCGCGTTGAGCAGAGCGTCGAAGAAGGCTTCATATTCGTCCCGGTTCATCGGGCAGTTGATGTAATCGCCACGCTCCGTCTCACCCCTGTCGTAGCGAGAGGCGCGGAAAGCGATTGACATGTCGACTGAATCGATATCCACGATCGGAGCGATGGCATCGTAGAAGAAGAGGTTCTGCTCGCCCGTCAGGGCTTGGATGGCCTGAGCCAAGGGCGTAGACGTCAGCGGCCCGCTGGCGATGATGGTGACGCTCTCGGACGGGATTTCCGTCTTCTCCTCACGCAAGACCTCGATCAAGGGATGCGTCTCCAACCGAGCGGTCACGGCTTTCGCGAAGCCCTCGCGGTCCACGGCTAAGGCGCTACCCGCCGGCACGGCGTGTTGGTCGGCTACGTCGATGATCAGGGAGCCTAGCCGGCGCAGCTCTTCCTTAAGCAGCCCCGGCGCCCGATTGACGAAGTTGGAGCCCAGGGAATTGGAGCAGACGAGTTCTGCCAGATGTCCGCTGGTGTGGGCCGGCGTCATCTTGCCGGGTCGCATCTCATAGACGGTGACGTGGGCGCCGCGCTGCGCCGCCTGCCAGGCAGCTTCAGAACCTGCTAGGCCACCGCCAACGATCGTTATGTAGTCCTTGCCTGTCACGCAATCCCCTCAGTCATAGTCTTGGTTTCCTTGATGCATTCTACCACGTCTTGACCTGCTGCGAGGATCGAGATACCCTTCCGCATTGAATCCTTGGGCCCTAATGGGTGATTCGGTGCTGGTTGATCAGCTGGGCAGCTGAATCTGCAGGGGACGGTGAACGTGGAGTCGGATGGAACGTGATAGCAAACGGAAGACCGATACTTGCGTGCCCTGCGTCTATGCCTCGTCTGTCTCTTGGAGGTCCGGCGGGACGGAGAAAACCTCGCCCGACTTGGGCTTAGCCTCAAGCAGATCGTGCGCTTCCGCTTCCCACTCCCTTGGTACCCGGATTTCGACACGTCCGAGGCCATCTACCGTCAAGCCAACGATGGGCCCGATGGCTTCGTATTTGAGCATCACGGGAATGCCGGCACTCTCCAGTACACCACGGATCACGTTGGCGCGGAGCAGGCCCTGCGTCGTAGCGATCGTGACCAAATCCTGCTTTTTCTCTTCGCGGTTCATCGTGCACTCTCCTTACTTACTAAGGTGGAGGACGCGAACTCCAACCCTCTAGCGCTGGATCGCGGATCTTCGGTCCCTTAGGTCGAAGGTCCTCGCCAGGGAGGGACTACTCATCCGCATGCCGGCGGTTTTGTCCGCGTCCGCAGTGCTCATCCAACGTCTACTCTCAGTGTGAAACAAAAACGGATATTTGTCAATGCGTTTAACCCTGGTATAATGCGCTTTGGCAAGTCTGGGATGTCTGTGAGGCAAAATTCCTTGTCATGTGACCTTTCGAATGCTCTGAGAATGCCCTTAAGCGGGGCCATTCAGGTCTGTGACCAAGGGCGAGAATGCGAGGCCTATGAACGCTAGTAGCACAGTGAGCAACGACCAATACTGGGAGCAATTCACCGTTCAACCTTCAGATCTGGATCACCTCGTCAACTTCCTCGTGGAGAGCGAGCGTCCTCATAGCCTGGATGAACTGACATACGAGCTTATCCGCTACCGTCACGAACAGGTTAACCGGTTGCTTGAGGAGACCCTTTCGCAGGGCCGCGTCTATCGACCTGGTGAGGCCTATGAGGTCGGTGAGAGTCTGATATTCCCACATATGGGAGACTTCGCGGGCGAGATCGTCAACGTACGGGAAGGCCGCAATCCGGAGTACGAGCCCTTCTCGGTCATCGCCGTCAAACCTTCCGAGGGGGAGGCCCGTGAGTTCGTTGCCGAACTGACCCAGGAACATCCGCTGAATGAGGCGACCTATCTCCCCGGTGAGGAGATCACCGTGGATGACATCGTGAACATCTATGCCGACGAGGTGCGAGATGAGCTTTTCCAGGCGCTGGAGACGCACGAGCAGTTCGTCAACGTGGCTTACATGTGGTTTGTGCGCGCTTTGCTCGTTGAGATTTCACCGGGTCAATTGAACATCGCCGAGGCGTTGCTCGATATGGAGGATGGGGGACCGGCTCGCACGTCCGACATCCTGGAGCAGATCGATCTACCAGATGAGATCTCCCGTGAGCTGCAGCTTTTCTCCCTGGAGTATGCGCTGCTGCGCGATCACCGTTTCGATGAGGTCGGGCCTGCCGGTTACGCGTTGTGGTACCTGCAGGATCTCGAGCCTGCGGAAGTGCAGGAGACGCCGCCGCTGTTGCGTTACATGGCGATCCCGTACAATCGGCAGTTATTGGGCGACGTGATGCTCTCCCTGGAGCAGCAGGCTGCCGATGAGTGGTCGGATTTTCCGGCTGCTGACCTGCCCGAGGGCCGGGTCACGATTGTGCTGAGCTACCCGCACTGGCGAAGCGGTACGCTGCCGCTGGCCTCTCACGTGGCCAAGCTGTTCCCGACTGCGCGCATCACCGATCGCATTCGCTTCACCTTCGTCGACGCCCAGACAGGTGATGAGTTCCCGGGATGGGTGGTCCGGAGCGGTCGCTACGTCTACGGGCTCGAGGCGTGGTACGCGGACAAAGAGGCTTTTGTCGGCGCCTTTGTCGATCTGGAAGAAGGCGAGGAGCCCGGCACGATTCGCATCGGTGTCCGCCCGATTCGCTCTCGGCGCCGGGAGTGGCTGCGCACGGTCACCGTCGAGGAGAACAACCTCCTTTTCGAGGTCACGCGCGTGCCGGTCTTGTGCGAGTTCGATGAGCTGGCTGCGATTGCGGTGTCGAATCCGGATGCCGTGGACGCGATTCGGGGCCACTTCAACCGGGCCTCGCTTGAGTCGCTGATTGACCGGGCCTTCAGCGGTCTGGCTGGGTTGAGCTTGCAGCGAGCTGTTCACGCGATGACGCTCTACAGCGTGCTCAATCTGATGCGCCGCGTTCCGCCGGGACCGATGCTTGCCGCATTGGCGGCCTCAACAAGATACACGTCGTTGGGCGATAACTACTGGGCATATCGAGGAGAGGAATAATGGCGACACTTCCCCCAGATCCGGTGTTGACACAGTTTATTAAGCCGACGCTGGATACACCGTTCCACATCGACTACGATTGGTGGGAGAAGCAGGGCCTGGACCTCAACGTCAAGCTGATGGCGCATCTATGCCCGGAGCATCGCGAGGCCTTCGCCGGACAGCCGGTGGGGGATAAGATCGATTGGATTAACTGGGACACTGGAGAGATCCGTCAGGTCGATGGGCTGCAGTATGTGATCACGACACATTGCAGTAAGCAGCCGGGTTACGTCGTCCAGGCGCCCACGCTCGTGGAGGCAGTATTCCGTGCC
>JBNGDU010000281.1:0-9917 GCA_049975025.1 Anaerolineae bacterium
GTTGAGCGGCTCAGGTCGTCTATGGTGCGTGGGGCGCTTATCCCTTGATTGAGCCTAGCTTGACGCCGGTGGTGAAATAGCGCTGCAAGAATGGATAGGTCACCAGGATCGGCACCATGGCGATGAAGATCTGGGCGGCCCGCGTGG
The DNA here is from genome assembly GCA_049975025.1 of Anaerolineae bacterium. Classification (GTDB taxonomy): domain Bacteria; phylum Chloroflexota; class Anaerolineae; order B4-G1; family SLSP01; genus PWVB01. The sequence goes on from JBNGDU010000281.1 coordinate 148, forward strand.
TGCGGTTGCTGATGAGCCGCAACAGCGCCACGTCGCGCTCGGTCAGCATCCGGGGATCTGGGTTGATGACGACAGTTTGTAGGTAGCTTTGCAGTGGATACTTTGTCGGCGAGTTCATCAGGATCAGGCCGTCAAACCACGCGTTCCAATGCCCGACGGCCACGAATAGCGTCAGGGTGGCCAAAATGGGCATAGACAGGGGCAGCAGGACACGGAAGAGGATGGTCCAATGCCCGGCTCCGTCCATCGCGGCGGCCTCCTCGAGCTCTTTGGGAATGCCCCTGAAGAAGTTCGCTAACAGAATCGTGTTAAGCACCGGTACGGCGCCAGGGATGATGAGGGCCCAGAACTTGTCGATCAGACCAGTCTGGCGGATGACCATATACCAGGGAATCAAGCCTCCCGAGAAGAGCACGGTGATGAGGAAGAACCAGGCGAAGAAACCTCGTGCCCTGAACTCGGCGCTCAATCTCGACAATGGGTAGGCCACCAGAATGGTCAAGATCATATTGACGGGGACGCCAACCAGCACGCGTAACAGGGAGACCCCGAATGATTTTAGAAACGCTGGGTTTTCCAGTACAAATTGGTAGGCCTGAGTGGTAAACTCCACCGGCCAAAGGGTCACGCGCCCGCTGGCAGCAGCTGAGGCGGATGAGAACGAGAGCGCCAAGGTATGCACGATGGGGAAGGCGCACAAGAGGGCGAACAGCCCGAGCGCTGCCAGGTTGAGTAGGTTCTCGAAGAAAGGGAGCTTGACGACTCTCTGGTTCATCGCAGGACCTCACTTGGACGAGTCACCAACATACACTTATATCCTTTCGTCGATGCATACCACGGCAGCGCGCGCGCTCCTCTTCTAGAAGATCCGGTAGTCGGCCCACTTGGCAGCTAACTTGTAGGCGATGCCGATCAACAGCAGCGATACGACAGACTTGAAGAGCCCGACGGCGGTGGCGACGCTATCCTGATAGTTCACGATGCCGATGCGATACACCAGCGTATCGATGATGTCGCCGGTGCGGTAGACCAAGGGGCTGTACAGGTTAAAGATTTGATCGAATCCGGCATTCAATATGTTGCCCAGGCTGAGTGTGGACAGCATAATGATCGTGCCGGAGATGCCAGGAAGCGTGATGTGCCAGGTTTGCTGTCGGCGGCTGGCACCATCTACGACGGCGGCTTCGTACAGCGTGGGGTCGATGTCGGTGAGTGCTGCCAGATAGACGATAGCGCCGAACCTAAAGGATTTCCACACGTCGGTGCCCACCATGGTCCAGGGGAAGACCTTATCGTTGCCCAAGAAGTAGATCGGGCCGATGCCCAGTCGTCCCAGCGCTAGGTTGACCACGCCCTCGGATGGAGAAAGGATGTCCACGAAGATCCCGGCGAGGATGACCCAGGAGAGAAAGTGGGGCAGGTAGATGATCGTCTGAACTATGCGCTTGAACGCCTGGCTGGTGACGTTATTGAGCATCCTCTTTCCTCCGTGTCTAGGTAGTGATGAGCTGGAGACTATGCATCTGCTGGTTGTCAACCAGCGAGCGTCCCCCTAGGGGGCCGTGGGTGTTCGGCTTGTCAGTGCTTGTTCCGCCAGTAGGGCCGCACGACGTGACAACTCCGAGATGCGGACCGTGGGAACGTGCGAAAGAGCCGTCGATAGCCTGTCCTCCAGGGGCGCGACCCATCGGGTCGGAATCCGTGGGTGTGTATACACCAGCCCCAACACGGAACCGACGGTAGCAGCGTTGCCGCCCGTATCCATTCCAGAGGTGACGGCGCGTCCGAGTGCGCGGTCAAAGTCGCCGCCACTGTAAAGCATGGCCAAGACGACCCAGACGGTGTTGTTTAGAGTGTGCGTAGGGGCGTACGCGCCATAGTCTAGCATGAGGCGCTCGTAGGCCACCTCCCAATCGTGATCTTGGTTGCTATACCCCTGATCCTGGTAGACATCCAGGACCGCCCTGACGGCCTCTGCCAGCCGGCAGCGTCGAGGGATCTCCGACAGCCCCACGCGCACGATATCCTCAAGATCGTCGGTCGCATAGGCCCAGGCTAACATCGCCGCTACGAACATGGCTGCATAGACACCGTTCTTAGTGTGCGAGAGGGCCGCGTCCTTGTAGGCCAGTGCCGCCGCTAGCTCGGGCCTGCCCGGACAGATGTAGCCGTAGAGATCGGCCCGCGTCCTCGCGCCAATGTACTCCCGCTGTGGGTTCGCAAAGCTGGCGGTCTGTTCGGGATGAACGTTTCAGACCAGGTTGCGGTAGACGGCACGCTCGGTGGTGTGCAGGCTGAAATAGGGCAGGTGGGTCAGCCACTCGGTCGTTACATCCGTCTTCTCGAAATCCACCCCCAACTCGCTGGACGTGATTACGAGAGGCGTGGCTCGGGGACCGTCGGGACGGGCGCTTTGGATGTCCTTCAGCGTCTCGGGTTCGTCGTAGCTGAAGTCGGGCCGCACAGGAGAATGACATAAGCTCGCTGTACAGGCGGTACAGCTTCCGCTTGGATCGCGTGCCCAGTTGCTCCAACCGCTCGCGGCACTCTGTGACCGTGTGGCCTTCCTCTTCCCGCTGCTGCAGTTCAAGCTGTAGCACCTCTAGGAGTTGCGGGACATGATAGAAAGCCATCAGCCCAGGCGGCGGGACGTTCGCTCCTCGTCTGCGGCGGAGCCGCTTCCCACCGGCCTGCGTGGCGCTGCGGCGTGCCAGGTTCTGTGCATACTTGTCGGGCTGGTAGGCTAGGTCCTCGACGACCCGGAGAATGCGCGCACGTGTCTCATCGGCCATCCGTCCCTTGCCAGAGAGTGCCTGTGAGACGGTGGCGGTCGAAACGCCAGCCCGATCAGCGATATCACGGAGTGTTACTCGGCTTTTGTCACTGATTTAGCGTTTCGCCGTTGAGATTTCTATAGAAGGCTGACTGGTTACGCGCTTAATCACTATCATAGATCAGGAAGGGGTGTTCTGTCAATAGGCTTTCACAAGCCAAACGGCTGGTCGTACCGAAAGCCTCTAGCAGGACTCGTTGCCAATAGCCGTCCTCATTCTGTGATGCTCAGCGTACCACCGAGGGGAGATAGATCGCATAGTCAGCGTCATGGGGTTTCGGGACCAGGACTGAACATCCCCCTGATGGGCACCGCGGCGCCTATGCTGTCCTCGTGGATGGTCTGCATCATCTCTGTGGCCTCTGGTGGCAAAGACAGCACTCGCACCAGGAAGACGTCAGCCTATCTATTGACGAATTATACATAGATGTTAGACTCAGAAGAGAGATAGGCGGGACTACAGAGGCAGTCGCGACGGCGATGGCGCGCAGTGTGGCAAGGTGACATTGGGTGGGCTCGTTTCTGTCCTTCTAGGAGGTGAAACAATGGGACGTGGACAGGGTGGTGGACGTGGCGGTGGTGCCGGGCGCGGTCGGGGACAGGGGCCCGGTCGTATGGGTGGAACGGCTGCGGGGCCGGGCGGGGAATGCGTGTGTCCGTCATGTGGGCATCGTGAGCCGCATGTTCCCGGGCAGCCTTGCGTTGACAGGACGTGCCCTAAGTGTGGCACGCGGATGGTTCGAGACTAGTCTGACCGGAGAACGGTAACACTTATTCCCAACAGGATCAGGGCCAAGGACCCGGGACCCCAGCGGGAGGCCCCGGATAAAGGTGTTCCGGGGCCTCCCTTTCTTGCGGGTTAGGTCCAGATCTTCTCGCCGATGGACTTCGCCTGCGTGAAGAGCAGGAGGTAGTCCGGCCCGCCGGCCTTGGAATCCGTGCCGCTCATGTTGAACCCACCGAAGGGGTGGATCCCAACCAACGCTCCTGTGGCCTTGCGGTTGAAGTAGAGGTTGCCCACGTGAAACTCGCGCCGAGCGTAGGCCAACCGCTCTGGATCCGTGCTGTAATAGGCGCCGGTCAACCCGTATTCCGTGCTGTTGGCGATGTCGATCGCGTGTTGCCAGTCGTCGGCCTTGATGATCGCCAGCAAGGGGCCGAAGATCTCCTCCTGGGCGATCCGCGCGTCAGGTGCCACGTCGGCAAAGATGGTCGGCTCGATGAAGTACCCCTCTCGGTCCAGGGCCTCGCCGCCGAGGATCAGGCGTCCCTCCTCTCTGCCGACCTCGATGTACTCGAGTACCTTCTGGAACTGGCGCTGTGACACCACCGGTCCAAAGGTGTTCTCGTGTCGTTCGGGGTCACCGATGACGAGCTGTTCCTGGGCCTGTGCCACGATCTTCTCCACGAGTTCATCGTAGACATCTCTCACGAGGATGGCCCGCGATCCGGCAGAGCACTTCTGGCCCTGGTAGCCAAAGGCCGAGGTGATGATCCCGCGGGCCGCGGCATCCAGGTCAGCGGTCTCGTCGACGACAACCGCGCCCTTGCCGCCCATCTCCAAGATCGTGCGCTTGATCCAGATCTGTCCGGGCTGTGTGATCGCCGCCCGTTCGTTGATCCGCAGGCCGATTTCCTTGGAGCCGGTGAAGGCGATGAACCGGGTCCTCGGATGGTCCACGAGTGTCTCCCCCGCGATCGCCCCAGATCCGGTCAGGAAGTTGCAGACGCCTGCTGGCAAGCCGGCCTCGCGCAGGATCTGGAAGTAGGCCCAGGCGATCTTGGGGGAATCACTGGCCGGCTTGAAGACAATCGCGTTGCCGGATACGATCGCAGCGCTACTCATCCCCGTGGGGATCGCTAAGGGGAAGTTCCACGGCGGGATGACGGCGCCGATGCCCAGCGGCAAGTAGTGGAGCGTGTCCCGCTCACCGGGCGTCTGCGCGACCTCGACCAATTCTAGTTGGAGCACCTGCCGCGCGTAGTACTCCAGGAAGTCCATGGCCTCGACCGTATCGGCGTTGGCCTCGATCCAGTTCTTGCCCACCTCGTAGACCATCCACGCGCTGAGCTCGTGCTTGCGCTTACGCATCAGGGCGGCGGCGCGTAGCAAGACCCTTGCACGTTCCGTAGCGGGCGTGCGACTCCACGTCTCAAAGGCGGCGTCCGCGGCTTCGATGGCCTTGAGCGCCAGCTCAGTCCCGGCTTTGGAGAAGACGCCGATGACCTGTTCCGGATGGGCCGGATTAGTCGAGGTGAAGGTGGTCTCGGTGGTGATCTCCTCCCCGCCGATGACGACCGGGTGGCGATCGCCGAAATGCTCCCGCACGCGCGCCAGCGCCGCCTCGAAGTCTGCCACATTATCCGACGCCGTGAAATCGGTGAGCGGCTCGCTCTGAAACGGGCCAATCTCCGCCAACATCGTTCTCACTTCCCGGGTGTCCTGCATGTCTACCCTCCTCAATCGAACTCAGGCACCCGTGATGTTGGAAAGCCCCGCCGGCACGTCTCCCATCACACACTCGGGTCGCGTGCTTGGCCCGCCATCAGCCATCCCACGCATCACGAGGCACGGTTTCTGCCACAAACTTCATCCTACCATATCCCGGCGAGTTTGGTATGGGTTGAGGAGCATCGCGAGGGTGAATTGACCAACGCGTCGCCGCCGACCTCGGCGTCGCTCGGATCGTGCTACCGCATCCCGGCTACCGATCGGACCAGCGTCAGGCCCACGAGCAGCAGCGGTGGTTCCGGTAGTCTAGCCTGAATGCCGCCAAGTCAAAGACATGCCCATTCCACGAAAGTGTTTAGAGGTAGGCCCGTTCCCAGTTTCGGCGCCGTAAGGCATGACACATACCGATGCGGACGAGGAGAGACAGCCTCCATGTTAGGGCGGCAGGCAGCAACAAGGGCTCCTGGAGATTATCGTTGCTGCCCGCCGCCTTGATACCATAACGCTCAGCGTATCACCAGCGGGAGATAGACCGCATAGTCGGCGCCGTAGGATTGGTAGTCCGCCGCCGAGACGTTGCCCGCGCGATCGACGGCACGAACGTAGATACCCTCTCCCTCAGCCAGCGTCCAGGCGAAGTCCGTCGTTGAGCCTGTGACGGGGATCGAGGCATACGTGGCGAAGTCGGCCGTGTCGCTCGCGTGGAGCACGCTGACGCCGCTGTTCGCATCCTGGGTTGTGACGCGGACTGTCACAGGCGCGCCCTCTGTCATAGTCTGTACGACAGCGGTGTTGGTCAATACCTCGATGCTGGTGATGGTGGGGGTCCCTGGATCGTACAGGATCGTATCATAGAACGGTCCTACGGTCTCGCCCAACCCGTTTTGATAGAGCACCCAGGCGCTGTAGAGCAACCGCTCATCCCCGGAGACGTCCAGTGTCCAGTCGGGATAGGTGGCGGTCATCGCCGCGGTGGGAAGCGGGAGCCAGCCTGACGACTTGCAGACGCTGCCGCTGCAGCTCCCAAGATAGGCTTCCGTGATTACCGTTGTGGGATTCCAGGCGTAGGTGAGTGTGACGGTAGGCTGGTTCGTGTAGGACGCTCCGTCGTTGATCGCCAGGCCAAAGTCGGGTGCGATCAACGTATCAGCCGTCAGCAGGGTAGTTCTCCCTGTGCCATCGTCGATGTGGGCAGAGTTCTGAAGGACTGTGCCTTCCGGAGGCGATCCCACAGTGACCGCGTACGTCAAGAGCACGGGTGTTCCGGAGACGACGTCGCCACTCCAGGTCCAGTAGTCCTCGTCGAAGGCAATCTGCGCTCCGTCGCTGGCCTCGGCGCTTCCGGGAACTACGAGCGCATAGCGGAAATCCGGGCGCGTGTTGGTCACCGTCGCGGTCGCGGTCACCGCACTCGCGTTCCGCAGGATCGTCGTGTAGGTCAGCACGTCGCCGGACTGAGCGGTGGAGCGACTCACCCAGAGCTGCGAGGCGCTGAGGTCGGGCCGGTCGGGTTCTGCCGGCAGGATGGTGACCGTTGTCGTCGGCGCATCTGCACTGCAGGTGTTGGTTGCCGTGACCCCCATCGTGTAGGTCCCTGCCTCAGCGAAGGTGTGCTCGTAGACCTCACCGGCTGCGGTGACCGGCGTGCCATCCAAGTACCACGCGTAGTCGATGGGCCTAGTTCCCCCTTGAGTGTCCGCGAGGAAGCGCACTGTCGCACCGGCGGTCAGTTCGCCGGCGGGGGAGGCGGTCAGGTTGACGGCTGTGATGGGGAGGCACGCTGCTTCAGCGATTGTCACCCTGCTGACGGCTGTCCGGGAAGGCGCCTCTGCCGAGGTAACCTCCACGGTGTTAGTGATCACGGTTCCGAGGTCAAGGCCTGGGTCAACCGTCACCGGCAGCGTCACCGTCACACGATCGCCCGTGCTCAGTGTGAGGCCGCTGGCGACGATCGGTAGATCCCCGGCAGAGGTTGCTACGGTCGCCTCGGGGTGGGCAGGCTCCAGCGTAACGGGGCCGGCAAAGGTGATCCCGGCCGGCAAGGTGTCCGAGAGCGTGACCTCGCTGAGTGGCAGCCCGCCGGGATGCTCGATGAGCACGGTGTAGGTGAGGGGATCGCCGGCCTCGGGCGTCGAGTTACTCGCGCGCTTCTGCACTTGCAGCAACGGCGTGGGGATGATATAGGTAAGTTCATCTCCCTTAAATCCATCGTTAGCGCGGAAGTAGAGCCGATCGCCCAAGGGCGTGAATTCGCTGGGATTGGAAGAGGCTGAGCTCGGGTTCAGGTTGATGTCCAGTTCGAGATGCGCAGCGTCGTCGTGATAGCTCCAGAGCTCATAGCCATGGATAGAATCGTTGGCATAGAAGTAGAGCTTGCCCGCAAAGCTGGTCAGGTATGCAGGGTAGCCAGAGCCACTACCTGGGTCGATGTCCGTCACACGCTCCAGAAGATCCCCGTCGTAGCGCCAAAGCTCCCGTCCATAGGTTGATTCGCTGTTAGCGAAATACAATGCGCCGTCGTGGACCGTCAGATACTCGGGACCGGGGAATAGATAGGTCTCCGTGCCGATCTGCGTGACGTCGCTGCCATCGTAGCGATAGAGATGGTACTGATATAGAGGATTCTGGGCTCCGAAGTAAAGCATGCCTTTGTAGACGGCAAATGAGCCGGGGTCGCTGCTGCCGGAACCGGGCAACAGGTCGCTGACGAGGGTCGTGGTGACGCCGTCATAGGACCAGAGCTCTTGGCCATGCACGCCATCGCTGGCGCGGAAGTAGAGCGTGCCTTCATGGACGAAGAGGTGTGAAGGGCCTAGATTGCTGAACACCGGGTTGAGATCGGCCACCAATGTGGTGGTGACACCGTCGTAGCGCCAAAGCTCCGATCCGTGGATGCCGTCGTTGGCGGCGAAATAGAGGGTGCCGTCATAGACCGCCGGGTTCATCGGGGACGCATCTCCGGTGCCCGGGTCTAGATCCTGCACTAGGGTTGCCGTGGTGCCGTCATAGGACCAGAGCTCCTTTCCGTGCGTTCCGTCGTCCGCTTGGAAGTACAACGCGTCACTGTAGACGATCAGGTCGCGCGGGCCGCCGGCATCGCTCCCTTCCCAGATGTCCACGGTCAGCGTAGCGCTGACGCCATTGTAGGACCAGAGCTCAGCTCCAGATGTTCCGTCATCGGCCTGGAAGAGGATCGCGCCATCGTAGGCCGTCAGATACTTGGGATACGAGCTAGCTGACCCCGGATAGATATCGATGATGGCCTCCAGATAGTCCGTCGCTTCCACCACCGTACCGCTCGCCCAGACCATGGTGACGAGCAATAGTCCAACGCCGAGGGCAACAGCCAACTGTGCATACTTCTGTGTCATCGTGCAAACCTCCTCAGACTGCCGTGATAGCTCATTGTCATCTCTCTTTACCTCTGCGATTCTCGATGGTTTTCGAGGCAGCGTTGCAGACACGCTGCCAACTCCTCTTGGGAATGGAAGCGCGTCACCTCCTTGGTCGTCACATCCTCGATCTCGCCGCGCCAGGTTGGTGGAGTCTGCTCGAGGTACTCAGCCCAGATCCGGAGGATAAAGGTTCGGGTATGGCGGGTGAGCAAGCTGTTCATTGTGACTCCTGACAATGAAAAACGCTACGGATCATTCATCCGTAGCATAGCAGAGACACCTTACAATGGGCTTAATCGCGCGCCGGCGCGCCCGCCTCTCTCGTGACTAGAGCTCAGCTCATCAGCCGTTTGCCTCGCCTAGGCGCGCCCTCAACTGGGCGAGATAACTCAATTCGTGGCGCATTCGACAGCGGTGTGCGAGCGCCTGCGCTTCATCAGCAGACGCGCGGGCGCCGGCGAAATCTCCGGCGGCAGCCCGTGTCTCGGCGAGTTGCCGCAGGGCCATTACGATATAGGAAGGCACGCCAACGGCGCGCGCCTTTGCCAAGAGCGGGCCAAGGATGGCTTCTGCCGCATCGAGGGCCCCCGCGCGGTGCAGGAGCTGAGCCCGTAGCAGCTGCCCGCGGGCGTACGCCTCAAGATCGCCGGTCTGCTCCGCAATAGCCAGCAGGTCAACGACCAATGGTTCGGCGCGCGCAGGTTGCGCTCCGTCCACGTACGCCCGGGTCAGGACGTAGAGCGCCTTACCCTGTAGGCGCAGGTCGCCGGCTGACTCCGCTTGCGTCAGTGCTTTCTCTGCGTGGGCCCGGGCTTCTGGATACCGTCCCAGCCCATGACATGCCTGAGCCAGCGTGACGTGTGCATCCGTGGCGCCATAGGTGTCGCCGCGTGCAGTGTTATGCGTTAGGGCCTGTGTCGCGTAGCGGTGGGCCTGATGCCACTCTCCCCAGAGTGCGTGGGTGCGTGCTAGGATGATGGTGGCGCGATCGCGGAACCAGGGAGCCATCTCCTCGTCGTGTCTTGCGCAGCGCAGATATCCCCATCCCTCTGTTGCGCACCGGCGGGCGCGATCTGGGTCGCCGCGCAGC
>JBNGDU010000282.1:0-9905 GCA_049975025.1 Anaerolineae bacterium
TCATCAGGGTGTCTACTACCTTTACTACCTCACCAGCGAGACGGCGCCCGGCGACGGCTTCGGGGTGGCTACCTCAGAAGACGGCCTCACGTGGCACGACTACGGGCGCGTTCTCGAGCCCTCTGACGAGATGGTCCGGTATCTTGGCACCGGCTCTGTATGGAAGGCCCCCGATTCCGCTGCATCGGGCCGATTCCTGTGCAATTACTCCGAATGGCGCCAGCGCGGCGACCAGGCGGTCCAGAGCATCTTCTTCGCCTGGTCGGACGATCTCATCCATTGGCACAAGTTCGGCGAGGAATTCGCCTTTAGGATCGACGAGCGGTTCTACGAGAGAGTCAACGAGGACGCTCAGGGGCCCTGGGAGTGGCCGCGGTGGGACTGTCTGTGCGGCGTGCCGCGACCGCAGGGGGGATATGATGGCTACTGGACGGCGACGCCGAAAACTGGCCTGGGATTTGGTCATGGCGTAAGCGCGGACGGCCTTCATTGGCAGGCTCTTGAACCGCCGCAGGTCGATTGGAGCGATCCACCTGAGATGATCTTCGTGGAAGTCGGCGGGGTGCACCAATTCGACCAGCGATACTACTGTATGGTCGGTGACTATGCAGACACCAACTGCGGTATGTTCACCCTGGTTTCCGATAGCCCTTCCGGTCCATTCCGACCGGCGACGAGGAATTTCGGTCTGCTGCGCAATCAGAGCAAGATGCATACATACTTCACGCGCTTTCTCGATTCCCCGGACGGCGTGCTCGTCAACCACCACACGCTTGCGGAGGGGCAGTTCTCGGATGATCATTGCGTCGTCTACTTTGCGCCCTTGAAGCAGGCTAGGATCATCGACGGGGGGCTGTACCTCGGCTGGTGGCACGGCAATGATGGGCTCAAGAACGTAGAAGTGTCCCTATCCCGGGGCGACGATGGGGATGTCCAGGTCAACGCGGATGCAGGCATCCTCCTGGAAGGTGAGATGGTGCTTCCCGGTAGTTTGTCTATCGGCACCGCAGATCATGCGGGCGTGCGAATCCGCGTCAGCCCCGACGGCGTAACCGAGATCGGACCGGAAACGCGGGATGGCACGACGTTCACGTGCGAAGAGCGTGTGGACAGAGAGATGGATTTCGGTTCCTCCCCGAGATTCCGCCTGCTGCTCAACCACACGATGATCGAGTTCTACCTTGAGGATATCCTGATCCAATGCTATACGATGGACGGGGTTGCGGACGGTCGGATATCCTGGCAAGGTGTCCGTGATCCCAGGCTCTGGCGATGGTCAGCTTGAGAGACGCCGATTACTACGTTCTAGGGCCCGTTCCCCGGGTGTGGCACTGCGCAGCCATCACAGGTCGGCGCCAGACGGGACCAGATGAACAGCAGCTGTGCCAATCCGGGTCGGCGCGCATTGACCGCCATGACCGACCGGCAGGCGATGATGGCCCTGACACGGACCTGTGCAGAAGACAAGCTCTACTTTGTGTCATCAGTGACTAGAGAAACGAGAAGATGATGGTATTGGAGTGGTTAAAGGCCGCGCGTTGGTCACCTTACGTGGTCGGCGCCGGCATCGGCGTCCTGAGTTGGCTCACGTTCCTGATCTCGCGGAAGGCGTTGGGTTGCTCGACGTCCTTCGCGCGGACCGCCGGCATGATCGAGAGGGCGCTCCGCGGCAAACAGGTGGAATCGAAGCTGTATTATCGGAAGTATAGGCCCGTCATCGATTGGCAGTGGATGTTGGTGTTGGGCATGGTCATCGGCTCTCTGGCCTCCTCACTGCTTTCCGGTTCCTTTGATCTGCAATGGGTTCCCTCGCGATGGGCTACGGCCTTTGGCAGCGCAGTGATGCCCCGCCTGATCGTCGCGCTGTTGGGGGGCGTGTTGATCGGTTTTGGCTCCCGGTGGGCCGGCGGCTGCACCAGCGGTCATGGCATCAGCGGCACGATGCAGCTCGCGGTCTCCAGTTGGATTGCCTCCGTCTCTTTCTTCATCGGCGGGATCGTCACGGCTTACCTGCTCTTTGGCCTCATCGCTTAGGAGGGGGAGACGATGACGAAAGACAGAAACCAACTGCTCCTCGGCCTGCTCTTCGGCGTTATCTTCGGCTTCCTCCTGCAGAAAGGCGGGGCCACCCAATACGACGTGATCTTAGGGCAGCTCCTGCTTGAGGATTTCACGGTGCTCAAGATCATGCTCTCCGCCGTCGTCGTCGGCTCGGTGGGCATCCACCTGATGAGGGATCTGGGATGGGTGCAGCTCAAGCCCAAGACGGGATCCTGGGGTATGAGCGCCGTCGGGGGCCTGGTATTCGGCGTGGGGTTCGCCGTGCTCGGCTATTGTCCAGGCACGATCGCGGGCGCGATAGGGAACGGCTATCTCGATGCGGCAGTCGGTGGTGTGATCGGCATACTCCTCGGCTCCGCGCTGCTGGCGGCGATCTATCCCAAAGTGGCCTCCGGAATCCTGATGGTCGGGGACTTCGGGAATACGACCTTGCCGCAATTGCTCAAGGTCAACGACTGGGCCGTCATCATCCCGCTCAACGCGCTGATCGTGGTGGCCTTCTACCTGCTGGAACGCGCGGGGTTGTGAGGCTCTGTATGCCCGACGAGCTGTAGCATCGAACGTCACTTGGAACTGCGATCATCACCTCAGCGATGCCCTATCCACATCTGCTTGAAAGATAAGGGCGTGGATGCGAGACATGTGGGTTTTTCAGTCTGCGCCGGCGGGCTTGACGAGCTCCGCTTTCTCGCGCGGTATCACTTCTATCCAGGTGGGCGTGTTCCTCTCATTCCTTCTTGGCCAGCAGGCGGTCCTTCTTCGACTGCGCTAGAAGCTTGATCAGCGCGCCGGGGCCGAGTTTGCCGCGCGATTGGCCCAGCTTCAGCATCGTGTGCGTCATGTCTTTGGGAATGTCGGGCTGCTCGGACGCCGGCTTGCGGGCCAGCGTTAGCGCGCCGGTGGGGCAGGTAGTGATGCAAAGGCCGCATCCGATGCACCGGCTCTGGTCCAGGACGGCGGCGCCGTCGGCCAGGCTGAGGGCGTCCATCTGGCACCGGTCAACGCAAACGCCACATCCGATACATGCGTCGGCGTCCAGGGTGGCCAGGAAGGCGGAGACGACGAGATCGGCAGGCGCCGGCTCGCGCTTGAGATTGCGCAGCACACCACAGCAGCAGCCGCAACAGCAGCAGATGAAGGAGGCCGTCTTGGAGTTACTCGGCTGGAGGACGAGACCGGCCTCGTTGGCCAGCTCGATGATCTCCAACGCCTCCTCTTGGCTGATGGGCCGCCCCATACCGTTTCGCACGTAGTACTCGGCACCGGCTCCAAAGGAGAGGCAGGTTTCACTGGGCTTGTCACAGGGTTCTCCGGCGATCGCCCGATCCTGACGGCAGACGCACGGCGCCACAGCGATTTTGTCGTGATCCCGGATCAGTGCCTCGGCCTGTTCGTAGGCCATGACCTCAGCCTGATAGCTCACGCTCTCGTTCACGGGAATGGTGCGCAGCTGTGGGGTTGCTCTCCACGTGTCGACGTCGAAGAAGATGGGCCAATACTCGTCCATATCACGGACGAACTCCTCGTCCATCCGGCCGACCTGGTACTCCCAGATCCCAACGGCGAACTGCGCCGCCTGGTAGCGGGGTGCTCTTCTCTCCCGGTGGATGCTGAAGATGAGACCCTTGGCGGCCATATCGGCGAGGCGCTGCGCGGCTTCCTCCTGGGGGATGCCGGCCCGGTGGGCAATGACGTAGGCCTCCTCGGGGATCAGGGTCACGCAGACGGCCAGCTTCGCCTCTTCAGGCGAGAAGAGCTTTCGCAGAATGCGCAGCTCGACCCCGCTGTCCGTCGCCGGGAATCCGCCCGGCAGGTCGTCCAGGTGTCGCGCCAGCTCTTCGTAAACGGTATCCTCGCTCATCCCTCCTCCTATCCCTCGGCTATGCGATGCCTGCTGAGCTCATCAGCCTCTCATTGAGGTCGCAGCGGCATCCACCCCCCACCCAGTATAGCATAGCCTGTCGGAGATGCCTTTTGGCATACAACCACTCGGGAGGTAAGCATCTGAACCTTCCGGCAAGCGGGGAATATCCTCGGATCTGGCGTGAGTCTAGTGGCTGGTTCTTGCTCCGAAATCCTATTGTCGCTTCCCGGAAGGGGTTGGCCTAAGCAGTTACTTTGACATAAGCTTTGGACGTTCTAGAATGACTCCATGGACCATCCGGGTCTCTTTATATGTGACTCCAACCGCTTCCGACTGCGGTTTCGCCCTCGGAGCGACATTCCCCCTATGCAAACTTGTGTCGGGAGCTCAGCATCCACGGGCGCTAGGGGATCGTCACAGGATCTCGGTCATTCTGATTATCGTATCAGTGTTCACCATTGAGTGTTATGAACAATAGCGCTGATATCCGGAAAAGGTAGGTCTCTATGATCTCATCACGTGTTACCGTTCGGCCTGTCTCCGGACGGCGTGAGCGCCGTATCTTCCTGACCTTCCCCTGGCGAATCTATCGCGATGATCCGCTCTGGGTGCCGCCGATCTTGTCGGAGCGGAAGGCGCGCATCGATCCGGACCGTAACCCAATCTACCAGCAGGGCGAGGTGGAACTCTTCCTGGCCTGGCAGGGACGTCGTCCCGTCGGCACTATTGGGGTAGCGGTGGATCACCATGCCAACGACCACTACGAGATGCCTGTAGCCGTGTTCGGCTTTTTCGAATGCATAGAGGATTACGCCGTGGCGGAGGCCCTGTTCGCGGCCGCGACTGACTGGGCGCGGGCTCGCGATGCCGTTGTTGTGAGGGGGCCGCAATCCTTCGGCAACTCCGACGAGCCGGGCATTCTCCTTGAGGGACGGGAGACACCCCGAGGGCTGTTGATGGGCTGGACGGCGCCGTACTACCGGGACTTCGTGGAACGCTATGGATTCAAGAAGTACCGGGAGGCCCTCGCCTATCGCGTCTATCTGAAGAGGTACGTTGACGCGGCTGGCAACTTCGAGCCTCCTGTCAAGCTCCAGCGTGTGGTGGATTACGTGCGAGGCCGGTACGGCGACCGGTGCCGTCTACGCACGCCGAACTTCGCGGCATGGAATGCTGAGTTAAGCCGCGTGCGAGAGGTCTACAATCGAGCGTTAGGCGGTCTGCCCGACTTTGTGCCAATGTCCGAGCAGGATTGGCAGCGTCTCGCCGGCTCGATCCGACCGCTGCTGCGCGAGGAGCTGACGGTCTTCGTGGAGCTGGATGGTGAGCTGGTCGGATTCGGGCTAGGGCTGCCGGACATCAACATGGCGCTCTGGCACTGCAACGGCCTGCGCCGGCCGTGGGATTACGTCAAGCTCTGGTGGTATGGGCGCCGGCTGCCGGGTGTGAGCTTCAAGATACTGGCGATGGTGCCCGAGGTCCACGGGCTGGGCTTGGACGCGCTGGTCTATCTCCATCTTGGCGAGGTGTGCTGGCGCGAGGGTTACAGATGGATGGATATGTCGCTGACCGGCGATGATAACCCGACCACGAACTTGTTGGCGGAGCGGTTCGGCGCCCGGCTGGACAAACGCTACCGGGTCTATGATCTGAGTTTTGGGTGTTAGGTGCTGGATGTTGGATACATTGGGGTCGATCTGATAGCATAGGTTGAGAGATGATCAACTAACTGAAACCGGTGACCGGAAACCGATAGCCGGGTGCCGGACGCGCCTGCGCCCTCTCATCCATTTCATTGTTCTTTTCGTGGCATGGGCTATACTGACCCAGGTCAACTATGACCGGAGTCAACTTTTATGACAGAAGATATCGGAGCAGGGGACGTGATCTCCCGATGGGAGCGTCGTAAGGAGGAAACGCGGCGCCGCTTGCTCACGGAGGGGGAGCGCCATTTTCGGCTTCAGGGGTTCGACGCCACTACCGTCGAAGAGATCGCCGTGGCTGCCGACGTGGCCAAGGGCACGTTCTTCAACTACTTCGACAGTAAAGAAGCGTTGCTGGGTGAATTGCTCCATATGCGTCTTCAGTCCCTGCTGGAAGCGCCCAGGGGTGACGGCGCCCAGGTGCGCGCTCGGATATGGCAGCTTCTCCAAGATGTCCATCATGAGCTCGAGCCCTATGTTCATCTCTTTCAGCGTATGTTCGCTTATGCGCTTTCCCATCCGGCCTTGGAGTCGCTGCCTAAGCATCATCCTACGCTTGCACAAGCATTGGCTGCGCTGGTGCGCGATGGGCAGGCGGAAGGGCGGTTTGATCCAGCGATGGACGCTGATGTCGCCGGGACGATGATCGCTACCTACTTCTTCCGCATCTGCGTTTTGGAGTCCGTTCATGAACCAGATGCTGAATTCTGCTGGGAGTATCAGATGAGTTCAGCGTTGGATCTGCTCTACTCAGGGCTACAGCGACGGAAGTCCGCCCCAGACCATTAGCTGCGCCCCAGCGCCGGTCGTCTTTCCTCCCTAAGCCAGATTCTCGGCTGCAAGAGCCAAAGGTGTGATGGTGTACGCGACCAGCTGTGCGGAACGTTAGATTATAACTAGATCTTGACAATCAGGGGGACCTATGGTACCCTTTTTGTAGATGTCCGCTTTTCAAAGCGGTCTGTCATGTGGGCGCTGGATTTGTGCCCGGCTGTGTTATCGCCGTCCATAAGGGAAATCAGATCAGACAATGAAGTCTCGTCAAGTCCACAGCTTTATCCTGGAACATGTTTGACCCACGTCGGAGGACCTTGATATGACAACTAGAACCCGTAATGAGCGGATGATCGAGCGCCTGCACGAGCTTCAGGTGAGCAGCCCGGATGTTGAGGCTGCAGCGATTATCAGTGTGGATGGCTTACCCATCGCCACCTCACTTCCCGGCAGTGTCGAGGAGGATCGGGTGGCTGCGATGTCCGCGGCAATGCTCTCCCTGGGAGAACGCATCGCAGGGGAGCTTGGTCGAGGATCGTTGGACGAAGTCTACGTCAGGGGTGAGAGAGGCTACGTTATTCTCCGTGCTGTTGGTGAAGAGGCGGTGCTCACGGTTCTGGCGCGGCAGCGGGCGAAGTTAGGGTTGCTCTTCTTGGATATGCGGCGCGCTGCCGAAGAGTTTTCATCGATACTTTAGAGCGGGATTGCCGGAAGGAGGCTGACTGTGGCTAATGCGCCCGAAGCCAGTGGCTACTATTACCCAGAGCGTTTCGGTCTGATTTTGTTCGATGCCCTTGAGGAGATCATGGGCCGCAATGGGCTTAAGGCCATCCTGAATATGGCGGGCCTTTCTCAGTTCATTGATCATCCGCCGTCTGATAGCATGGAGAAGGGATTTGATTTCGCGCACATCTCAGCTCTGAACCAGGCGCTGGAGGAGATGTACGGTCCGCGGGGCGGCAGGGGACTGCAACTGCGGCTGGGACGTGTGCTCTTCGCTCAGGGACTTGCCAACTTCGGCGCTTTGGTAGGCGCCAGCGATCTGGCTTTCAAAGTGTTGCCGCTGCAAGCTAAGGTCAAGGCCGGCCTCCCGGCTGTGGCTAAGGTCTTTGATTCGTTGAGCGATCAGACTTCCTACGTCCGAGACCCCGGCGGAGATCAGTATCATTACGTCATCGAGCGCTGTTCAATGTGTTGGGGACGCCACGTCGAACGCCCGGGTGGGTTCATCGCTGCGGGCATTATCGAGGAGGCCCTGCGTTGGTTGAGTGGCGGTCGGACGTTCCGTGTGGATCAAGTCTCGTGCATAGGCATGGGACACGAGGACTGCACATTCTACGTCTACAAGGAACCTATCGGTTGAGCTGGCTGGCGTTACGAAGAGGATGGAATCCCTGATGCTGGTGGTGAGCTTTGTGCGTTGTTGCGTTCCTGGAGAGTGGATATCGTGACAGAATATGAGGAAACCTGCCGTATTCTACTGGTAGAGGATGAACCTAGCACCGCAGAGATGCTTTCCACCTACTTCACGTCCCTGGGATATGAGGTGACACACGCTGAGTGGGGCCAAGATGCGCTGAGTATGGCCACGAGTCTTCACCCTGATCTTGTGATACTCGACATCCATCTGCCCGATATCGATGGCTATGAAGTGTGCTCAAGGTTGCGGAAGCAGACGCGTACCCAGGGGACCCCCGTTATCTTCTTGACCGAGCGTCGCGAGCGTGACGATCGCCTCACCGGCCTTGAGCTAGGTGCCGTCGATTACATCACGAAACCCTTTGACGTTCAGGAATTGCGGTTTCGAGTACGCAACGCCCTTCGGCGATCCGGTCGCGAGACCCTACTGCATCCTATTACCGGACTGCCCACCAGCATTCTTGTCGAGGAGGCCATTGAGGACGTCGCCAAGCATCAAGGCAGAACGATGGTCAGCGTCTGTTTGCGCGGCATGCCTGAGTTTAGCGAGGCCTATGGTTTCGTGACCCATGACGACGTTCTGCGGGCGGTCTCTCTGATTCTGCGCAATACCGCGGCAGAGAACCCGGATCTAGACGATCTTTTCGTGGGCCAACTGGATCTCTATCAGTATCTGATGGTAGCGCCCGAAGGTCAGGACGCCTATGTAGTGATGGGGCGCCTCGATCAACGGTTGAATGAGGCTGCTTCATTCTTCTATCCCCACCACGATTGGGAGCGAGGCACGCGAACAGATGGTGCGCCTATCCCACGCCTCGCCTTTGACATTGGCCTGGTCGACGTGGTCCCCTTCGCGCATCCCGGAGGTCTGGCAGAGCTACGGAGAAGCCTCGGAGACGGCTCTTAACGGGCAGCGCTTCGATATCTATCTTCCTTATCAACAGGGCCGGTGGTGATGCCGGCCCTGTTTCATATCACGGACCTTTCCCCTGGAATTGCCGATTACCGGTAGCGTGATACGATTGCGGCGTGCTGCGCGGATGTCGTTGGCGTTCAGCGGCGAAGTAGCCGGCATCATGAGTTGACACTTGTTCTCATCTACTAGATCCGAGGTCTGAGTGGACAGGTACGTAATCCGGGGCATCCCCCGGCGGAGAGGGTAATGCGACGGTTTTGGCGCGATTTGATTCCCTTAGGGCTTCTTTTCCTCTTTCCCTTGGTGCTCTTTGCTCCGGTCACCTTGGGTGGAAGGACGCTCCTTCCCGCCGATGCGCTTTACCTTTTCCAGCCTTTCCGAGCTGCGGCAGAGGCAATAGGGGTTGACGACGTTCAGAACCCGCTTCTCTCCGACCTCATCTTGGAGAACTATCCCTGGAAGCAGTTCGTCGCCGACGCCGTCAGATCTCGGGAATTGCCCCTGTGGGATCCTTACGTCTTCTCCGGACATCCGTTCCTGGCGAACGGACAGCACTCCGCACTCTACCCGCTGAGCGCGCTCTTCCTCATTTTGCCGATCCCCAAGGCATTTGGTGTTTTCGTGGTGGTGCAACTGGGTCTGGCCGGCGTATGGATGTATGTCTTCGCCCGTGTGCTGCGCGCCCACCGGATCGGCGCGTTGGTCGCCGGTCTGTGCTTTCAGCTCAGCGGTTTCATGGTGGTGTCGGTCGTGCATCCGATGATTATCGCCGGTGCCTCCTGGCTGCCGTTGCTTCTGGCGCTGGTTGAGTGCGCCGTGACCCGCCGGCGCTTTTGGGCTCAGGAGCGCGCGACCCTGCCCTGGATTCTTTTGGGAGCCATGGCGTTGGGGCTCCAGACTCTCGCGGGTCACCCTGAGACGACCTACTTTGCTCTGCTGGTCATGGGCGGCTTCACCGGCTGGCGGCTTTGCTACCAGCTTCTCACGCTGCCACGTGGGCAGTGGCGTGCTGAGGTGCTTGGCCCCGCACTTGGCTTGATGCTGCTGGTTCTGTTGGGCCTAGGCCTGGGCGCAGCTCAGCTTATTCCTTTCTATGAGGTGGCCCAGGCCAGCTTCAGACAGGATGCGGTCTCCTTACAGGAGGTGCTGGGATGGGCCTACCCTAAAC
>JBNGDU010000283.1:0-9877 GCA_049975025.1 Anaerolineae bacterium
CCAACGTTCTCCTCAGGTAGGGCAGGAGGGCGTGGGCCTTGCCTGCGCCCACTGCCACGCAGGCCATGGGCGCGTCAGCCACATAGACCGGAACGCCGGTCTCCTGGGTCAGGAGTTGGTCCAGGTTCCGGAGGAGAGAGGAACCGCCGATCATCGTCATGCCCCGGTCGATGATATCTGAGGCGAGCTCCGGCGGCGTGCGTTCCAACACCGACCTCACCATGCCGACGATGAGCGAGATGGGTTCCTCGAGCGCCTCGACGATATCGTCACTGTTGACCTCCACGCTACGTGGGAGGCCGCTCACCTGGTCTCGTCCCTGCACGTCCATACGCAGTGGCTCGTCCAGCGGCAACGCAGAGCCAATACGGATCTTGGCCTCCTCGGCGCTGGGTTGGCCAAGCATGAGGTTGTACTTGCGCCGCACATACGCAGCGATGGCTTCGTCCATACGGACGCCGCCCTCACGGATGGCGGCGGACGTGACAACACCGTACACCGAAAGCACGGCAGCCTGACTTGCACCACCGCCGAGATCCACGATCATATGACCGCCGGGTGTGTGAATCGGGAGCCCAGCACCGATGGCGCCGGCCAGAGGCTCTGGAATTCGCAGAACCCTGCCGGCCCCGGCCTCCAAGGCGGCATCGCGCACGGCTCGGCGCTCAACCTGGGTCGCGCCAAAGGGAACGGTCACACAGACGCGCGGCTTGAGCAACCGCATCTTGCCGATCGCCCTGTTGATGAAGTAGAAAAGCATCTCGCGGGTGACCCGGTAGTCTGCGATAACGCCGGCGCGCAGGGGCCGTCGCACGACTATCGTCTCCGGAGCCCTGCCCATCATCGCGCGAGCTTCCTCGCCGACGGCGACAACCTCTCCCTTCTCAAGTTCCTGGGCGACGACGGAGGGCTCCTGAAGGACGATACCCCGTCCTCGAACATAGACGAGGACGTTCACCGTGCCCAGGTCGATGCCCAGTTCCTCAACAATCGGCATAGCAGCTTAACCTTCCATCCGTGACAAGATCCGCTTGGCTTTATGGCTTTCTCTGAGGTGAGGTTCTTGAACCACCGACGCTGATCATACACGATAATCGGCCTTTGTCCAATGTTGATTCGGTCGCGCGGGTGCGTTTTATCTTTGGGGAAATAGCAAGACATGTGACGTAGAAACCCTAGGTGCACTTGCAGTTTTGGCCGCTTGGAGATCACCTTCATCCGCGAGAGCCCGGCCAAAACTGCCAAGGCGCGCTTCAAAATGGGTGATGGCGTACGAGATGATCTGGCGATGGTACCTTCTCAGGAATTCGCCCCCATTTTGAAACGCGCCCGGTCGCGCAGAAGGCTTGCAGAGGTCGATGAATTTTGGTATACTCTGGAACTAGTGTTTGAGCTCGCGGCGTGTGCCAGCTAACGCCGGAGTGATAGGACTCCGAGGTGGTGGCAGGGGCCCCTTCCTCGTACGATGGGAAGCACCTACTGATTTCAACTCCTGAAGACAGATGTCAGGCAACGGAGAACGGAGGCAGAGTTGGCGGATCAGGGTATCGTCGCGCGCGTTGTGGGCGTGGTCGTCGATGCTGCGTTTGCCACCGGCGACCTGCCAAGCATCCACAACGCGTTGATCGTCCAGCGTGACAACGGGGAAGAGCTGGTCCTGGAGGTTCAGGAGCATATTGACCCTCACACGGTTCGAGCTATCGCGATGAAGAACACGGCAGGCCTCCGGCGTGGTTTGTCGGTCATCGACACGGGCGAGCCTATCTCGGTCCCGGTAGGCCCCCTCACACTGGGGCGCATGTTCAACGTCCTCGGCGAGCCCATCGACGGAGCCCCGCCGGTTGTGGCCGCCCGGCGCAGCATACATGCAAAGCCCCCGCCGATGAGTGAACAGGAAGTGGCAACCGAGCCCTTTATCACAGGCGTCAAGGCCATCGACCTGCTGACGCCCTATCCGCGTGGCGGCAAGATCGGCCTCTTCGGCGGCGCAGGCGTGGGCAAGACGATGCTCATGATCGAACTGATGGGGAATACGATCCGCAGACATTCGGGCATCGCGCTCTTCGCCGGGGTTGGGGAACGGAGTCGCGAGGGCAATGACCTCTGGTTGGATTTGCAGCGCACAGGCGTCATTGATAACACGGTTCTGGTCTTCGGGCAGATGAACGAGCCACCTGGTGCGCGTCTCCGTGTGCCTTTCACGGCCCTGACGATCGCCGAGTACTTTCGCGACACCGAACGACGCCAGGTCTTGTTCTTTGTGGATAACGTCTTTCGCTATATACAGGCCGGCTCAGAGGTCTCGGCTTTGTTGGGACGCCTTCCGAGCGAAGTTGGCTACCAGCCGACGCTGCAGAGTGAGATGGGCGAGCTTCAGGAACGTATCTCGACGACCAGCCGGGGGAGCGTCACCTCAGTCCAGGCTGTCTATATCCCGGCGGATGACCTCACCGACCCGGCAGTGGTGGCGGCTTTCGGTCATTTGGATGCTTCCACAGTCCTGTCGCGTGAGCAGGTAAGTCGCGGGCTCTACCCGGCCGTCGATCCGTTGGCGTCGCGTAGCGCCCTGTTAACGCCGGAGGGCGTCGGGCAGACGCACTACGATGTCGCTATGGAGGTGCGGCAGCTGTTGGCTCGCTACGAGGAACTCCAGGATGTGATCGCGATCCTGGGCATCGAGGAGCTGAGTGAGGAGGATCGGCAGGCGGTTCATCGCGCCCGACGGCTTCAGCGATTCCTGACGCAGCCGTTCACCGTGGCGGAGTCTTTCACAGGGATCCAGGGTGCCTTCGTCACACTGGAGGAGACGCTGCGTGGATTCCGCGAAATCCTCGAGGGCCAGCACGATGACTTGCCGGAACAGGCTTTCTATATGGTCGGTACGATCGAGGACGCCGTGGAGAAGGCAGATACGATGGCTGCGGAGGTTGAAGATGGAGAGAGCGACGCTGTCCTTGCGAGTGCTGACACCGTCGCGGGTGCTGTTGGAGGTCGAAGACGTTGATAAGGTCCGGATTCGGCTTGCGGATGGGGCTTGGTTAAGCATCTACCCCTACCACGCACCGTTGATCGCCGAGACTCTGTCCGGCGAGCTGACCTACGTAGCCGGCGATGAGACACACGACGTCTGCCTGGCGGATGGCATCCTGCGTGTTGTCGGTGACAACACCGTCGAAATACTGACCCATGGGCACGCTGAGGGTGGGAGGGAGCCGGTAGAGGGGGAGTTTGACCGACTCGCGCGTCAGCTCATGCTGACGCTGAATGCCGAGCCCGGGGGCGTGCTGCCCGATGGGTCTCAGGAATGAGGGGGGACGTGTGGACGGGGACATTGGCTCTGGGATAGCGTGGTTTGTCGTAGGGCTTGCTGTTGGTCTCGTCCACACGATTTCTGTGGTGTGGACGGTGGGGCGGTTGCAGGCCGGTCAGCGCCGGCGGAACCGAGTGATTATGTGGCGCGGCTACGCGCTTCGCGCTGCTTTGATCGCTTTGACGATGGTCCTCGCCGTGCGACGCAGCGTCTGGGCGAGTCTCTGGCTGGTTGGCGGGCTCTTGGCAGCCCGCTGGGCGCCGGTCTATCTGGGCCGGTCCGGCGAAATTGATTGGTCGTGGTTTGATAGGGTCCTAGAGGAGTAAGCCAATGGAGGAAGTCTTCCCGAAGGTCGTCTTCTATATCTTCGGCATCCCGGTTCGAGATACGGTGATCTCGACCTGGGCTTCGATGGTGATCATCCTCGCGGTCGTCTGGTTGGTCCGGGAGAAGGTGCCGACGGCCCTCGAAATGGTCATTGAGTTTGTCCGAAGTACACTATCGGATGTGATGCAGGACGTGGACGTTGACCCCTTCGTTCCGTTTCTTGGCTCGCTGGGGCTTTTCCTGCTTTTTGTCAACAACATAGGTCTGGTACCCCTGATTGAGACGCCCACCAAGGACATCAACACCCCGCTGGCACTTGCGCTAATTGTCTTTTTCGCCGTGCACGGCTACGGCATTCAGCAGAACGGACTCCTGGGGTATTTGAAGTCGCTCGCCACGCCTATGATCATCCTGGACGTCATTGGGCAAGCGAGCCGGACGATGTCGCTAAGCCTGCGGCTTTTCGGCAACATCATCGCCGGGGAGATCATCGTCGCGGTGATATCGAGGCTAGTGCCGGTGATCGCGCCATTGCCTATGATCGCCCTGAGCGTGTTCTCGGGTGTGCTGCAGGCGTACATTTTCATGGTATTGGCAACGGGTTATCTTGCTGCCGTTGCCAGACACGATGAGTCTGAAGATTAACGAAGATATTATGCTGATCAAAGGAGATTGAAGATGGGAGAACTTGATCCAGGTACACTGATTACGTTAGTTACCATTCTCGTGGCAGGCATTGGCATGATCTTGGGGGCCATCTTGCCCGCGATCGTTGAGGGACGTGCTGTGATCAGAGCGCTGGAGGGTATGGTCCGTCAGCCGGAGGTGGCTGGCGACTTACGGAACACGCTGATCGTGGCCTTGGCCCTGTTGGAGACGACGGCGATTTACGTCTTGCTCGTGATGCTGATTCTGATCTTCGCGAACCCGCTGATTGAGCTGCTACCGGTTGGCTAGACCACTATGGATATAAGGTGAAGGTATGCTAGAACTGGATCTGGCAACGGTTCTTTGGCAAGCCGTCAATTTCCTGATCTTTGCAGCTGCCCTCTACTACCTGCTGTGGAAGCCCATGATGCAACGGATTAGGGCGAGAGCGAAAGCTCAGAAGGCCAAGATGAGGAAGCTCGAGGCGGATCGGGAGACTGCGAGTGAGCTGCGGGAGGAACTGGAGTCGCGGTTGTCCTCAGCCGAAGAGGAGGCAGAAGCCATCATCAGCCGGGCGCAGAATCAAGCTGATGTGGAGCGCGCGGCGCTGCTTCAGGAAGCCCAGGGCGAGGTCGAGCGGATACTCACAGAAGCTCAGATGGACGCCTACCGCATGAAACGTCAGGCGATCGATGAGTTTCACGACGAGCTGCTTGAGGGCGTCCTCGATGTCAGCGGGCTTGTCATCGGGCGTGTTGCGCCCGATGATCTGCACGAGTCCATGGTACAGCAACTCTGCGACAGCGTCTGGGAGTTGGGTCAGAGCGATATGCGCCGTGTTGACGTGCTGAGGCGCTCCTTGGGTGAGCGGACGCCGACGGTGGTCGCGCGCACGGCTCAGCCACTCTCCCCAGAGCAACAGGGATTGGTCGTGCGCACGTTTTCGGCGCTGGCCGACCGGAATGTCAACCTCGACCTCAAGGTGGAGCCGACGCTGGGTCTGGGCATGCAGGTGCGTTTGGGCGACCTTGTGATGGACAACACGATCGCGGGGCGACTCGAGGAACTTCAGGAGAGCGTATCCGACGCATTGAGAGAGCATACCGCGAATGAGTGAAGATCGCCGGGTCACACCGGATATCAATACGTTACTGCAATTGCTTCGGGATGGGGCCTCCAAGCAGGCAGAACCTGTCCGGATTCATAAGGCCGGAGACGTGAGCGTTGTCCGGCGCATCAGCAGCGAGGTCGCAGCTCTGACCGGCGTGAATCGCCTGGGGCCGGATGTCGGCGAGATGATGGGTACCTTGCTCACACGAATGGAGGGATTGACACCGGGCGTTCGGTTTCACGAGGTCGGCACCGTGCAGCACATCGGCAGTGGGGTAGCTCGCCTGTCGGGATTACCCCAGACCCGCACGAATGAATTGGTGACCTTCCCCACCGGTGTTCAAGGCATGGCTCTGAACCTGGACCGCAATGGCGTCGACGTTATCCTGCTTGGCCCCAGCGAGGGTATTCAGGGTGGGGATCTCGTGACGTCCACGGGGCAGCGGCTCAGGGTCTCCGTAGGGCACAACGTGCTAGGTCGAGTATTGGATCCGCTGACAACGCCGATGGACGGGAAGGGACCTATTGAAGCGGCCGAGGCCTGGTACCTGGAAAGGGAGGCGCCAGGCATTATCGAACGCACGCCGGTCGAGGAGCCCCTGGTGACCGGCTGGAAGATGATCGATGCCCTTGTGCCTATCGGGCGGGGACAGCGTGAGCTCATCCTGGGAGACCGGCAGACAGGCAAGACCACGTTGGTGGTGGACACGATCCTGAATCAGGAGGAGTTGGGCGTACTCTGCTTCTACGTTGCTATAGGTCAGAAGAGATCCTCAACGCTGAGCGTGATCGAGACGCTGCGCGCACACGGAGCTATGGACTATACGACCGTGGTAGTAGCCGGTCCGGACGACCCTCCTGCCCTGCGATATCTGGTGCCGTACGCAGCCTGCTCGATGGCCGAGTTCTTCATGCTCGAGGGCCGTGATGTGCTGATTGTCTACGACGACCTGACAAAGCACGCTGATGCCTATCGGGAGCTGAGCTTGCTTCTGCGCCGGCCACCGGGTCGTGAGGCCTATCCGGGGGATGTCTTCTATCTGCATTCGCGCCTTTTGGAGCGGGCCTGCAAGCTCAACGAGGCGGCGGGAGGGGGATCGCTGACTGCGCTACCCCTCGCCGAGACCCAGCAGGGCAACCTGGCGGCTTATATCCCGACGAACCTGATATCCATCACAGACGGACAGATCATCCTGGACACTGATCTTTTCAACCAGGGCATTAAGCCGGCGATTGATGTTGGCCGGTCGGTGTCTCGTGTGGGCGGCGCGGCACAGATTCCGCCAATCCGAGAGTTGGCCGCCAGCCTGCGCTTGGAGCTGGCCCAATATGAGGAGGTGCGGCGCTTCGCCCGCTTTGGCACCGAAGTCGACGAGACGACACAGCAACAGATCCGGCGTGGTGAACGGTGGCGGCGGGTCCTAACTCAGTCGCCGCACGCACCGCTCTCACAGGGCGAGCAGGTGTTGATCCTGCGCGCAGCCAGTGAGGGCTATCTCGATGACGTACCCCTCGAAGACATACGGTCCTTCGAGCGCGCGTTCCTTGCCCACTTCACAACTGAGCATCCCCAGTTAATGTCTCAGGTCGACCGGATGGGGGAGACATTCGAGGAGTTTGGCGACGTCTTTGCCCGGGCCATTGCGGACTTCCGAGCGGCCTGGTTCAGGGAGAGCGTTGAGCAATCATGAAAATGGTGATGGCTGTGGTTTCGCGCGATCAGGCAGATCGCGTCTTGGACAAGCTCATCTCGGCCGGCTATGGCGCGACCTTCACCGAGAGCCGCGGCGGCATGCTCCGCCAGGCTCAACAGCTGATCTTCATCGCCGTGGAAAAGGAGAAGGTTGAGGGCGTCATCGATCTCATCCGACGCGAGTGTCACAGCCGTGTTGAGGTGAGCGAGCGGACCGCTCGGGAGGGACCGTTGACGTTTGGGGACACTGCGACGACGACTGAGGTGGGCTACGCGGTGGTGTTTGTCTGGGATCTCGAGCGTTTCGAGACCTATTGAGCGCCCTCGAGTGAGATGAGCCAAGATCTGGAGAAGGTCACGAGCCGTCTGGAGAATATCCAGAAGGTGAAGCCTATCCTCACCGCCCTGCGTACGATATCGTTGGGAAGCTGGCAGATGGCGCGGAACCGGCGCGCCGGGTTGCAGAGGTATACTCACCGCCTGCTTGATCTGTTGCCCTGGATCCTGCCACATATCGTCGAACGGCGCCCCAAACTGCGCCTATGCTCTCGTGGTCGCGATGGGGGACCGGATGAGGGGCCTGTGATCGCGCTGGTCATCGGCAGTGAACGTGGCCTCTGTGGTCGCTACAATAGCAGGCTTCTGGAGCGGTTTGATCGCTACCAGAGGGAACAGGCGGATGCGGGTCGCGAGGTCAAGACCGTGGCTCTGGGATCGCGGCTCCTCCGGGAGATGGCTTCAGCGGGCTACGAGACCACCCGATCCGAGAGCCTTTCAATGAGTAGTTTACCTTCGTACGATACCGCAGCTCACTACACCAGCGATTGGCTGGAAGCCTACGAGAGCTATGAGCTTTCCGCCGTGGATGTGCTCTACAATGCTGACCGGGGCGCGGGAACCTACGAATCCGTGGCTACTCGGCTCATCCCGCCCGAGATGCCGCCGATGGAACGTGGGTCCCAACGCGATCGAATGGGGGTGCAGCCGATCGTGGAGACCGATCCGATGCGGCTCTACGTGCATATCGTGACAGAGTGGACAGCGATCACGCTGTATCGGTTGTTTCTTGAGGCCGCTCAGACCGTGCACCTGGCGCGTTTTCAGCTTATGGAATCCGCTACGCAGAACGCGGATCGTCTGGTGGACGAGTTGACATTGACGGTACAGTCCGCCAGACGACAGGCGATCACACGAGAGATGCAGGAGCTTGCGGTCGGGGCAGGTTTGCTGGGCGGTGGGTCCTCGTGAAGCAATTGTGGGCGCCCTGGCGGATGCCTTATCTTAGAGGAGAATACGAAAGCGTGGATGGTTGCATATTCTGCGAGAAGATCCAGGGTGACGATGCTGAGGAGCATATCCTTTACCGTGGCGACCATTGCTATGTCGTGCTCAACAAGTTCCCGTACAGCAACGGACACATGATGGTCGTGCCCTACGAACACGTGAGTTCTCTCGAGGATCTGGACGGCACTGCGATGCTGGAGATGATGCGGCTGGTTCAGGAGAGTCTTCGCATTCTGAGGGAGACGCAGCATCCGCAAGGCTTCAACGTTGGGATCAACATTGGCTCAGCCGGTGGTGCCGGCGTGGCTGCGCACATTCACATGCACATCGTGCCCCGCTGGGAGGGGGATGCCAACTACATGACCGTCATAGCAGAGACGCGCGTGATCCCTGAGATGCTCGACGATACCTACGCTGCATTGCGTCCGGTTTTTGATGAGCTGGATATGACATGAGCTCTGCGCGGCGTCCAGCCCCTGCGTGTCGCCTCCGAGCCCTGTTCGCAGTAGCGCTATAGCGCCGTGGCTCCCGAGATGTCCGTGGGGGCATGACACGCGCACTGCGGACGAGCAAGTCGCTGAGATCAGGGGGCGCGGTAGACGGTCCTAGCTCGCTGGGGATCAGTCGCTTTCGCGCCGGAGATAGCCAACAGCCACGCTTAGGCCCCCGACCGTCAAGGCCGCCGTCAGGATCAGGATCCAGTAGCCATACCGCAGACGAACAATCAGAGCAGCTCCGCCTAATGCGGCGCCCACGCCCACGGTCGTCAAGAGCCTTAGGACATGACGCTTGGGGAGGTCGCTGTTCTCCTCCAAATGTCCGGCTACGGACAGGCGTTGCCGGAAGTGCGAAAGGTCCCAGGCCAGCAGTCCGCAGGACGTCGCGATCAGGGACCACCCTGTGGCGATCCCGTTCCACACCCCCAGCGTTGCCAGCACTACGATACCGGCAAAGCTCAGGCCGGCAAGGAAGGTCTGGGCATTCAGGATCACCGTTGCGGCGGCAAAGCCGGCCCCGATCACGGAAGCCAAAGCCCATCCCAACCTCTGCTGCGTGAGGAAGCCCGCGAGAAGCGCCACACCCGCAAGCGACCAACCTGCGAGCTCCATAGCGCGCAGCCACGGCAAAGGGGCGAGGGAGGCATCGCCGTCCGGCGTCGAAGCGTGCGTCGGCGAGCGGTGAGCGTTAGCCATGGGTCAACTCCCTCACAGCACCCGTCTGTGGATCTGGGGGGCCGTTCTCTTGAGGGTGGCGTGAAGCACGGTGTCCAGTCGATGGTCTACCTGCCAGTCGACCACCGGGATGCCCACACGCTGAAGCTTTTTGATCCAGAGCGCGCGCTCCGCCATGGCAATGCGGGTTGCCAGATCTTTGGCAGGATGGGGCGGAAGCATTCGTGCTTCGAAATCCACGGGATTGGGACTGATCACCAACACCTCGTACCCACGGGCGCGCAGGCGGGTGAGCACCTGGGCATCGTCGTCACAGAGCGGGCTCACCAACAC
>JBNGDU010000284.1:0-5387 GCA_049975025.1 Anaerolineae bacterium
CCTCTGTCAAACGCCGCCCCGCGATCCGCACCAACAGAGTTTAGAACCGAGTCCACTTGCTTGTCCATCACAGTTGAGTAGCACTTACCTTTCACAGACAAACTGATGCGGGCTCTTTGTATAATCCAACCTAGCATCAGCATATGGCACACATATGACGAAGTGGTGGCGACTCAGCTACAGACTGTTACGAGGCTGCCACTCGGCCCAAGAATAGAAAAGACCCCTTGCACCAAGCTTGAGAAGATGATGCAAGGGGTGGACAAAAAGCCCGACTCATGCGGAATCCGACCTGGTTCAGCCCGGTACGATTTTCTCCTCGACGGAAGAGGCGGAGCCGCAAGTGCAGCAGACGTTGTCCCGCTGCAACTCCGTAGCGGTTGGGGACAGGATATACCTTCTCAGCAAGCTGAAACCCTGCTCAGGTGTCCATCAACGACGGCGCAAGAAGGCAGCGACACCGAGAAGCAACGCCAGTCCCTGGAAAGCCAGGGCCAAGATCACCGGCCAATCCACCGTCGTCGTCTCGAAGACGACCGGCGTCTCATCGGGTAGCGGCGTCCAAGTTGGGAAGGGGGTGAAGTTCTCATCCGAGACCTGTGGCGTTGGCGCCACCATCGTCGGCGCGGGGGTGATGATCTCAGGCGGGGTCACCGTGCCTGAGAACGGAGTCTCCGACGGCTCGGTCGTGACGCCCTCCGGCGCCGGCGAACCGGCAGGACTCACCGCAAAGGGCGTAGCGGTCGGCGGTGCCTCGCCAGGGGCAACCAAGCGGATCGTGTCCTCAGCGACCGCCGTCCTTCCGGCGCCATCACGGAACTCCACGTAGACCGCGTAGTCCCCAGGCTCGACGTCGGCCAAAAGCCAGGGCAAGACGGGCTCCCAGGGCTGCCAGGGCTCCTCGTCGAACTCCGGCGAGTTACTCACGCGTACCTCAATGGCTTGACCCATCCAGTTGCCCTCGCCTAGCGGCACCGCCTCCTCATTGGTCAAGCGGAGAGAGACCACCGGGGAGTCCGTCACGTCGGCACCGTCGTTGATGAAGATCGGGAGCACGCCCGGACGAGATCCGACGTTGATCACGAAGTAGCGGACGCCGTTGTCCTCGGCAAACCCGATACCGATCTCGCGATAAAGCCGATCCGTGAAGAAGGCACCTTCCGGATTGCTCCGGAACCAGTTGACGGCGTCCTCAGCCGTCCCGAGGCCGATCCAGATAGCCTCGTTGACCAGGAGTCCATCGTTCCAAGCCTGGTAGCGCGCCTCGCGGATGCGCTGCCGGTAGTCGGACCCGTCCGAGCCCTCGTGCGTCGCGTTGCCGAGTTCTGCGATATCCTCGGCGTGACGCTGAGCAGCTTGATGAAGCAGGGTGGAGCTACCGTAAGGGGGCAATCCCTGGCTGAGTCGCACGCCGTTGATCAGTTCGTAGAATCGCCGGTGAGGTTCATCCTGGGCCTTGAGCGTGCGAGTCGGCAGAAACAGACCACAGAGGATCACAAATAGGCTCAGGGCACGCCACACACTTCCTGGCTGTCGCACCCATCTTTGAAGGGAATCCCGCACCATATCCTACGCTCCCCCCAGCAAACGCCGCATCGCGATCATCAGTTCCGGCGTCGCGGTCACCAAAGGATCCGGGCGATAGGCCGTCCACCGGTCGCCGGAGACCGTGGCCACCACCCCACCGGCCTCCCTGACAAGCAGGGCCCCTGCGGCCTGATCCCATGGTTTCATATGCACACTGAAATATCCATCCACCCAACCCGCAGCGACGTAGGCCAGATTCAGCGCTGCGGACCCTAGCGCGCGAAGTGTCCGGCCTTGCCGTAGGAACCGTCCCACGTAGGTCCACATCTGACGGCGCTCATTCGCGTCCTTAGGAGTATCCACAGCCAAGATGGCCGAGCTGACATCGGCAACATCGGACACCTGAATCGGATCGCCGTTCAGCGTCGCACCTCCGCCCGCATAGGCGGCGAAAGCCTGCGTCCTTAAGGGATCGAAGACCACGCCCACCACAGGCTCGCCCGCTTCCAGCGCCGCGATCGCGCTGCTGAAGTTCGGATTGTTCCGCGTGAAGTTGGTCGTGCCGTCCAAGGGATCGACCAACCATCGCACTTCAGCGGCCGCCTCATCCGCGCCGGCCTCCTCTGAGGTCACGGCGTGGTCAGGAAAAGCAGCGCGAATATGCTTGAGGATGATACGCTCAACCGCTGTGTCGGTGGTGGTCACGATGTCCCGATAGCCTTTGGGCAGCACCACGTGTTCCGTCCGCCACGCTTGGCGAATATACGCGCCGGCCTCCTCGGCGGCTGCCAACGCCACCTCCAGCCACGCCCGGTAGCGCTTCACGGGGCGGGCGTCTCCGTCGGCACAGGTGTCGGAGCGGGCGAGAAGACCACTCCGGTGTTACAGGCCGTGACCGCGGCGTCAATATAGGCGTCGGTGTCGGCCTCCGGGTTGTCAAAGGCGAGCAAGCCGCGCAGCAAGGAGGCCCGGCAGGTCATATTGTTCGTTGGCTGAGGCCAGGCGATCCACGCGTCGTTATCGGCAGCTGCCAGGGCGATCGACCACACCACCGCCTCCGAGGCCAGCGTATCCAAGGCTTCTGATGCCTCCAACTCAGCTTCGATCACCGACCGGCGTATGGGAATATACTGGGTGGCCTCTCCCCAATACGTCTGGGGATCCGACGTGGAAAACCAGTGCAACACCTTGAGCGCCGCCTCCTGGCGGTCCTGGCTCGGGGCTGTCACCATAAGGCCAGGTCCATACCAGAGGGTGGGACCAGGACCCTCAGGCCCCGGCAGAACACCCAAGCCGAGTGTGAAGTTGCGTCCGGCGAGGATCGCGCGCTGCACTTCGGACAAGCGTTCACTCGATTCTAGGATCATCGCCATCGAGCTTCGACTCAGACGGGCGGGGCCGACGTCCCAATCCTCATAGACGACGCCACAGCCGCCACTTAGCACGCCGTTCAATGATGACGCAGTGGCACGTCCCGCGTCGTCCGCGAAGTTGAAATACCCGTCCTCCCCGACTATGTCGGATCCGCTCGCCGCCAGCATCGCCATCAGGATGCTGGCCCGGGCCGGCATGCCGACCCCCACCTGACCACGCTCGGGGTCCGTTGCAGCGCACACCGTGCGCCGGAAATCCTCCCAACTTGCCGTTGACGCCTCGTATCCCAAATCAGCCAGCCAGTCCACGTTGTAGTAACTCAGATAGGTAGCAAGCCCTAACGGGAGCGCCTGTGGCACCTCGCCGACCTCGTAGAGGGCTTTGGCCATTGGGAGCACGTCGTCCCAATCCTGCTGCATCTCCGATGACATCGCCGGTGTGGCACCGACCATCCCCATGGCCACGTAGGTTTGTAGCTCCTTGGGCCAGACGGTCACCAAATCCGGACGGGTATCCGGCGCGGCCCGCAGCTTGTCGATAAGCTGCTCTTGATACTCGGTAATCAAAACGATATTCCACGAGTTCTCCGCGTTGAAGCGATCGCTCAGTGTCTGCAAGGCCTTGGCCTCGGCGCCGGTAAAGGTGTGCCATAGCACCACGATATGCCGCTCTTCGGTCGGGAGAGGGTTGAAAGAGGAGCACCCGGACAGCAATATCATCACCAACAGGATCAACGCAGATAGCGTCCAGAACGCACACCTCGAGGATCGCCCTCGGCACAGGAAAGCGCCGGCGTCGAGCACGTTGTAGGCTAGAGTAGGCCGTCGTGGTCGATTCATCATCAGGGCTCCAATGAACCAGCGGGCGACCCACAGGACAGAGCCGGCTGTTGTCGCAACGCCTGACGTATCAAGCCGACCTCCTCAACCCCCAACAGGCGCAAGAGGCCAAGATAGACTAAGGCACCACCAGCCGTAGCAGCAGCAATGCGAATCAGATAGCCAAGAGATCCCCCAGGTACCACCGGCTGCAACGCACGCTGGATACCGAAGACCGGAAACGCCATCGCCAGCGAGGCCGCCAGCGCGACGAACGTTGTGCGCCCCACCCGATAGGGCCCCAGACCGCCTACCTTTCGCGTAAAGAGGTAGAGCATGAGCAGAGCGTGCGCCGTGAGCTTCAAGGAGTTCGCCAAGATGAGTTCCCACAGGCGCGGCTCGTGAAACCGGAGGGGAAGCGCTGCCATCAGGACATAGAGGGCGACCGTCCCCACACCGACGAGCGCCGGCGTCCATGTGTCCTTACGGGCGTAAAAGGCGAAGATCAGCGGCTGATCCAGGGCTGCGAAGACGAGCCCCAGGATGTTGAAGCGCAGCACATTGGCGGTGGCAAGCGTGTCGGCCGGCAGGAACTTGCCACGCTGAAGCGTGATCGCCACCACAGGCTCAGCCATCGCGAGTAATCCCACAGCAGCGGGCAGAACGAGAATAAGCACCAGACGCAATCCCTGCGCTAATGTGGCTCGAAAGGCCGGCTCATTGGCGTCGGTGGCATAACGAGAAAGCGTCGGCAATATCGCCACGGAAACCGCTGTGACCACCAGCCCCAATGGCAGTTGGATCAGCCGCGCCGCGTAGGTCATCCAAGCGATGCCGCTGGGCCCCGTCCGAGAGGCGATGTTGAGGCTGAGAGCGATCGCCAGTTGATCGGCCAGCAGCCCCAGACCGATGGGCAAGTACAGCGTGCCGATCTGTAGCAGCCCAGGATGCAAGGGAAACAGCGATCGAAAGCGCAGGCGGATGCCGCCCAGTCCAGGCATCTGGAAAACCATCTGAGCTAACGTGGCGGTCAACAACCCCACGGCCAGCGCTCTTGGACCAAGCCCCCCACGCCCCAACAGGAGAATAACGACGACCATCGTCGCGTTGTGGACGGCGGCTGTAAAGGCCGGAAGGGCAAAACGCTGTAGGGCATAGAGTGCAGCGGAGATCAGCCCGGCTACGTTGAGAAAGAGGATCGCCGGAGCGGTCACCCGGATCATGGTCGTTGCCAACGCCAAGTACTCCGGCGCGAGGTCCGTACCCAAGACACGGGCAACCCAGGGAGCCACCAACTCTATGAGCAGCACCAGGGCCCCTAGCAACAACCCGACGATCGAAAAGACGTGCCCCAGAAGCTGCCAAAGCGCCTCGCGATCCTCCGTGCGAGCGTAGTCGGAGAAGACGGGTACCAGTGACGAGCTCAGCATCCCCCCGACGAGCTGGTCAAAGAACATCGTCGGCACCTGGGACGCCACATCGAAGGCACTGACCGCACCGCTCGCGCCGAAGAGATAGGACTTGGCCATCTCGCGACCTAGGCCTAAGACCCGGCTGGTCACATTGCCTATGGAGATCAAGACCGCGGCTCGGGTCACGCGCCGCGCCTCGCCGGAGATCGCTCCCTGTTCAATCATCGCAAGCGGGCATTCTACTTTGTTTTGAACC
>JBNGDU010000284.1:5487-9822 GCA_049975025.1 Anaerolineae bacterium
GGAGATCGCTCCCTGTTCAATCATCGCAAGCGGGCATTCTACTTTGTTTTGAACCTCTGACAAGAAACGATGGGGCTCTCTAGGCTCTGTGGCTTCCGATCAGACCTCGTACGTCAAGCTGAGATGGACGAGGTCCTCGGGCGCGGATGTCCTTACAACAAGGAGCAACCGGGGAGGTCGGATAAGCTCCCCGGCTGCAGGCAGATCCACGAAGGCACGAAGATGGGATTAACCGCTAGGGCGAAGTCCGGCTCGGGCGTCTTCCTCCCTGGCGACCCGGATGCCTTCTTCGATATCCACGGCCCGCAGCAAGACAATGCCCACAATGAAGAAAACGATCAGGCTCAAGATGGCGGGGCGGCTGCTCCCGAAAAGCCCTGCGGCAGCAGCGAAGACCAGAGGGCCGAGGATTGCCGAGAATTTCTCCATCACACCGAAGAGCCCGAAGAACTCGCCGCTCTTGGCAGCCGGAGACAGGGATGCGTAGAGGCTTCTGCTCAGCGCCTGACTCCCGCCCTGGACAACGGCGACCATCCAGGCCAGGAACCAGAACTCCATCACGGAGTTCAGGAAGTAGCCCCAGACGGCGATCACGGCGTAGACGATGAGGGAGAGGATGATGCTGCGGCGCGTGTCGAAGGCAGCGACTAGATCAGAGAACAGCGCTCGACCTGCCAGCAGCGCGAACAACGCGCCCACAACTTGAACGGCTACGATCAATCCCAGGATGGCGCCAAGTGTCATTTCGGGCAAGGCGCGCGAGCCCAGAGCACCTACCAAAGGCATCATCACCAGATTGTAGGCGATAAACGCCACGAATGTGGGACGGCGTGGCTCGGACTTGCTCGGCAGGCGACCGAAGATCAGGCTGAAAGGGATACCCACAAACTGCACCAGCAAGAGGGCCAGGACCAACTGCACGCTGTCAAACCCGAGCTCCGCGCCATAGATACTCGCCATACCGATGATCGTGCCGATGGCGTCGTTGTAGATAAGGAACGCGATCAGGAACTTGAAGAGCTCCGAATACCGCCGGAGATCTCGGAAGGTCTCTGCAAGCCTCCGGAAGCTTGCCGAGATCACGCCGCCCTCCCCATCAAGCTCCGCTGTTGCCGCCGGAGGTTCAGGCACACGGCGGAGAATCGGAATGGAGAATATACCCCACCAGAGCGCAACGCTCAGAAACGAGAGCCTAGGGCCCCAAGTTCCCGGCAGAACCTGAATCATCAGGGCGTTAAGGGCCAAGAGGATACCGCCGCCGAGATAACCGAGCGCAAAGCCCTTCGCAGACACCCGATCCCGCTCGTCCCCGTGAGCGACGTGAGGAAGAAGGGCATCGTAGAAGACGTTAGCGCCGGTGAATCCGATCCGCCCCAGCACGAATAGGATCGAGGCCAGAAGCCAATCGCCGTAGTTCACGAGCACGAGTAGGCCTGTGGCCATAATACCCATGGAGGCGAAGAGCGTAAGGAACCGCTTCTTGCTCCGGATCACGTCCGAGACCGTGCCCAGGATGGGCGAGAGGATCGCCACGATGAAAAGCGACAGGCTTAGTCCAAGGCTCCAGTAGGCCGTCGCGGTCGCCTCGGACGGCAGCGAGGCGCCTGCAACCTGACTGTAGTAGACAGGGAGGACTGCCGCCAGAATCGTTGTGGCGAAAGCTGAATTGGCCCAGTCGTACATGCACCAGGCATTGATCACCTGCTGCTTCGAATAACGCTTCGGCTCCACTGACATACACTGCCTCCATCCCGGCTGGTAAAGGGGTAGGTTGGACGTCGCCCTCAGCGACACAAACGTACTACAGTATATTCACGGGGTCGATATCCACAACCCAACCGGCGGGGATCTTCACAGAACGGAGGAGCTCGGCCGGCGCCAGACTTCGCAGCAGTATGTGCCACCGATATCGTCCACGCACCTTGGCGAAGAACGCCGGTGCCGGGCCGATCACGTCCGTGGGAGGCAGCCCTCTCTCGGTCAGACACCGCTGTAGCCGGTCCGCGAGTTGTTCGGCAGCCTCCCGAGCCTTCCCGGCGCTGACATGGGCATAGACCAACCGGGCAAAC
Organism: Anaerolineae bacterium; assembly: GCA_049975025.1. GTDB lineage: Bacteria > Chloroflexota > Anaerolineae > B4-G1 > SLSP01 > PWVB01. The sequence continues at coordinate 7,557 of JBNGDU010000284.1, forward strand.
CGCATAGCAGGCGGATAGGCAGCCTGGCGCCGAAACGTCAATTCACGCTCGGCAAACCCCTCGTAATCGTGCCGCGCCGCGAATTGTACGGCGTAGTGGTCGGGATGGTAAGTCTGCACAAAGACCCTACCGCCGAGAATGCCACGCCCGGATCGCCCTGCCACTTGCGCGAGGAGCTGAAAGGTCCGCTCCGCTGCCCTGAAGTCCGGCAGGTTCAAGGCGGTGTCAGCCGAGATCACGCCGACAACCGTCACTTTCGGGAGGTCAAGGCCCCGCGCCACCATTTGGGTGCCCACGAGCACATTGGCCTCACCTCGGGCAAAGGCAGCCATGATGGCGGTGTGCGCGCCGTGAGACCGCGCGACGTCTCGGTCCCACCGCAGCACTCGCGCATCTGACCAGCGTTCGGTGACGCGATCCTCCAAGCCCTCGGTCCCCAAGCCGAAGGCCCGGACGCGACGGGATCCGCACTCCGGGCACAGATGCTCCATCCCCCGGTGATAGCCGCACCGATGACAGATGAGGGCGTTGGCCCTCGCGTGGTGCGTCAGAGGAATCTCGCAGTTAGGACACTCGGCAACCCACCCACAGTCCCGGCAGAAGACGTAGGTGGCGGAGCCCCGCCGGTTGAGGAACAGGATAACCTGCTCATTAACCGCCAGGGCACGATCCACGGCACGCTGTAACGCGCGGCTGAAGATAGAGCGATTGCCGGCTTTCAGTTCGTCACGCATGTCGACGACCTGAACGGGCGGCAACGGAATGGTAGCGGCTTCACCCGAAAGCGCTTTGTATCGCGTCCGTTTGATGTCCAAGAAACGCTGCCAGTCGGCAATGCGGCGCCGGTGCCCCAATATCCGGGAGGGCAACTTGAGAAGCCGGTACTCTCCCGCCCGCGCCCGATGGTAGGCCTCCAGAGAGGGCGTCGCACTGCCCATCAGGAAGAGAGCCCCGGTCATATGGGCAAGCTGGGCCGCCGTCTCCCGGGTGTGGTAATAGGGCTGGCGCATCGCCTTGTAGCTGGTGTCCTCCTCCTCGTCCATCACGACGAGACCGAGCCTCGGGAAAGGGGCGAAGAGCGCCGACCGTGCCCCCACCAAGACCGAGAGCTCACCGCTACGCACGCGTCGCCATGTGTCAAAACGCTCACCCTCGGTCATCCGACTGTGCCAGAGCCCCACCTGACCCGGAAACCGAACCGCAAACCGGTGCACCGTCTGAGGCGTCAGGCTGATCTCAGGTACCAGGATCAAAGCCTGTTGCCCCCGCTGTAGGACCTCGGCGGTCGCCCTCAGATAGAGCTCCGTCTTGCCCGAACCCGTCACACCGAGGAGCAACGCCGGTGGAGGGGCTGTGGACCGGAGCAGCGAGTGTAATTCGCGCCACACCTCCTGCTGTTCCGAGGTCAAGGGCGGTGGTTTGTCCGGTGTAAAGACCGTTTCACCGACCGGATCGCGTATCACCTCCTCCCGGTGAAACGCCACGGCCCCCCGCTCCTCCAGAGTGCGCAGATGGTAGGTCTCGGCGCCCGTTTCCGCACGGACAACGCTGGCCTCCACCGGCTCACCCTCTTGAGCCAAGAAGTCCAGAATAGACCTGTAGAGATCGGTCAACCGGAGTCCCGAGAGCTTCGCCGCCCATTCGCTACGGGGCGCCACGAGGCGAACCATTCGAATGGTCCTGGGGCGCACCCGGGGCAATCTCAGCCGCCGCTCAACCTCGATAAGGCCCCTGCGCTTCAGATAGTAGCGCGCGCGCCGCCAGTCCACGCCCTTCAGGGCACGCTGTATCTGGGTGCTTCTCAGTTGTCCCCGCTCGACCAGCAGCCGGAGCAGGGACGCAGCCGGGGCGGGCAAGTCCTCGGGTACTTGGTGGACCAGCGGGGTCAGGAGCAGGTAGGCTTTTGGCTTCATGCCCGGTGGCAACATCACCTCAATACACTTGTGCAGAGGTGCCAATGTCTCACGCGCCATCCACCGAGCCAGACGCAGTAACGTCTCGGTTACGGCAGGCTCGGGGTCCAGAACGCTTTGGATATCCCGCGTCTCCGGCACAGCCGGCGTCTCGGTAAGGCCCATCACGACGCCGGGCAGAATCTGTGTGCGTACCGGAACCACAACCAGCACACCGGGGCGGACCGCCGGGGCCAGCGACTCCGGCACATGATAATCGAGGAAAGGCGAGGTCTTCACGCGTATCGGACGAAAGACTTGAACCTGCGCGTACATCGGTGTGTCGCCTTTCCTATCGTAGTCTGCCGTAGATC
>JBNGDU010000285.1:0-9802 GCA_049975025.1 Anaerolineae bacterium
TCCTGGGCGTGATCGTCGGCGGCGTCCTGTCAATGCAGCGCAACCGTCCCACCGGCGGCGCGGAGTCAGTGGATGTGACCAAGCTCACAACGTTCCTGTCTCCGCCCACGTTGCCCGCTGACCTCACCGTGATCCAGGAGGATAACACACCGCTGCCTACGGTGGACCCGGTGCAACTGGATCTGAAAGGCACCAGCTTCCCCGTCGTTGCCGTCGTGCCCGAACAGGGGCGCTGGCCGCTCCCGGCGGAGCAGGTGGAGCTGGGTCTGTGGATGCACGGCACCCTTATTAACTACGTCATCGGGCTTCCCTACGCAGCGACCACGGAATCCCTGCTCTCAGGCCTAACCAGCGGCGACCGGATCACGTTGACTCTGGAGAACGGGGCGAATCTCGTCTTTGGATCTCCCCAGGCCAAACGGGTCGATACCAATGACGCCTCCCCTCTGGCTCAGGACAAACCCGGCTTGACGCTTCTCCTTCTCGGCAGCGATCAACCCAGCCGGCTCGTGATCAAGGCGCGATATCTGCCGGAGGACACACGCCCGGCCGGGGAGCAGGATGTCGACGGACTGATCGTGGCGGTCCTGAACGCCGACATCGTCGCCGGCTCAACACCTGCAGAGGCCGAATCCTGGTATTTCGTCGTCGACTACCAACTCGAGAATCCCGGATCCGTCGCCGTGGATCCAACTTTCTTCGATATGGTGCTTGAGGATGGCAATGGACAGCGCTACGTGCTCAACGACGCGGCTACCCAGCTTGGTGCTTACGGCAGAGCAACCGGTCTGATTAACCCAGGCGCAACGATCAACGCGAGCGCCGGCTATCTTATCCCCACCAACATCAAGATCCCGTTGGTCTGGATCTTCAAAGCCGACGTTACGTCAACCGACCAAGCGCGATTTGTGCTTAACTTCAAGCCGCCAGCGCCGCTGCCCGCACAGCCGGATGTAGAACTCTACGAGGTCTTCCTGGACCGGGGCCGCGATGTCATTGTCATCTCCGGGACGGTCTACAATGACGGGGAAACCGCGTTGACGGTGACGAGCGACCGGGTGGGCCTTACCTCCAGCAATGGCGCGACTACGCTCCGGGCATCGTCGCCGCTTCTACCATGGACCGTCGCGGCTGAGGGCTTCCAAGACTTCGAACTGCAATTCAGCATCCCCGAGGACACGTCGACGGCCCTTCTTAACGTTGTAGGGTTCACCTTCCAGATCGAAGGGCTCGGCCCCTGAGAACCTGCCACCTCAGATTCGGAGCTGACGCATTCATGAAAGTGGCCCGGAGGTCAATACCTCCGGGCCATCCTATGCCGTAACGCCCTTGACGACACACCACGTTCGACGATACTGCAGCAACTAACCTAGATAAGCATAGCAAGCACCCCGAAACGCCCCGTCGTCCCTGACTCTGCGCGGTGCGAATACCATTCATCCGTTCGGCACGCGGTGCATATATCACTCAATTCCACCTGCCGCACACCCACCGCCCGAAGCTGAGCAAAGACAGCGCCGGGGAGATCAAGGTACCAGCTCCCGTCCTTCTTCAAAGCAACAGAGGCCTCCGCAGGCAGCGTGGCACACACCGCGTCCACGACCTCAACGCCTACACGGTAATGATGCTGTCCAATGGACGGCCCCACCCCCGCCCACACGTCCTCCGGTCGGGCGCCGTAACGGCGCATCATCGCCTGCACGGTTATTGGCGCCACCCCTGCAGCCACCCCCCGCCATCCGGCGTGCGCTAATCCGGCGACTCGATGCACCGGATCATAGAAGAGAACCGGCACGCAATCCGCAAAGCGCAGAAGCAAGGCGACGCCTTGCTCACGCGTAATCAACGCATCTGTGTCGGGAATCACCTTTCCAGCGTCTCGAACGCCTACCTCGGCAACCTTGGCCCCGTGTACCTGGTGGGGACTGATCACCTGAGTCTCGGATATATCAAGAGCCGCGAAGGCGCGCCGGTGATTCTCCCGCACGTCTTTGGCATCATCGCCGACGGTCCCGCCCAGGTTCAAGCTGCTGTAGGGCGACGAACTCACGCCCCCTAAGCGCGTGATCAGGGCATGCCGGAAACCCGAGTCCGGCTGAGCAAACCGGTACCAGGTGACTCCGGAGTCCCGGTCAGAGCAGCGATGTAGCGTCATGTAGAATGTAATGCCCAGCGTGAGTTCGACGAACGAGTATGTGCGACGGGGCGATCCCCAGACGACGCACCTGGCTACTTACGAGGGCTGAAGAGCGTCTTCAGCACAAGGCCCAGCCATCCCACGGCCCACGCACTGAGCAAGATGCCGGCAAGCGCGATCTTCTGCTCATTCTCGATCGGTCGAACCCGGGTCCCTTCCGGACCAACCTCGATGTAGGCAATCGGGCGGGCTCTCGCCCCTGCGCCGCCCCCTGCACCGAGCGCAGGAGCCTTTTCCTCCTCTGACTCAAGGGATTCCGGTTCAGAAGACGTCGGCTCGCCGGGAGCTTCGCCACCGCTCACTGCGGTGCCTGCTCCCAGGCCGAAGCCGTAGGTCACCTCAGCCACAGGGATCAACACGTGACCCTCAACCACCTTGGGCTCCCCGAAGACCGCATCGACATTGACTTGCTCAGGGATACTCTCCAGTTTTTCGATCAATGGCTTGATCACTTCCACAGAGCTCACCTAACCTTTCTTCTATCGAACCACACAGCCGAAACAGACAGCTAACTGCGCCGCCAAAGATAACTCAAGGCAATCAGTACCAGGCTGACGACGGCGATACCCAAAGCGAAGACGGCCATCGTGTTCACGGCGTCAGCGGTCACATCAGGGATCTCGTGCCACTTCGCTCCCTCTTCGTCCTCGACGACGACGGAGATAGGTCGCATCCGTATCCGGCGAAAAACACCGTGTTCAGGCCATCGAGCCTGTAACGTCTGGACAAGTATGGAGGGAAGGATCCGACGTCCCTCAGCCTCCACGGGCGTCCCTGCCACAATGCGAATCCGCTGCTCGGGCAATTCCACAGATTACCTCCTGACCAGCCCAGGGGCTGTCTAGCGAATAGCTTCCTTATCGCAGTAACTCGGCCATCCGTGGGGCAGATCCAGCTCACAGACGTCCGCATCCGCCGGGTATCGCGTGAGCTCTAGCGCCAAGTCCAAAGTATCCGCCATATCGTCGAGTACCTTTGCCAGCTCTTCATCCTTCCCTCGAACCTCAGGCACCTGATCCCTTATCCAGTTGGAGACCGACGATCGCTGACTCTCGGGCACCTTGAGCAACATCAACTCGCCACGCCCAATGGCCTCCAGCGTCTCATCGACACTACCGTAACCCATCATCTCTGTAATCTCACGAGCTCGACTGATCATTCTGTTTCTCCTTTCATGTCGTCTCAAATGCGGCCTGAGCTCAAGGCACGAGGCTCCGAAACCGCGAGGCGCACATATTCGGTCGCGTCCGCTGTGAAACTCAACCGTATCGATCAGCTATGAGTATACCGCCCGCTGACCCGAAACACAACCAGATCATCTGCCAGCGGTCACAAACGGTCACCTCAACCGAAATTCAGGTCGGCTTGAGGAATGAGGGCTCCGTAATCACTCACCGTACCGTTGTCCAAGCAACACTCGATAATCTCCTGCCCCAGAGGATCGAGATCGTCGCCCATGTAGAGAGCGAGCTGCTCGCGGAAAAAGTCGTAGAGCATGTTCGCGCCCTGATCGTAACCCTCATTCCCGACCTCGGGCTGGGTGTTGACCTGAAGGAACCAGCGAGAGACAAATCGACCTTCGACTTGAAACTGATGGAGTGCGTAGCCAAGCAGAGGTGTGCGCGCCGGGCGGATCTGATCGGGCTTGAACCGCGCGGCACCACGACGTGCAAGGTACTCTCGCATGATCCACTCGGCCATGAAACCCACACGCCATACGCCGACATACTGGTTGGGACATAGGACGTAACGCGTATTGGGGTTGTCGCGGAACTGATTAAGCAGCAGGTTGGCTTGATCGACCCGCCGACCGGTAGCGAACGGCCAATAGGAGCCCACCCCCTCACTGCTCATCCCCTGGGTGTCGATAATGCTCGGGTTGGCGTGGCCGCGCGGTGCAACCAGCCGCCAGAGCCAAGCCAAGGCGGGGGGCAGAACGTGGAACAGGCCGATGATGCCATAGCTGGGGTTCTCCTCAGTACACGGTGGGGTTCGAACGCCGTAGCTGCGGATGTCGACCTCGATCGGCTCGTTGACAACATTCGGCATGACCTTGCGCGGGACCACAACCCGGGGATTCGGGCAGGGCTCGCCCGGCGCATCCTCGATGTGCTCCCAGATCAGGGCCCGACTCCCCGGCACCGCGTAGATATTTATGAAGAGCAGCGGTTCCGGCGGCTCGGCTGTCAACCGCTCCAGGTGGACATCGGTGCCGTAGTGATCGATGTGGTTCACGCGCAGGAACCAGGCCTCCTCAGCGTCGGCCAACGTCAGCTTGCCCGATCCGGTCTGCAGCGAAGGATGGCAAAGCGCCATATCATCGTTGACGGGGTGGAGTTCGCAGGAGCGGGGGATCTCCAAAAAGCGGCGTTCCCCCGTCATCATGTTCTCACCCAGAAGCAGGCGTCCGTCATCCTCGCGATGGGCGTGCTCCAGCAACTCACTCTTGCCACCGCCACTCGCCGCCTCGTGCATGATCGTGGTCACGTTGTCATACGGCGTCACGATCCGAACCGCCGAGCAATGCGTCGTGACCCACCCCTCGCGTTCTCCCTGGGTGAGCAGCATGCCGTAGACACCCTTCTTCGCGCTGGGCCCTGGATAGAGATTATAGGAGAAGACCTCGTGGAGGTCGGGTCGGCGGTTATGGACCACGACCTGTTTGCCGTCGAAGTGCGTATGGCGGAAGGTCGGGGCCACATAGATGATGGATCGAGGAACGAAGTCATCGCCTATCTCATCCTCAGGAATGATGCCCTGGAGCATCGCGAGGCTCAATGCGAAGAACCCGGCGTTGGCAGGGCCGATCACGACGGAGTCCATCCCCATACCTTCTCGCCCCGCTACGTAACCGAACATGGCGAGGGGTTGCTTCCGCAGCCAGTCAAACGTCGAAGCTCGAACGGCGTCGAAGTCCTCGCCGAAACGCTCGCGGAACGTCGGCTTGTCCGTGGGCTGCTCGTCGGCAATCACCAGACAATTGGGGTCACGACGCCGCATATAGGGCTCTGGATAATTGACAGAGACCCCATTTCGCACGCGGGCGACGATCGCCTCGACGACCTCCCCCTGCTCCGGCACCTCATAACTGACCTCAAAATGACTGCTGCCCAGACCACCACAGGCCAGATTGACCAACTCATTGATGGAGCTGGCGATGATGAGACTTGGGCAAGCGGAGACGACCTCCGCAGCTTCCTCAGGCAGATGATACTTTTCCCAATTCATGTGCTCTCCTCCCCTTTTCCTCTCCTGCTTTACAGCGAAATCCCCAATCAAAAACGGCGCCTCAATCAGCGCCGCCCTTGGTGTTGTCCCCCTGTAGTTGCCGATTACCTCACCTCTGGCGGCGCCTGGGCTCTCAAGGCCTTCCACAATCGCTCAGGCGTTGCCGGCGTTCGATCAACCTCCACACGAGTTGCATCGTAGATGGCGTTCAGAACCGCAGGGGCCACGCCGTTCACGACGATCTCTGCCACCGATTTCACACCCAGCGGATGTGAGGGCTCAAAAGTCTCGACGAAGATCGTCTCGATCGGGGGGCTCTCATCAGCACGGAAGACCCGGTAGTCATCCAAACGCGGATTCAGTGTCCGACCCTCCTCATCGTAGATGAGCTCCTCAGTGAGGGCATATCCCAGCGCCTGGTGCATCCCGCCTTCAGCCTGACCGCTAGCCGTCAAGGGATTGACGACCTGACCGGAGTCCAGGGCGATCAAAAGACGATCCACTGTAGTCTGACCTGTCTCCGTGTCCACGGTCACCTCGGCAAACTGAGCAGCGAAGGGCGGCGGGCTGACCGGACTCACAAAAGAGGCATGGCCCATGATCTGGTGCTGATTCTGGGCATGAAGCGCGTGCAGCGCCACCTCCCGGAATCCCAAGCTCAAACCGTCTCCGCGCCAAACACGTCCGTTCTGCAGTCGGAAGTCATCGATCTCACCTCCGACCATCTCGGCAGCGACCGCTCGTATCTGATGCGCCACCTCTGCAGCCGCCCGCGCCACAGCACCACCGCTGATGTAGGTGGTGCTGGATGCATAGGCCCCTTTGTCAAAGGGCGTGACGTCCGTGTCAGAGGAACGGACAATGAGATCATCCAGACTACAGCCAAGTACTTCAGCCGCAATCTGGCCCAGCACCGTGTCTGAACCCGTGCCCAGATCCGCAGCGCCCACCATCAGATTGAAAGAACCGTCATCGTTCATCTTGATGCTTGCCGCACCCATATCCAGGTGGGGAATCCCCGAGCCCTGCATCAGGAAGGCCACGCCGATGCCGCGGCGCAAATGAGGCTGTCCGGGCACCCGGTGCCAAGTCTCGTCGCCTGATTTCTGATACCAGCCCACCGCCGCTGCCCCCTGGATAGCCGCCTCGCGCAGCGCGTTGGTCACGATGATCTCGCCATGCGCCTCACGTCCCTCGCTCCAAGCCTTGCTCATAATGTTCTCGGCCTCAGGCTTGATGACATTCTTGAGCCGGAAATCCAAGGGGTCCATCCCCAATTCCCGGGCGGCGCGGCTGATAAGCGTCTCCGTCGCCACAACCGCTTGGGTAACACCATAGCCCCGGTAGGCTCCGGAGCGAGGTAAGTTGGTGTAATAGGTCTCGCCGCAGAACCGAACATTAGGCGTGTTATAGAGTGGCAGCGTCTTGTGCCCGGTGTTCCCGAGGACCGTGAGCGCGTGCCCCCCGTATGCGCCGGTATCGCTCCAGACCTGCAGATCCTGACCGACCAGCGCGCCTTCATCGTCCACCCCTACGCGGAACCGCACCCGCATCGGATGCCGGGTGGTCGTATAGATGAACTGCTCCTCTCTTGTCAGCTCGAGCAACACCGGACGTCCCGTGGCAATGGTCAGATGGGCGGGGATGTCCTCGTAGATCTCCTGCTTGTTGCCGAATCCAGCGCCGATCCGCGGTTTGATCACGCGGATCTCCCTCTCCGAGAGGCCCAACACCGGCGCCAGAATGCGCCGAACGTGAAAAGGCACCTGCGTCGAGGTGAGAATGACGAGACGGTCGTCCTCATCCCAATAGGTCAGGGTAACCCATGGCTCCAACGGAACGTGCTTCATCTTCTGAGTCTCGACCGTCGTCTCAAAAACACGATCGGCCTGCTCGAAAGCTGTGTCCAAATCGCCAATGTCGATGCGGACCGTGGCTACCAGGTTACGCGCCGGATCGCTTTCGCCAAAGTCAACGTAATCCGGTTCGTCGTGAATAACCGGCGCGCCCTCCGCCATCGCCGCGTCCAAACTCAAGACCGGCGGCAGCACTTCGTAGTCCACGTGAATCAGCGATAGGGCTTCTTCGGCGATCTCCGGGCGCTCCGCGGCGACGGCAGCGACTCTATCGCCCACATATCGCACTTTGTCGTCGAAACTGACGTAGTCCAACGGTCCTGGGATCGGATACGACTGCCCCGCAGTGGAGTAGACGACCCGGGGCACATTCTTATAGGTCAGGACCGCTTTGACGCCGGGCAAGGCCTCAGCTTCCCGCGTATCGATATCGCGGATACGGGCGTGGGCGTGAGGGCTATGCAGGATCTTGGCATACAGCATGCCCGGACGTTCGAAGTCCGCGACGAACGCCGGCCGGCCCTGGGCAAGCTTGGGAGCGTCCACCTTTGGAAGCGGGCGCCCTACGACAGAAAAATGCTCAGACTCTGCGGTCACAAAGACCTTCGGCTGAACCCTGACATCCATGCTCACGGCTCGGTCCGTGCCCCCACCGCTTTCCAAGGGCGCCGGATCCACAGGCGGCTCCGGTGAAGCCAACAAGTCATCGGGCATGGAGAAGATACCGGCGTCGGCGCTACCGTCGACAGGTCCGGGATCCTCACCGCGCAGATAGGCGGCTGCTCGGAGAATAGCCTCGACGGGTTTCACGTACCCTGTCTCTCGCGAGACGATGCCGCTAATCACGTCGCGAACTTCAGCTTCGGTGGGATCGGGGTTGCGATCCAACAAGGCCTTAGCGGCGAGGATCAAAGCCGGGGCATCATATCCGCTTTGGATAGCGCCGGATTCGATGAAAGCCCGCTGGATAGGGTGCCACACGCTCCCGCGCTGCCAACCCCGTCGCTGGCGTCCTCCCAGACCCTCGACGGTCAGGATCTCAGCGCCATCGGCCTGAGCAGCTAAATGCACAACGCTGTTGCACAGGCGACCGTTGCGCAGGACCGTGCTATAGCCGTCCGTCCCGTCCTCGCTACCGAATTTGACGCTGCGGATTCCCTCGCGACGCAGGAGATGAAACAGCGTCTCCCCCGGCTGGACGTCAAACTGCCGCTCCTGTCCATTTAGCTTGATCGTAGTCCACATAGTTTCCTCAGCCCTGAGCCTTCGCGATTCATCCTGACAATTGTATCGGGATTGACCACGCTGTCAAAAGCGGCACCAAACGGCTACTCATCGTCTGTCCGAAGGACAATTGGCATGTGGAGTCGCCAACTGACACGTCGTGGAAGCTGCAAGATAGCCCGATCCGGCAGGGCCAGGGTCGCGCTTACCGGATGACTGAGCTTCAGTTCAACCGTATAGCTTTCGGTCCACGGCAAGTCCAGAACCGGAACAAAGAACTGCTCGGTAAGCTCCAGCGCCTCAAAGGTCAACACGCCGGTGCTTGCTAGATAGTGCAAGCCCTCGACCGCGCTGCCGCCAACTGTAGCGTAGTCCACTGTGGCCCTGTATAAGGCCACGTGATCGAGGGACACGGTGATAGGCACCAGCGCCGGCGCTGGACCGGCAGTGTAGACCTCTTGCCCGAAGGCCACTTCGGGGGACGCCGTTGATGTCACCAGTTGCGGGATCAAGCACCAGCTGTCCAGCGAGCCTGTATCTTGGGCCGCCATGTCCGCAACCTTGAGTTCCCAGCGCCCCGTTGACGAATCTCCGTGAAACGCGCGCAGCAACTCATTCGGGCGGAAACGCGCGCCAGGAGGATAAGCGGGATCGTCGTTAGCACACACGTCCTCCACAGCCAGAAGCGCGTCATCATCCAGGACGATATCCAGATTATGCCCGCTGCATCCTAGGCTCGAGGCCGGAACACCGGGCCGATCGTAGAGGAAGACCCTTTGCCCTGTCTCCAAGTGCTGCAAGGAGACCACCAAATCCCCCACCCAGGTGTGCGTCGCCGTGATGGCGACATCGAGATCGACAAGTACGCCCAAGTCCGGCAGCCAAAGCGTGTCGGTCGCCCCCTGAGCGTCATTGTCGGGGATGACGAGCTCGGGACTTCGGCACAGCGCCGCCGGTACCGCCTGCGTGGTGAAGCTCGCGACCGCCGAGGAGGGGCTCAAACCGCAGGGATTGACCGCTTTTACACGCCAGTAGTAGCGCGTATCGTAGGCCAGCGCCTGCGTCAACACGTGGCTCGTCGTCTCTGAAGTAGCCTCGTAGACCACATCGACAAAGCCAGCCTCCGTCGCCACTTCCACATAGTAGGCGCTCCCCTTAGGCACAGACGACCATGCAAGTTCAGGGCGCGTTGTCAGATCCGTCGCGCCGTCGGTCGGGGCCAGCAAACCCGGCTGATCAGGAGGTGCTTCAAAGAGATCAAGGCCGACCGTGTCCGTCACCTGCCTCTCAACGGCGA
>JBNGDU010000286.1:0-9773 GCA_049975025.1 Anaerolineae bacterium
ACGCCCCTCTTTGCGCCGGCCACCCCCTCGGGCATCATCGAACTGCTGGACCGCATCGGTGTGGAGATCGAGGGAAAGGAGGCCGTCATCCTGGGCAGAAGCAATATCGTCGGCTTACCGGTTTCCATGCTGCTTCTCAAGCGCAACGCCACCATCACCATCTGCCATTCACGCACCCAAGATCTGCCGACGGTGACGCGGCGGGCCGACATCCTGATCGCCGCCGTCGGTCGCGCGGAGATGGTCAAGAAGGACTGGGTCAAGGAAGGGGTCGTCGTGATCGACGTAGGCATCAACCGCATCGGCGATCCCAGCCGCAAGCGCGGCTATCGCCTGGTAGGCGATGTCGACTTCGACGGCGTCTCGGACGTCGCCAGTTGGATCACACCCGTCCCGGGCGGCGTCGGTCCTATGACGATCGCGATGTTGCTCCACAACACGGTGACGGCGGCCAAGCGCGCCGCCGGCCTGGCGTGAGCATGTAGCCGCTATCCTCACGGTGTGGGGTCGGCGCTCACTGCAGCCGGCGCTGCGAAGGAGGTCTCGCGGCACGATCTCCGGCGCCGGCGCTGCCCCCCACACCGTGAGCCCCCCGGCGCGGGGCGTCGATGCCCTTCGTCCTGCGATGGGGCACTAGGGATCTCGCAGCCGAACAAAATGGAGTCGAGTTGCGCTCCCAGGGAGGTGACACATGGGTGATACTGTGACAGTTCAGTCGCTGAAAAGCCTACTGCGTTATCCTTTCCAGCGGGAAGGATGGCACAGAGAGTTTCTCATTGGCAGTGGCCTGCTCTTCATCGGCTTCTTTGTCCCCTTTGTACCTAACGTCTTCGTGCTGGGCTACGCGACCCGCGTCATGCGCCAGGCCATTGAGGGCAGGAGGCTGACCTTGCCGGCTTGGGATGACTGGAGAGATCTGGGACTGCATGGGCTGCGTTGTCTGGCGATCCAAGCCGTCTACGCACTGCCGGGTCTTGTGGTTCTGATCGGTGGTTTTGGGCTCTACGTGGGCGCCACGTTGCTGACACCGCTGCTGAGCATCTTCGCGGAGCGGACGCCCGAGGTGATGACCTTCTTCCCCTTCGCGCTCCTGGGCAGCCTGGTCGTACTCTTTGTCAGCATGTCACTCGGCAGCCTCTTGCTTGTCGTTGGGGCGGTGCCGCTTCCTATGGCGACGGTGCATGCCGTGGCCCAAGACAGGATCGGGGCGGCATTCCGTCTCTCCAAATGGTGGGCGTACCTTCGGAACAACAAGCTGGGTTACTTCGCGGCTTGGATAATCATGTCAGGCCTTTTCACGCTCTTCTATGTTGGGCTTATCCTGGCCTACTATACGATCGTGTTTTGCGCCATTGTGCCTCTCGCCGCCGCGCCGGTCGCCTTCTACTTCATCCTCATCGGCGCGGCGGTCTTCGGGCAGACCTATCGCGAGGGTGTGCTCCAAAGTGAGGCAAACCCATGCTAGATGGCGCTGCGAGCAGCCTCCATCCGGGATCACCCCCCACTTCGGAACACACAGCCTCCAGTTGTCAAATGACCACCCTGTGTCATAATAGCGGGGTTAGATCCCTGGGGAACCAACGAAATCCGAGCGAGTATCTACCAAGCTAGTAGAATGGCGCGCCATCAGGCCCCCTACCAAGATCGGGCCGGCGCGCACCCGACCAAACGAACGTCCACAGGTAGTGGTGTGAGGAGACGACGATGTTAGTGAAAGATCGCATGACCCGAGATCCGGTTACCGTCACGCCGGATACCCCGGTATCCGAAGCGCTCAACGTCATGCGCCAGGCTGCAGTCCGGCGCATGCCCGTTCTGGACAAGCGAGGACGCCTTGTCGGCATCGTAGCTGAGAAGGACCTACTCTACGCGTCCCCCTCGCCTGCCACCAGTCTCAACGTCTATGAGATCGGCTATCTGCTCTCCAAACTCAAGATCAAGGAGATCATGGCCAAAGACGTGGTGACGATTACAGAAGATGCGCCGCTTGAGGAAGCAGCCCGCGTTATGGTCGATAACACCGTCAGCGGCCTGCCGGTCGTGCGGAGAGACGAGGTGGTGGGCATCATCACCGAGACCGACATTTTTAAGGCGATGCTGGAGATGCTGGGCGCTCGCGATGAGGGCATTCGGGTGACCCTCCATGTTGAGGATAGGCCGGGCGTGTTGAGCCAGATCGCCGGCGCGATCGCCAGTATTGGCGGGGACATCGTGACGCTGGGGACTTTCGCCAGCGGTGAAGGTCGGCACGGTGTGTTGGTGGTCAAGGTCTGCCTTGTCGATCAGGACGCGCTGGTCAAAGTTCTTGAGGAGATCGAGAGCGTCAAAGTCGTCGACGTTCGAACGTCTTAGTCCGGTTGCCGCAGCGCGCCAACCGGTCATTGATCCTGGCTCAGAAGAGAAATGCGCATAGGCCTTATTTCGGATACACACAACCACCAGAGGAATATCAAGCGCGCGCTCTCCCGTCTGCGCGCGGAGGACGTCACAACGGTGCTGCACGCGGGGGACATCACCAGCACCCAGACGCTGCGGCTTTTTAGCGGCTTTGATCTCTGGATTGCCAGGGGCAACATGGACCACGATCCTGGACTCGTGCCGGTATCCAATGAGCTCTTCGGTTCAGGACGGCTCAGGTCAGTGCACAAGCTGAGCCTTAACGGTGCTAGGGTCGCTATGACGCACAGCGGCACGACCAAGACCTGGCGCGACCTGATAGAGTCTCAGGACTACGACTACGTGATCTACGGTCACAGCCATCGTCCCGAGAATGATAGGGTCGGCTCGACGCGCGTGCTGAATCCCGGCGCGCTCAACAACGTGCGCTGGCGGGTTCCCACCTTCGCGATACTGGATCTCGAAGCAGACGACGTGACGCTGGTGGAGCTTTGAAGGCCTCAGGAGTCGATCAGGGCCTTGTCAGCTTGATCGTCAGATTGCAGGATTGTCGTCGATTGGGCTCTCAGCCCCTCGCTTGACCTGAAAGAACGAGACTATGCCTGATTCTATCGACACGAAGCCAATCGTTCGCATCGAGAGTCTACACAAGACCTATGGCGACCTCACCGTACTGCGGGGCGTCTCCCTAGACGTCCGGGAGGGCGAGGTCGTCGTGATCATCGGTCCCAGTGGTACCGGCAAGAGCACGCTGCTGCGCTGTATCAACTTCCTCACGGAGCCCGACGCGGGCCGGATCTGGGTTGGCGATGTTGAGGTCACCGACCCGGAATGCGACATCAACGCCCTGCGCACCGATGTCGGGATGGTCTTTCAGGACTTTAACCTGTTCAACCATCTCACCGCCCTCAAGAACATCGCCGTAGCTCCCATCAAGGTGAAAGGGATGGCCAAAAAAGCCGCCTATGACCTGGCGCGCTTCGAGCTGGAACGCGTGGGGTTGGAGGACAAGGCGGACGCCTACCCGGGCCAGCTGTCGGGCGGTCAGAAGCAGCGGGTGGCCATCGCCCGAGCCTTGGCGATGAACCCTAAGGTGATGCTCTTCGACGAGCCGACCTCCGCCCTCGATCCGGAGCTCATCGGCGAAGTCCTCATGGTGATGAAGAAACTCGCCGAGGAACAAATGACGATGATTGTCGTCACCCACGAGATGGGATTCGCTCGGGAGGTGTCGAACCGCATTATCTTTATGGAGGCCGGGAACATCGTCGAGGAGGGCCCACCCGCGCAGCTCTTCTACAATCCCCAGCGTCCGCGGACAGCTGAGTTCCTCGGCAAGATCACGGAACTCTACGGCGAGGAGGGCGAGTGATCTCTTTCGCGCACCAGGGGAGGAGTGGGACACGAGCATGAGTGAGCTGGCTGCTTTCTGGGACTTGGTCTGGCCCGCCCTTGGCGAGGGCCTTCTCGTCACGCTTCAGCTGAGCTTGGGAGCTCTGGCGATAGGATTCCTCATCGGCCTACCCTCAGCGTTGCTGCGCGTCTATGGACCGAAGTGGGTTCAGGCCATCGTGACCGCCTATGTGGATGTTTTTCGGGGAACACCTCTGCTGGTGCAGCTCTTCTTCATCTACTATGGGCTGGCGGACCCCGGCCTTAACAACCTGCTGGTCAGGCTCGGTTTGCCGGATGGGGTGTTGGTGCTCGGGCCGATGACCGCGGCCTACGCTGCGCTAGGCCTGAACAGCGGCGCCTACCAGGCTGAGTACTTCCGCGGCGCCCTTCAGGCCATCGGCGCCGGTCAAATGCTGGCGGCCCGGGCGTTGGGAATGACGCGCCTGCAATCCATCCGGTCCATCATTCTACCGCAGGCGCTCCGCCTGGTCGTGGCGCCCTGGTCCAACGAAGCCGCTTACATGGTGAAGTACACATCGGTCGTGTCGCTGATCGCCGTCGCCGACCTCTTTGGACGTGCTCGCAGGATCATGAACAGGTACTACAACCAGATGACGATGTTGCCCTTTGTCGGTCTGGTCTACCTGGCCATCGTCCTGTTCATGACGTGGCTCATGCATAGGATCGAGCGTCGTGTTCGCATACCCGGTATGGAAGCCGAAGGGGGACGCGCCTGAGGGGCGAACGACCAGGCCACCTGGTCGACCAAGAGCTACATGACACTGAGCCGACGACCTAGAAGCCGAGCAGATCCGAGGATGAACCAGAACAAACCAGAGACGCACGACACCCGCGACGATGTGACAACGAAGCAGCATCCTACGCGTCTTATGGCAGGCATCTATCTCACACTGGGCATCGGCGCGCTGGTGCTGATCAGCCGTCCCGAGACCGACACACTCGCTCGTTATGCTCTCGGCATCGCCGTGGAGATTGCACTGGCCTTGATGGCGCTGGTCTTTATCCGCCTGGAGGACCTCTCCATACCCCAAACCGCGCGACTGCGCTTACCCGGTCGACAGCAAGTCCTGATGGCGCTTGCGATCGTGCCCGGCATGTGGATGACGGGCGTGTTGCTCAATGTCCTCTCCATGTTGATCCTTGGGTACAGCACACCGGTCACGCCCGCCATGTTCCCCAGAAACGCTCCGGAGGCTATAGCTCTCGCCTTGACGACGATGGTTGTTGCGCCGGTGGCTGAGGAGATCATGTTTCGAGGCTATATCCAGCGCGCCTTTGAGCGTCCGGGGCCCTGGCCCGGGGTCATCGCAGGCGGCTTGATATTCGCGCTCTATCACCTGCGGTTCCAGGGCGTCTTCGCCCTCGTGCCCATCGCCCTGGCGCTCGGGTTTGTGGCGTGGCGCACAAGATCGCTCCTTCCCACCATAGCCATGCACGCCGCCTACAACACGATTGCCACGGTGCTCCTGATCACCACGAGCTTCCTTCCTATGGAAGTGGTTGGCGGGCTGACAGGGATGTTGGTCTGCTTCGGCATACTGATCACGCCGGTGTCCTACGTGGCCTTGTGGCTTCTCTGGCAACGCACACAGCCGCCGCAGCTCTCACCTGCGCCGCCGCAACGGCGCTGGCTTAGATGGGCGTGGGCCGTGCCGATGATCCTGCTCCTAGGCATCTACGGCTACGCCGCCGGCACGGAGCTGCTGGTCAGCAGATTCCCGGAGACCTTTCTGAACAACGTCATAGAGCTGACAGCGCCGGCGGATTGGCAGGAGACCCATCGCTGGGACTACACAGTACGGAATCCCTTGGGCCGCGAGCTGGGTACGGCGACGTGTACCCGCTCCGTCGACGATGACCGTTTCGGCCTAAGCTGTCAAGCTGACCACGAGGGATTCGATCTGGCGGACGAGATGCCTGGATTGGCAGGGGGTCTGCGCAGCATCGAGGATCTGCCTTACGATCTACCTGCGGCTGCAGCTGCTATGCTGTACACAGAGGCCAAGACCTGGTCACTGGAAGCCACCTGGACGGATGAAGCGCTAGCTCTCGAAGAGCTGACCTCCGATGAGGAGGTCTCCGAGAGGCAGTTGCGGCTCAGCTACGTCGCTGGCAAAGCCGAAGTGACCCTGCGCAACCCGGATGGGGACACGACAGCGGACACCGTGTCAACTGCATCCGCCGAAGAGGGCCTGATCCTGATGCCCCACGAGTGGGCGTGGCGCCTCAGTGCCATGCCACTTGAGCTCCCCTACGGCGGTGAGGCTGTCTTGGTCCAGACGACCGACGCGGGGTCCATCCGGCTCTACGACGCGTTCGTCCAGGTCGCCGGAGGGGAGCCGGTCTGGACACCGTCGGGCAACTACGTAACGTGGAAGGTCACCGTAAGCTATGCAGACGCCAGCGATCAGGAGAGAACGCTCGCAGCGTGGTACGACAGTGAGGCGCCTCACAAGCTCGTCCGCTACGACGACGGTGCCGTGAGTTATCTCTTGTCGCAGACGGAGTCTGCGGGATGGACACGCGAGTCTTTGAGCAGATCGGAAAAGCGGCGGTCTGCACCGTGATCTACTACACAGAGTCGGAGGGAAAAGAGCTACGCGAGGCCTTCGAACGCGAGGTGATGGGGTGGGACAAGGTCAAGAAGCGCGATATGTTCGGATGTCCCGCCTACCTGGCTGACGGTAAGCTATTCGCCTTTCTGGTCAGTGAGGGTGTGGTGATCACGCAGATACGGAAACATGACCGCGAGACGCTCGGGGAGGCCTTTGAGACGGAGCCCTTTCACGCCGGTGAGCGGGAGATCACACGCTGGCTTAAGGTGACCATAGGGGATCTTGACCGGCTGGGCCGCGTGCTGCGATTCGTGAAAAAGAGTCACGAGACGGTATTGAGGTACTGACCCGGCGTATTGGTCTTGCGTCGCAGCCGACCCACGGGTGAAATGTGTGGGAGAGCCTTTCAGACACATGCATCGACGCCGGCATAAGCGGGTGTGCGCCTGAGATAAGCATACCCGTCACGGCGTTTGAAATAAGAACAAGGAGCCAACGATGAATGAAGGACATCATCAGCCCGAGGCACTCGTTGTCGACACCAGAACAAGCGCTCACGCCGACCTCAAGCCGGTCGCTCTCGATGCAGTCGAGCTTACCGACGGATTCTGGCGTCCACGCCGAGACCTCAACCGCCGGTCCACGTTGCGCGCGCAGTATCAACAGCTGGAGACGACCGGAAGGCTGGATAACTTCCGCCGCGCCGCCGGACAACCGCAGATGGACTACCAGGGACTCGTCTTCAACGACAGTGATGTCTACAAATGGTTGGAGGCCGCGGCTTGGACGTTGGCCACCGACGACGACCCGGACTTGGCCCGCATGGTGGAGGACGTCATCGCCCTGATTGAGGCGGCTCAGGAGCCCAGTGGTTACCTGAACACGTATTTCACCTTCGAACGGGCGGCTGAGCGATGGTCCAACCTCCGTGACCTGCACGAGCTGTACTGCGCCGGGCATCTCTTCCAAGCCGCCGTCGCGCACTATCGAGCGACCGGGGGGCGGCGCCTGCTGGATGTCGCACGGCGCTTCGCCGACCTGATATGCGAGACCTTCGGTCCGGGAGAGGAGCACCGACAGGGCGTTCCCGGGCATCCGGAGATCGAGATGGGGCTGGTCGAGCTGGCCCGGGTGACGGGAGATCGCCGCTACCTTGAGCAGGCTGCCTATTTCCTGAACGCGCGCGGGCAAGGCCTGATTGGCGGCGGCGGGTACCATCAGGACCATGAGCCTTTCCGAGATCTAGAGGCATTGACCGGTCACGCTGTCCGCGCCGCCTATCTCAGTGCCGGCGCGACCGATATCTACGCCGAGCTGGACGACGAGCGGCTCCGCGCTGCCCTGGACCGGCTATGGAAGCGAATGTATCGTCGCCAGATGTATGTCACCGGAGGGCTTGGGGGTCGCCACCAAGGAGATGCGATTGGCGCGGATTACGAGCTTCCTAACGCGCGCGCCTACGCGGAGACCTGCGCCGGCATTGCCAACTTTATGTGGGCCTGGCGTATGTCGCAACTTGATGGTGAGCCGCATTACGCCGACGTCGCGGAGCGCGCGCTCTACAACGCTGTGCTCCCCGGCATCTCGCTGGACGGCACAGGCTACTACTACGTCAATCCCTTGGCCACGGACGGGCGGACCTCCCAGGACGCCTATCGTCGGCAGCCCTGGTATCGCTGCGCCTGCTGTCCTCCCAACATCGCCCGCACGCTGGCCACCGTCTCCGGGTATCTCTACAGCGTATCCGAGGACCCTGACTCCGAGGGAGCTGTGTGGCTCCAATTGTATGCCGCCAACGAGAGCGAACTTACGCTCCCAGAGGGCAAGACTGTCAAGCTGGTGCAGCGCACCCGCTATCCCTGGGATGGGCAGATCATCGTGGAGATGCTGACCCCCGGACACTTCGCGGTCAACGTCCGGATCCCCGCCTGGTGCGAGGAGGACGAGGAGCGCTATCGCCCCACCGTGCGCATCAACGGCGGTACCTGTCCCGGTGACGTGCGACCGGGCCAATACGTCCGGATGCGGCGGACCTGGGCGGTCGGCGATTCGGTCTGTATCCAACTCCCAATGCCGGTTCGGCGGGTAGCCGCGCATCCGTACATGCTGGAGAACACAGGGCGTATCGCGTTGATGCGAGGCCCCCTACTCTATTGTCTGGAGGGTACGGACCACCCAGACATCGACCTCCGCGACGTGGTTGTTCCACCGGACGCCGTGCTGGAGAGCAGCTTCCAACGCGAATTGCTCGGCGGCGTGCAGGTTATCGAAGGTGAGGCCTTCGTGGCGCCGCCCGAACCTGCGTGGGAGACAGAACCCTACCGCACCGAGAGGGCGAAGAGGAGCAACGCCACAGGGACACGACAGCCACTGCATATCACAGCCGTGCCGTACTTCGCCTGGGCCAATCGTGAACCCGGCGCCATGCAGGTCTGGCTGCGCGAAAGCTGACCACCGAAGTCAGAAAGAAGCAGGCTTGTCGCAGGTTACAACGCCGGGCGGGACGCCGCAGCCTGCGACAAGCCTGAAGTGAGCTAGAGCCTCTAGCCTGTGGGCTGCACCAACTCACCCAGCCCTATCACACCTCACACGCCTCATCAGGCGTGATCCCGGCCTCTGTGGACTCCGAGGTCAAATCCTCAAGCCGCCCCGACGTCACGAAAAGAATCCGTTCCGCGATGTTGGTCGCCCGATCGGCAAACCGCTCGACGGCATGCGAGGCCCAAAGCAGGTGCGTGGCGCGGCGGATCGTCGAGGGATCTTCCAGCATATAGGTGATGAGCTCGCGAAATATCTGGTTGTGAAGTGCATCCACATCGTCGTCGCGCTCGATGATGCTATGCGCGACCTCCGCATCGCCGTTGATAAACGCCCTAACGCCCTCGTGCACCATCTCGATAGCGATCTCTGCCATCCGGGGCAGGTCGATAAGGGGCTTGAGCAAGGACTCATCACAGATCTCCAATGTGACCTTGGCAACCCCGGCGGCGTGATCGCCCATGCGCTCCAGCTCAACGGCGATGTGAACCACGGCCAGAATCATGCGCAAGTCGGTAGCCACCGGCTGCTGCGTGGCGATCACATTCACACAGTACTGCTCGATCTCCCACCGAAGTCGGTTCACGGCGTCGTCGTCACGGATGACCTGCTGTGCCAGCTCAGCATCTCGCTTCTTCAAAGACACGACAGCACGCTGCAGCGACTCGCTCACAAGACCCTCCATGCGGTAGAGCATGTCACGAAGGGTGTTAAGCTCTTTATCCAACTCACTACGGATCTTCAAATTCATTGTTTCCTCCGCTGTCTTCGGCAGCTTGTGCCCGCAGCTGGGGCTAAGTACCTCGCCTACGGGTACACCTAAGTATAAAGGGCCCTGGGTCTGTTGGCAAACCAGCGGACGTCGGT
>JBNGDU010000287.1:0-9743 GCA_049975025.1 Anaerolineae bacterium
GATCAACTGCACGTCGCGCAGGGTCACGTCCTCCAACATCGCGCCGTCCTGGGCCGTCAACAGCACGCGTCCACGGGTTGTCGCGGTGAAGTTGCTGATCGAGACGTTGCGCAACTCGCCCAGTGTGTAGGGCTCCGGTTGCCTGTGCTGCTGGATGTCGATGTAGATGGGACGCTCCACCGGGATGTCGGTCATCGTCCGCCCGGTGATGTTGGAGAAAACCACGTTCTCGATGGTCCCCGGCGTCCACATCTCGATGGCGATCATGCGCAGGGCCTCTTTGACGACACAGTTGCTGAAGGCGACGTCGCGGATGGAGTTGGTGCACTCCGCGCCCAATCCCAGCGCACCGCACTTGGTCGCCAGGACGCAGTTCGTCACGGTCACGCGCTCCGTCGAGCGCGCGTCGACGGTGGACTTGAGGATGATCGCGTCGTCACAACCGCTGACATAACAATCGCTGATGAAGACATCGTGGCAGCCGTTGACGTCGATGCCGTCGGTGTTAGGGCCGTACATGTGGCTGTCGAGGGTCAACCCTCGGATCCTGACGTGATCGCAGTTATAGGGATGCACCGTCCATCCAGGGCTGTCGAGGATTGTGAGGTCCTCGAGCACCACGTGACGGCTGTTACGCAGCTCGATCAACGGGCTGATCCGGCGCGGGTTGGCGCGGTACCACGGGGTGCCCGGCGCCGGCTCGTGCCAGAAGGCCATCCCCTGCCCGTTGATCATGCCCTCGCCCCTGATCGCGATATGCTCACAGTCGTCGGCGAAGATCAGATGATAGCGCTGACGGCTCTTGTTGTGACCTCGTGGGTGCTCCGGATAGAGATCGATGTCGTGACAGGCCTTGAGCACGGCCCCGTAATCGAGGTGCAGCGTGACGCCGCTACGAAGATAGACCGTCGTGACCGTCCACTCCCCGGTGGGAATCTGGACGGTCCCCCCGCCCCGGGCGGCGACCTCGTCGATCGCAACCTGCAGGGCACGCGTCGTGGCCTGCGGACTCAGGTCCGGGCTCGCGAGTTCGGTAAGCTTCTTGATCATCGATCGTGCCTCCTAGGCAAATCTCCCAGATCAGGTCAGTCCGTAGGGGTCCGCAGC
Source organism: Anaerolineae bacterium (assembly GCA_049975025.1). Classification (GTDB taxonomy): domain Bacteria; phylum Chloroflexota; class Anaerolineae; order B4-G1; family SLSP01; genus PWVB01. Next base: position 1,108 of record JBNGDU010000287.1, read on the forward strand.
GTCACGCAGGCCATCGCCCATGAAGTTAAAGGCCATCACGATAATGATAACGGCGAGGCCCGGCGTCAGTAACCAAGGCGAGTAGGCCACCGTCCGGATGTTCTGCGCCTCCTGAAGCAAGACACCCCAGCTCACTGCGGGAGGACGCATCCCCACGCCCAGGAAGCTCAGGGAGGTCTCCGACAGGATCATCGCCGGGATGGCCAGCGTCGTCGCCGCGATGATGTGACTGAGAAACGAGGGCATCATGTGGCGGAATATGATCCGCAGCTCACCGGAGCCGCAGAGCCTCGCGGCTTTGACGAAGTCCTCCTCGCGCAGACTCAAGAACCGCCCGCGCACCACACGGGCCATGCCGGACCACCCGATGACTGAGAGGATGGTGACCATCATGAAGTAGACCCGGGTAGAGCCCCACTCCAGAGGCATCGCCGCCGCCAATGCCATGTAGAGCGGGATCTTCGGCAGCGACTGGAGGAGCTCGATGACCCGCTGAATCGCCATATCGATCCAACCTCCCAGATAACCGGACAGTCCACCCAGGAGCAGGCCCAGGAAGAGGCTGATCAGAACACCCAGCAGGCCTATGGACATCGACGTGCGCGTCCCGTGAACAATCCGCGAGAAGACATCGCGTCCCAACTCATCGGCCCCGAGCAGGAACATCGTCGCGCCCTCAGCCTCCTCGATGCCGAACAGGTGAAGATCGGCGTCAAAAAGCCCCCAGAACTCGTACGGATCGCCCGAGACAAACAGCTTCAGAGGATGCTTGGCCTCGGTGTTGTTCGTATAGATCCAGGCCATCGTCTCGGGATTGCGCTCCCGTTCCAGTCCGTAGACGAAGGGTCGCAACGAGAAGCGCCCTTCACTGTCCACAAACCTGATGAGTTGAGGTGGTGCCAATTTGTGCAAGGCCGAGTAATCGTTGGGATCATAGGGCGCCAGGAACTCGGCAAATGCAGCGACCAGGTAGAAGAAGATCACCACGATGCTCCCTGCCACAGCCAGCCGATGGCGCGTAAAACGCCACCACATTAACTGCCACTGGGATGCCACAAAGAAGCGCTCGCCCTTCTCGCTGGTCACGCCCCCCTCCAAGTCGGCGTCCATCTCGACGCCCTCCTGATCCAGCGCCGCCTGGGTAGGTTCATCCGGTATGGTCGGTGGCGTGCCAGGTTCCGGCGCCGTGACCGAAACGAGCTCAGACGCCTGCTCCGTCACGGGCGAGGTTTGCTGTGCGGTATCTACGGACTCTTCACGTTCTGTCATACTTCCGCTCCATTGCTGTTCCAATCAAGCTGTCAACTCTACCAAGATGGCGTCTCCGGCACCATCTTTGGATCCCCTACGCTCGCCTGCCGGTCGCGCATGCGGGCCGTCAGCTCGCCCATCAGCGACCGGTAATCGGGTCGGTGCGCCAAGTTGACCCGCTCACCGGGATCGTCCCGCAGGTTAAAGAGCGCGTGATCCCCCGCGGGGCTGTAGGTGAACCGCCAACCATCCGGGGTGATCAGGGTCCGGACCTCATCGGCATAGGCGTCTGCAGCACGCGCAGCGCTCCCGGCTGCCTCGAGAACGTAAGAGGGATAGACGCGGTCGGGCGCGGGCGGATGGCAGTTCCACTGGATGAAAGCATCCTCGTCCAACGCACCACCTGCCTCCACCAACTCGCGCCGGGAGACCCCGTGCGTGTCGGGGACCGGCTGCTCCATCAGATCCAGAAGCGTCGGCGCCAGGTCGATCTGACTGAAGGGGCCGGTGATACGACGCTGCGTCGTCTGACCCGGCAACCGGACGAGAAGCGGCACCCGCACCGACTCCTGGTACATCACGCCCTTCCCCAAAAGCCTGTGGGAGCCCATCATGTCCCCGTGGTCCGAGGTGAAGGCCACAATCGTGTCGTCCATCAGGCCACACTCGTCCAACGTCGCCATGACCCTGCCGATATGTGTGTCGATGAGCGAGCACAGACCCCAGTAAGAGGCGACGAGCTGTCGCCATCCCGCCTCGCCCGAGAGATCATAACGCTCAAACCCCTCGTGGAAGAACCGGAGGTAGCCGAGACGCGCCCGTAGCGGGTCATTCTCCCCGGGCACCGCGTCGAAGTTAGCGGGCAGCGGCACCTCGTCAGGGTCATACTGGTCATCCCGGGGACCGTAGAACGGCATGTGCGGCTCTAAGAAGCTTACATAGAGAGCGAACGGCTCGTCCTGATGCTCGCGGATGAAGCGGCTGGCCTCCCTTGCCAGATAGGCCGGCTTCCCGTCGCGCTCCGGCAGCTTCGTCGTCAGATCCCGCGAGAAGCTCGTACCTTGGTCAGCGTCGGGCTTGTAGCCACGACGACGGAGATAGTGATGGTAGGTGGATTTCGCCGACTTGTCTCGTCCCTCAGAGAAGTGCTTGTTGTAGTTGACCCACGTGCTCTCGACGCTGCGCCACTCCTGAAAGCCGTGCTGCGCGAAGATCTCGTCGCCCAGATGCCACTTGCCGAAGTAGGCCGTGGCGTAACCGTTGGCCTCACCCTGCGGCAGATACTCAGGCAAGCACTTGGCGTCGGAGGACAGCGGGATGTTGTTGAACCACGCGCCGTGAGCGTGCGGATAGAGCCCGGTCAGGTAGCTGCCTCGGGCAGGCGTGCAGACCGGCTGCGTGCAATAGGCCTCCTCGACCACGCAGCTCTGCGCTGCCAGCGCGTTCAGATTCGGCATTCGGATCTCTCCGTTGCCGTAGCACGCCAGCGTGTCGTAGCGCTGCTCGTCCGTCAGAAACACCAGCAAGTTGGGGGACTCAGCCACGTCGACCTCGGCTGTATGCGATGCGTGGATCGAGAATGACCAACAGGATGTCCGATAGCAACGTCCCGATCACGGTCAATGAGCTGAGCATCAGGATAAAGGCGCCCGCCAGGAACATATCCTGGGACGTGAGCGCGTGCAGTAGCAGCGGCCCCGTGGTCGACAGGCTCAACACCACCGAGACAATCGTGGAGCCCGAGACCAACCGCGGCAGCGCCCAGCCGATCGTGCTGACGAAGGGATTCAGCGCCACGCGCACGGGGTACCGCCAAATCAACGTACTCTCCTTGACCCCCTTGGCGCGCGCCGTCTCGACGTAGGGTTTGTTGAGCTCGTCCAGGAGGTTCGCGCGCATCGTGCGGATCAGGCTGGCGGTGCCGCTCAGCCCCAGGATCAGGATCGGCAACCAAAGATGCTCCAGCAGGTTGACGATCTTCGCCCAATTCCAGGGCGCATCGATGTACTCCGGTGAGAAGAGACCAGTGATACTGGTGTTAAAGTAGCGGAAAGCGATCCACATCAGGATAAGGGCGAGAAGGAAGTTGGGAATAGCGAGTCCGATAAAGCCGATGGCCGTGAAGACGTAGTCGGCGATCGAGTACTGTTTGACCGCCGAGAGCACCCCGATGGGGATGGCCAGCACCCAGGTGAGGAGCATCGTCGCGCCGGATAGCACCACGGTCAACGCCAGCCGGTCCCAGATCAAGGACCTGACGCCTATCTTCTGCTCGAATGAGTAGCCGAAGTCGCCGCGAAGCACGATGTTGGTAATCCACTTCCAGTACTGAACAGGCAGAGGCTGGTCCAGACCATACCGTTCGCGCAACACCGCGATGCGTCCGCTTCGGACGGCCTCCTCGGCGGCGAGATCGCCCTCGTCCAGGCGAATCTGCGCGATATAGGAGGTCAGGAAATCGCCCGGCGGCAACTGAATCACCACAAAGGCGATGATCGAGATCATAATGAGCGTCGGAACCGCCCACAGGATACGCCGGATGATGTATTCCAGCATAGATACCCCTCGCTTCGGAAAGTGAGAAAACGGTAATCTGCGAAGCGTGATCGGAGCAACGAGTAACGGGTAACGACTAAAGGTCGGTCGAGAAGGTGCCGATGGAAATCCGGACCATCTTCTCGACCAGACCTTACCCGTTACTGGTTACTCGTTGTCTGTGCTCCGATCACGTTTCATTCGTCGTGCTGCTACCAATCGACGCCGCTACCCCTCGTCGATGTACACCTGCGCAGGCTGTGCCATGTTGATCTGCATCAGCGCATTGCCCTGGGTGACGCCGTTGGGCACGTTCTTCATCCGATTGGTGACGATCACGGGCTGGGGCGCGGCGCCACAGGTGCCAATGCGATAGCACTGATCGTAGTAGATGTCGAGCGCCTGCTTGAGCACCTCGTGGGCCTCATCGATGTCGATGGTCTCGTAGTAGGCCTGCTCGATCAAGGCGTAGACCTCCCAGTAGGGATCGCCCTCCGGGGGCTCCACCGCCAGTTCCGGCATGGGCTCGCCGGGCGGGTTCCGCATGTAGCGCGCGTAGCCACCGCCGGGACCGCCGTGCCAGCCGTCGTAGGAGAGCGGCACCGCCGTGTTGCCGATGCCCGCGGCAATCACCGAGTAGCGATCGCTGAACTGCACCGTCTCACGCAACGAGCGCTCCATCGCGTTGATGATCACCCTGACGCCTACGGCCTCCCAGTACTCCTTCACCAGCTGGTTTTGCCTCTCGCCGGCCGATCCGGGGTTGGAGTCGACGTCCATCCGCAACGTCAGCGTCTCTCCGTCCGGCCGCAGCCGGAAGCCGTCGTTGTCACGCTCGGTGAGGCCGAGCCCATCTAGGAGCAGATTCGCCTGGTCCGGATCGTAGTCGGCCCAGATCTCCTCGTATTCCGTCTTGAAGACCGGGGAACCGGGGATGGGCGCTGCGCCGCGCGGGTTAGAAAGACCGTTATAGACCAGTTCGTTGATCTCCTCGCGGTTGATCGCCAGCGAGAGCGCACGGCGGAAGTCCGCCTGGCTCACGATGGCCATCTGCTCCTCGAGCAGGTTGCCCTCGTCATCCCGGGGCGTGGGGTTGACCTGATAGCCAGCGCTGCCGTCCTGCGTCCACTCGTAGACCTCGTAACCGCCCTGCTCCTCGTTCTCCTTGAAGAGCGGGTAGTCGGCGATGTCGACCTTGCGGAACTGGAGGTCCACCTCACCGCTGATCAGGCGCAGGTTGAAGGTCTCCTGGCTCTCGTAGAAGAGGTGGGTGATCTGATCCATATATGGCAGTTGGTTGCCCTCAGGATCGACCTGGTAGTAGTAGGCGTTGCGCTCCTGCACGATCTGCTCGGCGGGCACGGGCACCTTCATCACCCACGGGCCCACCATCGGCAGGTCGGGGTTGAAGAAGAACATGCCGATGGGGCCTCCCATCCAGAGCTCCACCCAGGAGTTAGCCTCCTTCTCCTCGATAACCGAGTTCAGGAACTCCTCGTCGGCGAAGTCGATGTGATAGTCCTTGAGATAGTGGTGGGGGACCATGAAGTTGAGCCCACCGACCGTGCCCCAGGCCTCGCCGCGCACGACGCCCAGCGGCAGCGTCGAGTTGGGCTTGCTGTAGGTGCACCTGAAGGACCAGTCGTCCACCGCCTCAATGCCGGTCAGATAGTCCTCCTGACGCACGTTGTCGTACTTGCGGTTAGGCGCCAGTTCATCGTTCAAGAAAACGTTTTCGTACCACCAGACAGCGTTCTCGGAGCTCATGAGGGTGCCGTCAGACCACCGCATGCCCTCACGCAGGTGCCAGACGAACTCCGTGGCGTCATCATTGACCTCGTAGCTATCCGCCACGTTGGAGTAAAGCGTCATATCGCCGTTGTTCTCCTCCTGGCGGATCTCCAGCAGGTGCTCGGCGATCGTCGTGTGGACGCCGAAGCGATCGGACGCACCGCGGAAGGCCCTGCGCCACGCGCCGCCGTACTTCCCGATGCTGTGATAGGGTTCGAGCACGCGCGGGTTCATGGGAAGGCGCTCGTCAACCGGAGGCAACTCTCCTGCTTCGACCATCTCGGCCAGCATCGGTGCTTCCTGATACTGCGAGACCACCTCGGTGGGCTCCGGCTCCTCCTCCTCCACCGTCAATGGGGTCGCCGTGGGCTCCGGGGCCTCCGTGGGCTCGGGTTCCGTTGTCGCCGTGGGCTCCGCCTCCTCCTCAGGCTCCGCCATGGGCGTCTCCGTCTGAGCACACGCTGCCAACACCGCACCTGCGGTCGCCGTCGCCGACAGCCTCATGAACTGCCGGCGCGAAATCCGTGTCTTCTTCTCCTCGTCACTCATCGATCTACTCCTCCTGTTTTGGGTAAGCGTATCTACTTAACACAGACAAGCCGAAGGTAAGCATCCATTCCATCTATGTCCAGAAGTACCTCCTCTCCAGATGTGCTTGCAGGTCGACCGGAAACCGATTGGTGTCCGGTTACCTTGGATGGCATAGGCCCCACAGTGTCTCCGAATTCTCTAGACAGATGCTGGATCAGGCAGGGGCTAGATCCCTTCCAGAGAAATCTCCTCAGAACGGTGACAGCTCACGAAGTGGTCCGGCAGAATCTCCCGCAGCTCGGGTTCCTCGTGGACGCACCGGTCGATGCTGTACCGACAACGAGGGTGGAAGTAGCAGCCGCTGGGTGGATTGGCGGGGTCGGCCACGTCGCCCGGCAGCACGATAGGCTCCGACTGATCCAGCGGATCCGGCTTCGGCACGGCGGAGAGCAGCGCCTCGGTGTAAGGATGCTGCGGGTTCCGGAAGAGCTCCGTCGTGGACGCGTGCTCCACCAGCTTGCCCACGTACATCACGGCGACGCGATCGCTGAAGTGCTCAACCACGCTCAGGTTGTGCGCGATGAAGAGATAAGTCAAGTCGAACTGCGACTGCAGATCCTGGAGCAGATTCAGGACCTGAGCCTGCACCGAGACGTCCAGTGCGGAGACCGGCTCATCGCACACGATAAACTGCGGATTGAGCGCCAATGCCCGCGCGATCCCGATACGCTGGCGCTGACCGCCGCTAAAGGCGTGCGGATAGCGGGGCATATGCTGAGGCTTAAGACCCACTGTCTTCAACAACCCGGCGACGCGATCCTCCAACTCCCGACCCCGGGCGACGCCGTTCACGATGAGCGGCTCCCCCACGATCTGTAGGAGCGTCATCCGCGGGTTGAGGGAGGCATAGGGATCCTGAAAGATAAGCTGCATGTTGCGGCGCAGCTGCTTGAGCTCCCGCTGGTCGACCTCGGAGACGTTGACCCAGCCCAGCTCCGCGTCGCGGAACCAGACCTCCCCCGCCGTGGGCTCCAGTCCGCGCAGGATGACCTGCCCGGTGGTCGTCTTGCCGCAGCCGCTTTCCCCGACCAGGCCCAACGTCTCGCCGGGGTGGATGTAGAAGCTCACGCCGTCGACCGCCTTGACCTGGCCCACCACTCGAGACAAGATTCCCCTACGAATAGGGAAGTGCTTCTTCAGGTTCTTAACCTCTAGTAGATATGGTTTTTCTTCCATCATCCCTGTCCCTGTCGGACGCACTGGTGACTAGCTACGCAAAGGGCCAATGCCGGTATGTCGCTTGCTCATTTCAGTCGTGTGCCACTGCTGGTGGCGCGGTCGAAGTACGCTCTTTGAGTGTGGCATTGAAACGAATATGCTGGCTACTCAGCAATGGATCACGGATCTGTTCCTCCAGAACCTTGAGTGCCCGGAAACTGATCTCGTAGAAGGGATAGGCCGCGGAGGTGATAGGAGGATTATACTCCCGGACGGCCCGAATGTCATCGAAAGAGACCACCGAGACGTTGTCAGGCACTCTGAGTCCGGCTTCCTGCAAAACCGGCAGGCCGAAGTCGAGCGCAAAGCCGTCGTCGATAAAGACCACACCCGTGATCTCGGGGCTTTGATCCAGCACACGAGCCATACTGGTTCGATCCCAACCCAGTGAGATCCAACGGGGCGGCACCTCGATCCCGTGAGCAGCCATCGCCTGGCGATAGCCGTTAAGACGACCATCGGTGTAGGCGTAGCTCAACCTTCCTCCAACAAAGGCAATAGCTCGATGACCAAGCTCGATCAAATGCTCGGTGGCTTCGAACGCGGTCTTCGTCTCGTCCACGCCCACCGCCGAGATGGAAGGATCGTCGCACTCTCGCTGGACAAGGACGCACGGAATCCCCTTGGCCAAGGCAAGATCCAAGAGCGGCTCCTCCTTGCGAGCTCCCAAAGCCAACACACCATCAGGCAGCAGGTCGGGGTCAGAGAACAACAGGCGATTGACATCGGACGGACCAAAGTCGGGTTCGTTGACGGTAAGCTGCAACTGTACGTTGGCGCCCGCAACCGCAGCCCACAGGCCCCGGAGGGATTGACTGAAGACATCATCATCAACCTTAGCCGGGTGAAGCACGAGGATGAGCAGAGGCCGGTCCACTGATCGCGTGCGGTCGTCAGCGCCATGGTGAATCTTTTCCTCGCGGCGCAACTCAGCGGCGACATCCAACACCCGCCGTCGCGTGGCGTCAGAAACCCCCTTCTTGTTGTTGAGGGCCAATGAGACTGTGCTGATAGAAACGCCGGCTTGCTCTGCGATCTGCCTAACAGTAGGCACTGGGCTTCCCTTTTCAACTGAGGCGAACGAACAAAGTTGTTCGTGTTCGTTTGTATGCCCATATTATAAACGAAGTCGTGCCCTTTTGTCAAGGATATCTAGGACATTGGGTGTGGGTCAGATTTCCGCATCGTGTCCCGCCCAACCCTAAAGGTGCGGCGGTGATGTCTCACAGTGATCAGGCGTGCTGCCATGG